>JAEXTK010000156.1 GCA_023406985.1 Spirochaetota bacterium | reverse complement strand
TCCCGGGAGAGGGCCGGGGCCTTGGTGGCGGGGGGGGCCGGGGTGCGGGCCCACCCCGAGGAGGCGAGGAGGGCCGCGTTGGATTCCACGATGGCGGCGGGCAAGGCGAGCCGCTCATGCAACTCCGCCTCCGCGCGCTGGGCCGCGGAACGCGCGAGTTCGTCCGCGGCGCGAAAAATGGCCGAACGGGAGCCGCGTACGCTCATGAACCAGGAGAGGCCGAAGGCTACCGAGAGCAAGGCGTAGATCGGTACGAGTATGGTCCGCTTCATCACCCCGTGGCCGAACAGCCAGTTTCCGAACGTGACGCGGGCGGACTCCGTTTTCTTGCCCATGGGGTTACTATACCACGGACGCCACTTCACGACTCCGGCACAACCGTACTATCATCGACCCTATGGACGAAACGAGCCGCGCCCAGGTGGAACTCATCCGCGAAGCCTTCTACTATCAGAGCCGCTTCGACAAGACCACCATGGTCTTCAAGATCGACTTTCCCGTCACCGAGGACCCGCGCTTTCCCTTCCTCATGAAGGACCTGGCCCTCCTGGCCCAGACGGGCATCCGCGTGGTCATCGTGCCCGGCGCCAAGGAATGGATCGACGCGGTGCTCAAGGAGTACGACATCGTTTCCGAATACGCGGGCAACGTCCGGATAACCACCGAGGACGCCATCCCCTTCGTCAAGATGGCCGCCTTCGAGGTGGCGACCCGCTTCATGACCGAACTGTCCGCGAGCCGCGTGGACGCGGTCATCGGCAACTTCGTGCGGGCCCGCGGCCTCGGCGTCGTGGACGGCACGGACCTCCGCCATTCCGGTAAGGTGGACCGGATCCTCACCGACCCCCTCGCGCGGATCCTCGAGCTCGGCATGGTGCCCATCCTCCCCTGCATCGGCTGGAGCGCGGCGGGAAAACCCTATAACCTGCCGAGCGACGATATCGCCCTGGCCGCCTGCACGGAGCTCGGCGCCGCCAAATTCTTCATCGTCTCCGCCGCCGAAGGCATCCGGGCGGACCGCTTCAGCCTGCCGGAGACCTTCCTTCCCGCCGACGGCGGCCGGGCCGCGCGGATGACTCCCGCCGAGGCCGCCGAAGTCCTCGCGCTCAACGCGGGCTCGACCTCCCGCGCGATGGCGGAACTGGAACTCGCCCTGCGGGCTTCCCGCGCGGGCGTGGAGCGGGTCCACCTCGTGGACGGCAGGGACGAGGGCGCGGTGCTCCGCGAACTCTTTTCCAACCTCGGCGTCGGCACCATGGTCTACGCCGACGAGTACGAATCCATCCGCCCCTTCGCCGCGGACGACACGGCGGAGGTCATGCGCCTCATGGAGCCGCTCATGGCCCGCGGCACGCTCTTGCGGCGGAGCGCCGAGGAGGTCCTGGAGAAGCGGGACGACTACGTCGTCTACGACGTGGACGGTTCGGTGCACGCCTGCGGCGCCCTCCACGATTGGGGCGAGAGCCAGGGAGAGATCGCGGCCATCGCCACGGACCCCGCCTATGCCGACCTCGGCCTCGGCCGCCGCATCGTGCGCTACCTCATCGACCGGGCCGCCAAGCGCGGTTTCCGCCGCGTCTTCGTCCTCACCACGAAGACCCACGACTGGTTCGAGCTGCTCGGCTTCCGGGAGGCTCCGGTGGAGAGCCTTCCCGAGCGGAAGCGGCGCCACTACGACGAGAAACGCCGCAGCAAGGTGTTCGCCCTGGAGCTCGGCGGATCGTCCCGGCTGTGACCGGCCGGCGCTTCCGCGCGCGTACCCGCGCGGATTAGCCTGGCGTCCAAACCTTGGCTGCACTACCATGGAGTAACCTGAACTCAGCTTGGAGGGACCTCCCCGCATGAAAAGCATCGCGTCGAAGATAACCTTGCTCACCGTGTCCATCGTCTTCGTGCTCGCGCTCGCGTTCGGCGCGGTGACGGTGGTGAACATATTCACCGCCACCGCTACGTCGGTCCGGGACTACGAAGGGTACCTGCGGGAGAGCTTCGACCTGCTCGTGAAAAGCGAAGTGGAGACCGCCGTAAGCCTCCTTACGGCGGTGGACGGCCGTATCCGGTCCGGCGAGATCTCCCGCGAGGCGGGCATGAAGCTCGCCGCCGATCTCCTCCGCGAGCTACGGTTCGGGCAAGACGGCTACTTTTGGGCGGACACCTACGACGGCGTCAACGTCGTCCTGCTCGGACGGAGCGCCGAGGGCCTCCCCCGCATGGACGCGAAGGATGCCCAGGGAAACGAATTCATCAAGGCCATCATCGCGGCGGGCCGGGCGGGAGGCGGTTTCACCGAATATTGGTTCCCCAAGAAGGAGGGAGGCGAGGCGCTCCCCAAGCGCAGCTATTCGCTCGCCTTCGAACCCTTCCGATGGGTGATCGGAACGGGCGCCTACATCGACGGCATCGACGCCCTCATCGCGACGCGGAAGGCGGATATCCAACGGACCCTCGCGCCGCGGATCATCGTGATCTGCGCGGTTCTGCTCATTTCGCTCATGTCCGCGACGCTGCTCTCCCGCGTATTCGCGAAGCGGATCGCCCGGCCCGTCATCGCCATGCGCCGATCGCTCAAGGATATCGCCTCCGGATCGGGCGACCTCACGGGGAGGCTCCTCATCGACTCGCGCGACGAGATCGGCGAGACCTCGGCCGCGTTCAACGAATTCTCCGAGGCGCTCGCCGCCATCCTCCTCTCGGTGCGAGAGTCCACGGCGCGCCTTTCGGAGATCGGCGGCAGCCTCGCGTCCAACCTGATGGAGACGGCCGCCTCGGTGAACCAGATCTCCGCCAACATCGGCTCCATGCGCGAACGCGTGGAGAATCAGGGCGCGAGCGTCACCGAGACGGCGGCGACGGTGGACCAGATCTCGGGCAACCTGGAAGCCCTGAACCGGCGGATAGAGGAACAGGCGAGCAGCGTCACGCAATCCTCGGCGGCCATAGAGGAGATGGTGGCCAACATCGGCTCCATGTCCCGCAACGTCGAGAAGGTCGAGAGGGAGTTCGCGGAGCTCATACGCACCTCCGACGACGGGAAGGCGCGGCTCAAGGCGGTGAGCGACCGGATCGGCGCCATCGACGCCCAGTCGGCCTCGCTCATGGAGGCGAACGCCGTCATCAGCGCCATCGCGGCGCAAACGAACCTGCTCGCGATGAACGCCGCCATAGAGGCCGCCCACGCCGGCGAGGCGGGCAGGGGCTTCTCCGTGGTCGCGGACGAAATCCGCAAGCTCGCCGAGTCGGCCGCCGCCCAGTCCAAGCGGGTGAAGGCCAACATCAACGCCATCCGGGAATCCATCGAGCGCGTCGTCGCGGACTCCAAGGTGGCGGACTCCGCCTTCGACGACACCCTCGCCATGATCCGCCGCATCGACAACCTCGAAAGCGAGCTGAAAAACGCGATGTCCGAACAGGAAGAGGGCAGCCGGCAGATACTCGACGCGCTCACCGCGATCAACGCGGTCACCGCGGAGGTCCGCGTCGGGTCGAACGAGATGACCGGTTCCAGCTCCACGATCCGCGCGGAGATGACCTCCCTCCTCGGCGAGACCCAGATCATCCGCCAAGGCATGGAAGAGATCGCCGTCGGCACCGTGGAGATCAACAAGACCCTGACCGCGATCTCCGACCTCGGCGCCCGGAACAAGGACTACATCGATACGCTCTTGCGCGAGACGGAGCGCTTCAAGCTCGCGTAGCCCGCAGGCTCCGGAAACTCACGAGCCGCTTGCCCATCTCGTCCCAGAGATTGAGGTAGATGGCCGAAAAGCTGCGGCGGAGGGTGATCGCGTCCACGAGGTCAAGGTCGGGAATCGCGTTCAGGCAGGCCTGGAGCCGATAGTTCGGGATGCGCGGCGCGAGGTGGTGGATGTGGTGTAAGCCGATGTTGGCGGAGAACCACTGGAGGACGGGCGGCAACTTGTAGAAGGAGCTGCCCCGCATGCACGCCTCGAACGATTGCCAGTCATTGGAACGCTCCCAATAGCTCGGGTCGAACTGGTGTTGGACGTAGAAGAGCCAGATGCCGCCTACCGCCGCGAAGAACAGCGTGGGCAGCTGGATGAGCAGGTACGCCCGTAACCCGATCGTAAACGCGCACGCCAGGGCGATCGCGAGGATGCCGGCGTTGGTGATGAGCAGGCTCAGGGTCTACCCACGCTTCGCGTGCTTGTCGGGAAACCGGTTCTTGATCAAGAAGACGTAGACGGGGCCGAGGACGAAAAGCACCAGGGGGTGCCGGTAGAGGCGGTACTTGAGGCGCGCGAAGCGGGAACTCGCCTGGTATTCCTGCACGGTCATGGTCCAGATGTCCCCGACGCCGCGGCGGTCCAGGTTGCCGACCGTGGCGTGGTGGATGCCGTGGCAGCACCTCCAGGTCGCGTAGGGGGTGAAGGTGAGGATGCCGAGGAAGGTGCCGATCGCGGTCATCGCCCGCTTCGACTTCAAGAACGATCCGTGCGAACAATCGTGGAAGAGGATGAAGACCCGGACCAGGAACAGCGCCGCCGGGAGGGACAGGGCGAGCGTCACGGCTTCAGGCAGGCCCCACCGGATCGTCAGGTACATGAGCGCCAAGATCGCGAAATAGGGCAACAACGTATTGATCAGTTGCCGGGCGGCCGCGCCGCTGTCCGGAGCGGCGAACTCCTTGATGCGGGACAGCCACGCCGGCCTCGTCGTCTGTGCGGGAACCATGGGGCCTCCAATGTTTACTTTTCCGGTAATCATTAGTTTAGACGGGCCCAGCTCCCTACGGTTGCGGGATTACGACGGTATCTCCGGAAATCGGCTCCCCCGCAGGATTCCGTAGAAGCATTCGTCCACCCAGATTCCCCCGCTCGCCCGCTGGAGACGGAGGAGCCCTTCGCGGACCATGCCGCACTTCTCCATGACGCGGGCGGACCCGAGGTTCCGGCAGTCGCAGGTCCCCATGACCTTGTGGAGGCCGAGCTCACGGAAGCAATAGTCGATGAGCGCGCCGAGGATTTCCGTCGCGTAGCCCGCGCCCCACTTCGAGCGCGCGATGTAGTAGCCCGCCTCCGCGATCCCGCCCCCCGCTTCCCGCCGGATGACGTCGAAGCCGCACTCCCCGACGAACTCCCCGCTCGCGCGGTCCTCCGCGAGCAGGTAATACTTGTCGCGCGCGGCGAGGGCCGGCTGGGCGCGTATCGCGGAGAACGCGCGCTTTTGGGCCTTCCGGTCGGAACGGAGGCCGTACGCGATGAATTCGGCGACCTCAGGATCGGCGAAGAGCGCGTAGTACTTTTCGAAGTCGCTTCTCCGGTGATCGCGCAATCGGAGGCGTTCGGTCTCCAGGACGAGGCGGCCCCGCCTCAATTGACGGCCCTGAGATAGGTCCAGACGGCCGCGTCTTCCTGCCCGAGCCGCCAGAACGCGACCTTGTCCACGGAGGCGCTCCCGTACAGCTGGAGGCGGTAGGAGATGGAGGCGGCGTCCTCGTAGAACACGCGGACGTTCACCGTCTCCTGGTAGTCGAAGAAGGGGATCTCGTTGTCCCGGTTCACGGTCTCGAGCGCCTTCTCCGCGCGGAGCTGGGCCACGCCCGAATGCTTGTAGGCCCGGGCCGGATTCTTGTCCGCCCAGGCCCGCCCGTAAAAGGGAAGGCCCATGATGAGCTTGCCGGGGCCGATCGTGGAGAGCGCGTACTGGGAGACGTTCCTGCACCAATCGATGGAGGCGATCGGGCCCGGCACGCTCGAACTCCAATGCTCGTCGTAGGCCATGACGACGATGCGGTCCACGACTTGGCCGATGAGCGCGTAGTCGTAGGAGTCGTCCACCGTCTTCCAGCGCGCGGGGAGCGCCACGGTGAGCGGCTTGCCGCCGAGCCGCTCCTTGAGCCGGCCGAGGAACTCCACGAACAGGGCCTTGTCCGCGGACGGCACCGCCTCAAAGTCGATCTGCACTCCGTCGAAGGGGGCCGCGGCGGCGACGATCTCCCCGATGATGGCCTCGCGCAGTTCGAAGCGCGGATCGAGGCAGAAGTGGGTGAGGGCCTGGTTGCCGGTTTCGGCCACCACGAGGTGGACCCGGCCCTTGAAGGAGGCGAGCTTCCGGCGATCGGGCACGCCCGTCAGCTTCCCGAACATCGAAATCCCCGCGCCGAAGTACCCGATGTCGGTGATGGGATACTGCGCGCTCAAGAAGGCCTCTTCCCCCTTCATGAGGTAGGCCCACACCTCCGCGAAGTCCATGGGCCGCTCGGCGGCCGGGGCAGTCGCGACCGGGGCCGCCGCGGACTGGGCCGCGACGGACTGGGCCGCCGCGGCCAACGGAACGACAAGAAAAAGGAAACGGAACGCTCTACCTATCTTCAAAGGTCACCTCGCCGTTGTTTCAAAAGTACCTGTCGGGGAGAAGGATCGCCCGATTTCGCCCGCATTGCAAGGCTTGAACCTGTCGCCGCGACGCGGTATATTCGAGGCACGGTAAGCGCGACGGCGGGCCCCGCTCAGGGAGCCGAAGCCGTCGCCCGGCTCCCTGGCGGAGCCGAACGGACGTCGATTCCCGCGCCGGGCCCCCGCCCGATGCCGAAGGGAACCGCGGCGTCGCCCGGCCGACGGCCTTACGCGCCGTACGGCGAGACTTGAGCGCGACGCCGCATGCGCGTCCGGAGGGCCGTCCCGCGCCCTCCGTAAGGAAACCGTTTGAACCAAAACGACTTCGCTTCCCTCGGGCTCCTGGACCCGGTCCTTTCCGCCGTGCGCGGCGAGGGGTACGAGACGCCCACCCCCATCCAAGCCGAATCCATCCCGGCCCTCCTGGCCGGCCGCGACCTCCTGGGCATCGCCCAGACGGGCACGGGCAAGACGGCGGCCTTCGCCCTACCGCTCATCCAGCGTCTCCTCCAGGATCCGCGCCCGGCCCCCGCCAAAGGCGCCCGGGTCCTCGTCGTGGCGCCCACCCGGGAGCTCGCCGCCCAGATCGAGGCGAGCTTCGCCGCGTACGGCCGCGGCGCCAACCTCACCCGGGTCTGCGTCTTCGGCGGCGTGGGCTCCACGCCGCAGGAGAAGGCCCTGTCCAAGGGCGTCGACGTCCTCGTCGCCACGCCCGGCCGGCTCCTCGACCTCGTGGACCGCGGCCACCTCACCCTCGGCAAGGTGGAAGCGGTGGTCCTGGACGAGGCGGACCGCATGTTCGACATGGGCTTCATCCGCGACGTCCGCCGCATCGTCGCCCTCCTCCCCGCCGTACGGCAGACCATCTTCTTCTCGGCGACCATGCCGCCGGAGATCGAGGCCTTCGCCGATCCCCTCCTCAAGGACCCCGTCCGGGCCGCCGTCGCCTCAACCCAACCGACCGCCGACAAGATCGACCAGAAAGTCCTCTTCGTGAGCAAGGAGGACAAGCGGCACCTCCTCGCCGCCATACTCAAGGAGGACGGCTTCAAGCGCGTCATCGTCTTCACCAAGACGAAGCACGGCGCGAACCGGCTCGTGAAGCAGCTCGCCGCCGAAGGGATCGCCGCCGACGCCATCCACGCGAACAAGAGCCAGAACGCCCGGACCCGCACCATGGACGCCTTCCGCAGCGGCGGCGTGGACGTCCTCGTGGCCACGGACCTCGCGGCCCGCGGCATCGACGTGGACGACATCGAGCTCGTCGTGAACTTCGACCTCCCGAACGAGAGCGAGACCTACGTCCACCGCATCGGCCGCACCGCCCGGGCCGGCGCCGAGGGCGTGGCCGTCTCCTTCTGCGACGCGGAAGAGCGGCCCCTCCTCCGCGATATCGAGCGCCTCATCGGCTTCCGCATTCCCGTGGAGCTGGATCATCCCTACCGCCTGGACATCGAACCCCTGCGGGATCCGGAAAACGGCGCGAATCGGCGAAACCGCCCCGGAACGGCTTCCGCGCCGCTCGCGCGCCGACCGCGGAGCGATCGGAGCGCGCAGGACGGGGAGCGGCCGCAATCCGGCAGGAACGGCGGCATCCCCCGATCGGAACGGCAACCGCTCACCTCGGAGAGCAGGCTCGGCCGCGGCGAAGGCCGCGGTTACGGCGAACGCCGGAGGGGCGGCGACGGACGCCAGGCGACCGGCGAAGCCCGGACCGGGGCCTACGGCCGACGCGCCGGCGCCGGTCAAGCCCGTGGCGGCGCGGGCCGCGGCTGCGGAGCGGCGAACGCCTACACCCCGGAACCGAGCCTCGCGGACCTCTTCTCGGGCGCGGCGAGCCTCGGC
>JAEXTK010000139.1 GCA_023406985.1 Spirochaetota bacterium | reverse complement strand
GTTCCTGACCGTCAGCGTGAGGGTGCGTGAATACAAACGGCCCGGCTCCGCCCGGGCCGTTTGTATTCGCGCGGGCCCTCACGCTGCGACGGATCTGCGCGCGTCCCGTTACAGCCGATGGCGCGCTAACCTTTCTCCGCACCCACGGTGAGCCCCGCGATGAAGTACCTCTGGAACACGAGGAAGACCGCGAGCGGCGCGGCGGCCGCGATGAGGGACCCCGCGGCGATCATGTTGTAGTTCGCGATGAACTCGCCCTGCATGTTCGCGAGGCCCAGCGTGACGGGCTTGAGCCGGTCCACCTGCAGGAGGATGAGCGACCAGAGCAGGTCGTTCCAGATCCAGGTGAATTCGAGCACGCCCAGGGCGGCCATCGACGAGACGGAGAGCGGGAGGACGATCTTGCGGTAGATGAAGAAGTCCGTAGCCCCGTCGATCCGTGGGGCCTCGATCAAGCTGTACGGAATCGTCTTCATGAAGTTGCGCAGGAAGAAAGTGCAGAACCCGAGCTGGAAGGCGATGTGGAAGAGGATCACCCCGGGAAACGTGTTGATGATCCCGATCCGGTCGGAGAAGCGGTAGACCGGGATGAGGAGCATCTGGAAGGGGATGAGCATGCCCGTGATGAAGACGATCAACACCGGCTTGTTGAGGCGGAAGCGGTAGAAAGCCAACGCGAAGGCGCCGAGGCTGGAGACCAGGAGGGCGCCGATGACCGAGGGCACGGAGATGATCATGGTGTTGAGGACGTAGCGCGCCATGCCGACGCGGCCCCACACCTCGGCGAAATTGGAGAGCGTCCACCGCTCCGGCGGCGCCCACATGCGTTTGCTGCCCATGATCTCGTCCATCGACTTCATGGACGTGAAGGCGGCGAGCGCGATGGGGATGAGCCAGACCGCCACAAGGAGGGTCCCCGCCGCGTAGAAGGCGTATCTGAATGCGTTGCGCTGCGCGCGCGATGTCGTCACCATGGGGCGCCCCTAGCGCTGGATTTCGTTCTTCAGCGTGTTCGTCACGTACACCACGATGAAGCCGAAGGTTATCGCGAACTGGACGACCGCGATGGCCGACCCGTATCCGTAGTCCTGGTAATGGAAGGCCGACGAGTACATATAACTCGCCAGGACCTCGGCCGCGCGGGCCTTCGTGTTCGTCATCACGTAGACGATATCGAAGGACCGGAGCGAATCGATGATGGAGATGGTCACCGCGACGACGGTGGCGGGGGCCAACATGGGGAGTACGACGTGGCGGAAGCGCTGAGGCCAGCTCGCGCCGTCCACCGTCGCCGCCTCCACGAGTTCTTCGGGTACGTTCTTGAGCCCGGCGAGGTAGAGGATCATCACGTAGGGGACCTGGCGCCAGACGCCCACCGCGACGAGGGCGCCCGTCATCCAGCGCTTATCGCCGAGCCACTGGACGGCCGCGCCGTCCAGGCCGATCGCCCGCAGCAGCGTGTTGAGCGCGCCGAAGTCGGGGTGGTAGATCCAGGCCCAGATCGTCCCGATGACCGCGAACGAGAGCGTCATGGGGATATAGAAGAGGGTCTTGTAGAGCCGAGAGCCCGCATAGTCCTGGTTGAAGAGCATGGCGATGCCGAGGCCGAGCGGAATCGGCACGGCCACGAAGGCCACGAGCCAGACCAGGTTGTTGAGGAGCGCGAGGTGGAACTGGGGATCCAGGACCAACCGGGCGAAGTTCCCCAGGCCGATGAACTTGCGCCCGTACATGATGGTGTCGCGGAACGTCATGCTGAACAGGAGACTCTGGAAAACCGGCAGGATGACCCAGACGAGGTACATCGTGAGCGGCAGGGCCAGAAAAGCCCAGGGCAGAAGTTTTTCCTTCTTTAGGGTCATCGATGCCTCTCCTCGGAAACGGCTGGACGCGGCTTGATTGACGCGCGTACGAACGGGCGGAGCCGACGCCCCGCCCGCTTCCCTTACTTCGCGTAGATGCGGACGCGCTCCTTATCCAGAGCCGCGAGGATCGAATCGATATTGCCGGGATTCCCGATGATGTCGACGATGGCGTTCATGCCCTTGGCGGCCATCTCTTCGGGCGCGTCGCGGTCATAGAACTGCATCGCGTTCTTGGCCCCGAGGACCATGTCCAAGCCGCGCTTGGCGTCGGCGTTCGGCACGGCGACCTTCTTGTTCGCGGCCAGCCGGCCGAGCGGCTTGCAGAAGGCTTCCTGGGCTTCCGCGGTGGCGAGGTAGGCCAGGAACTTCTTGGCGGCCGCCTTGTTCTTGGCGTTCTTCGGGATCATGAAACCGTCGGTCGGCGTATCCACCGAATAGTCGGCCCGGCCCTCGAAGACGGGGAACTTGAAGAAGTCGATCTTGTCCTTCACCTCGGCGGGGGCGACGTCCTTGATGAACTGACCCATGAGGTACATACCCGCCTCTCCGCGGAAGAGGACGTTGGCCGCCTCCTGCCAGGAGTAGCTGGAGGCGTTCGGCATGAAGTAGCCGCGCTTGGCGAGTTCGGCGATGTAGCCGAATGATTTCTTCACGGACGCGTCGGTGTAGGGCACCGCTCCGGAGGTCAGCTTGACGTGGAGCTCGCCGCCGTTGACCGCGCTGTTCATGTAATCGAACCAGCCGCCCGCGGTCCACGTGTCCTTGGCGCCGATGGCGATGGGGGCGATCCCCGCGGCCTTGAGCTTCTCGCAGACGACCATGAACTCGTCGGAGGTCTTCGGGACCGAAAGCCCGAGCTTGGCGAAGACGTCCTTGTTGTAGTACACCGCCCACCAGTACCAACTCTGGGGCATGAAGTAGACGGATCCCTGGTAGCTCGCCGGGCCCTTGAACGCCGCGGGGAACTCGGACTCGAAGGAACCGCCCGGGAAAACGCCGTCGATCGGCTCGAGCAGGCCCTTCTCCGCGAACGACTGCATGCGGTACCCCGCGAACCAAGTCACGACGTCGGGCGCCTGGGACGAGGTGAGCCAGCTCGGGAGCAGGGTCTTGAACTGCTCGTGGGCCGTCGTGTTCACGGTGACCTTGATGTCGGGATTCCGCTTCTGGAATTCGTCCGCCAATTTCTGGAACGTCTCCTTCGGCGCCTGGTCCGACATGTAGGAATTGATGACGAGCTCGTTGGAGCCCGCGGCGAACGCCGCTGCGCTCACGGCGCACGCGACGACGATGGCGAGTGACTTTTTCATACCCTGTGCCTCCTTTCTTCGTAGCGAGATGCTACGCAAGGGTAGCCTCGCCCCGCCGAACGGGGAAGGGACGGATGTCCCGATCCGCCGCGTGGGGACCGGGACAAATGTACCTATTCGTGGTACCGGATCTCGTTGGCGAGCTGGATGATCTCGAACCGGTCGTTCACGCCGAGCTTGGAATAGATGAGGCTCACGTGGTTGCGCACCGTCTGCTCCGCGATGCCGAGGTTGGCCGCGATGCCCGCGTTGTCCTGGCCCGTGGCGATGAGCGCGAAGATCTCGCGTTCGCGCTTGGTGAGCGTATCGAACCATTCGAACTTGCGGGCGATCTCCTCCGCCTTGGGCTTGGACTCGTCGTAGAGCTGGTTCACGAGCTTGGCGGCGATCTGCGGCGAGATCTGCATGACCCCTCCCCGGAGCGCCCGGACGGCGGCGATGAGCTCCGTCGGCGAGATGTCCTTGAGGAGGTAGCCCGAGGCGCCGCGCTTCAGGGCCTCGCGGACGTACTCGTCCTCGTCGTAGGTGGACAGCATGATGATCTTCGCCGCCGGCAGGTACACGCGCAGGCGCTTGGTGGCCTCCACGCCGTCCATCACGGGCATGTGCACGTCCATGAGCACGATGTCCGGCGCGCCGGTCCCGCGGGAAAGTTCGAGGGCGAGCTCCACCGCCTTGGACCCGTTTTCCGCGACGCCGACCACCTCGATATCGGAAGCGTAATTCTCCAGGAAGGTCTTGAGGCTCAGCGCGAACAGCGGCTGGTCGTCCACGAGCATGACGCGGATACGCGGTTCCCGTTCCGTCTCCATCGTTCCTCCTACGCGAGGGGTATGCGGACCCTGAGCCTGAAACCGCCTTCTACCGCGTTCTCGGCGCTCACCGTCCCGCCCAGCTTGCCCACCCGCTCCTCCATGCCCGTGAGCCCGATCCCCTTCGCGATCTCCTTGGCCCCGAGCCCGTCGTCCTGGACGCAGAGCTCCAGGGAACCGTCCTCTATCCAGAACTGTACCGTCACGCGGGTCGCGCGGCCGTGGCGCATCGCGTTCGTGAGCGCCTCCTGCACGATCCGGTACACGGCCAAGTCGATCTCGTCCCCGAAACTCGGCGGCATGTTGCCCGCCTCCACCGCCACCTCGATGCCGGTCACCCGCTCGAACACGGTCTTGATCTTGAAGATGGCGGCGATGCCCCGTTCCCGGTGGGCGTCGGAGGCGCGGAGGGCGCGGAGCGCGCGCCGGGTCTCCTGCAGCCCTTCCTTCGCTTGGGCGCGGGCGGCCGCGTGGAGCTCCGCGAGCCGCTCCGCGTCCCTGCCTCCCATGCTGATCGCCGCGTCCATGAGCGCGACCAGGTTCGTGAAAATATAACCGGAAATGTCGTGGATTTCCCGGCTGATGCGGTTGCGCTCCTTGGTGATCGCCTCCTCGTCGGCGACGCGGGCGTAGCGCTGGAGGTCCTGGTTGAACTCCGAGAGCCGATCGATGGTGACGTCGAGGTGCGCGACGGCGGCCTCGGCCTCCCGGAGCATATCCGCGAGCGCGCGCACGAGGCACGCCGCCAAGGCTACCGAAGCGAGGGCGAGGATCAGGACCGCCGCTTCGGCGCCCCCGATGCCCGGCGCGGTCCGGGTCAGCACGGTTTCCCCGAAGAGGACGTTGGGCCGCTGGAAGGCGACGAACGCCGCGAGGGAAACCGCGCACAGGATGAGGTTACGCGGCCAGGAGAACCGGAGGGCCAGCGCGAGGAGGCAGCCCGCGCAGAGGAGAAGCTTCACGGTCAAGTACGCTTCCATCGGATACCCGAGGATCACGATGGAGACGACCGCGGCCGTCGCCGCCAGGCCGCGGCCCGTCCGCGACCGCGCTACGGCCAGGACCAAGGTAGCGCCGACGACGAGCGCGTAGGAAACGAAAAACGTGGCGTAGAAATCCCGGGCGAGCGCCCCGTTCACCGCCGCGGAGGGCGCGGCCATCGTCCCGTACGCGCTCGTGAAGAGCGCCGGCACCGCCGCGTAGAGCCCGACGACGCAGGCGCCGATCAGTACGTACGCCGTGACCGCGAACCTCCGCGGCCGCGCCAATAACCGGAACCGCCCCATCCTCACTCCCTGCGACTACGCTCATCGAATCGCGCTCCCCCGCAGTGGGGGTAAGTGGAGGCCCCCGCAGCCGCAAGGCGGCGAGGAGGCCGAAGCGAGGGTGAGGCGCGATTCGATGAGCGCCGATCCGAAGGGAGCCGCGTAACTAGGGCTCGCGCCATTACCCGCTGCGGCGGGACGCGCGCTGTAACGCCTGCTGCGCGCGTCCCGCTTCAGCCGCTAGCGGCGCTCCCCCTATTTACGCGTCTACCCCCAACACCGCTTTCAGCACCCACCCGATGAAGAAGGAGAACGCCGCGACGCCCATGCTGATGAAGGTCATCTCCAGGAAGCGGCGCTTGAAGTTGAGGTCCTTCGCCACGGACAGGTAGTAGTTGAACAGGAAGATGATGGTCACGACGATCGCGAGGGTGATGGCCAGGCTCACGAATTTGCTCGAGATGAGCAGGAACGGAAGGATCATGAGGATGACCGTGATGAGGTAGGCGACGCCCGTGTAGACGGCCGACTTGGCCGCGCGCGGGTCGCCCTCGGCCTTGGAGGAAAGGTAATCCGAGGCGGCCATGGAGAAGGCCGCCGAGATGCCCGTGACGAGGCCCGCGAGCGAGATGATCTTGGTATCCCCGAGGGCGAGCGTAAAACCGGCCAGGGCTCCGGTGAGCTCCACGAGGGCGTCGTTGAGGCCGAGGACGATGGAGCCGACGTACTGGAGGAGTTCCTCGTCCAGCATCGCGAGCAGGTCGCGCTCATGGCTCGCCTCGTCCTCGCTCAATTTCTTCGTTTCGGGGAAGGCCTCGTTCAGGCCGGCGTAGGCCTTGGAGGCGGTACCCTCGTTCTTCTCCATGCGCTTGAGCACGAAGGTGAGGCCGAGGATGCGGGCAAGGAAGACCGTGCGGAAGACCTTGAGGCCGTCCGGCTTGACCTCGCGGCCCGTCTTGGTCTGCCAGAACGCCGCGTGGCGCCGTTCGGCTTCGCCGATGGACCGGAGGATCTCCGCGTTTTTGGGATCCTTGCACACGTCGGCGAGCTGCGTGTACACGTGGTATTCCGTGATCTCGTTCCGTTGAGCCGCAAGGGCGGCCTTCATCATTTTTGCGTCCATGGGCGCAGTATAACCCCGAAAAAGGGCGGAGGGAAGCCGCGCGCCGGCGCGGACCGCCGCGCGGCTTCGCCCCGCGCGCTCAACGCCGCACGACCCTGAATCCCAGGTTGTCGTTCCGGTAGAGCGCGGTCGGCACGAGCGGCGTCTGCATGATGCCCCACATCTCCTTGACGGCGAAGTTGGAGGGGGCGAACGCGCGGCCCGGAGCCGCCTCGTTTCCCCGATAGTCGTCGACCTGCCCTTCGAGCTCGGGATACTGGATTGCTTTTTCCGGGTCCACCTTCACGATCTCCAACGCGTCGGTGAACCACTCGCCGACGTTTCCGGTCATGTCGTACAGCCCGAGTTCATTCGGGAGTTTCGTGCCCACCGGAAGCGGCCGCTCCTCGCGCCAAACCGCGTAATGGCCCGGGAAATCGGAACCGGTATCGCCCGCGTATTTTTTTCGGTATCCCGATCGGTTGACCTCTCCGGGCGCCGACGAATCCGCGCCCATCGCCGCCCAGACCCATTCGAAGTAGGAGGGTAGGCGATAGCCGTCCGCGGAATAATCCGCCTTCACCGAGGACCACCACGGGTCGGTGGCGCCTTCGAACCAGGCGTGCTCGATCGAGAGCCGATCGATATCGACTCCCCCTTCCAACGAATAGTCGGGGAAATCCGCGGAACTCATCGAATAGCAGGGCTTCAATCCTTCGGCCAGGCTCAGCCTATTGCAGAAGACGGCGGCTTCATACCAATTCACCCGCCGTACGGGTTCGTCGCTGGTCGCCGCCCTGCCGAAGCCGAGGTTGTCGTACCCCATCACCGCCCAGAATTGGTTGATGGTAATTTCGTGCTGGCTCATCGCGAATTCCGATACGGCGCTCAGTTTGTCCGAACGCTTTTCCCGTTGGAAGGTTCCCGCCGGTACGCGCATCATATTGCCGACGTACGGCGAGACGTAGCGGGGTTTGTAGACGGAGACGGTATAGCGTTTCGTCGTCTCCTCCGAGGTCCCCGGATCGATGAACGGAACGACCACCGAATAGGTATTCCTGCCGACGGCCAGCGGCATCGTATCCTTGTATTTTTTCAGCTTGTTCCCGGTCTCGTCCGGAACCGTGACGGAGAACGTCCAGCTCGCGGCGTCGGGCGGCACCGTCGTCGCGTAGTCGGTCATCTTTTGATCGAAATCGGGGAAGCCCCCGAGCGCGCGGATGTCGGCTTTAAGCTTCATTTCCCGGGCGCTTCCTCCGGCCGGCGCGGGGGCGCAAGTCGTGAGCGCGGTTCCCGCGGCGGCGCAACAGAGGAGGAGAAACGCGTATCTTCCGTTCTTCATCTTGTCCGGTCCTTCGCATAGGCGGGGGGAACGAAGGCGCGCATCGTCACCCCGCGGTAATTCCGTTCCAATTGGAGTTCTCCTTCGTTCGTCGCGACGGCGCGGATCGAGCCCGCTTCGGCGAGGGTGATCGGCAGCTCCTCGGATCGGGCGCCGTCCTTGAAGCTAATCCGGGCCGAAACGGAGCCGAAGAAATCGTTCCCGCCGATCGCCCACCGTTTTACCAGTACCGATTGCCGGGCCACGGACGGCAGCGCGTCGGTCGTCGTGCAGAACGCCAAAAAGCGGTCCTCCGCGTTGCGGATGAAGTAGGCGCCGTTCGCCTCAAGGCGAGCGCGGATGGCGCGGTCTTTTACGTAGAGGAAGCGGAGCGGATCCGCGGAATGCGCTCCTCCGTCCAGTAAGGAATACGCGGAACGCGGGGGAGAATCGGTATCCGCTCCGCCGTTGAATTCGAGTCCGGAAGATGCCAGGGACGGGGAGAGCACGAACCGCGTCACCGCGTTTGCCTCGCCTAACCGCAGTATCGTCGCGCGGGAGGCCCGAGGGTCGAAGGCGACGACGGAGAGCTTCGTCCCCTCCCTCAGGTGACGGTACGTATTCTCCGGAATACCGATCGCCGGATAGCGGCGGCGCGCGACCGTCTCTCCATCGGCGGACAAGGTGATGACCGTGTCGTGATGCCGGACGGCGATACCGTCGCCGAGAAGTTCGGCCAGGAAGGGCGCGCCGAGCTCGCCTTCGGCCGGTTCGAAGATCAACGTCTTCGCCCAGCTCAGGCTGCCGGCGGCGTCGAGCCGGCACACCGACGGATACCCGTCCCGACGGTCGCGGGGTATGAGGATGAAGCAGCCGCCGTCGGCGGCGGGCACTAATCGTACGGTATGCGCTTCGAACGGCGCGGCGCCGCCGAGGGCGATCCGCCGGTTCTCCCCCGCGCCGGAGAGGGCGATCCGGTCGATGAGGATGCACCTGCCCGCGACAGCGTAGCCCTCCCAAATCCGGTAGAGGTACCCGTTCGCGTAGGCGTAGATCGCCGCGGACAGGCCGTCATCACCGCCGGCTACGGTAAACCGCATCGTCTCCTTCAGGTTACCGTTCGCGTCGATGTCGAGCGCGAGGAGGGCGTCGCCTTCTCCCGGGCTCCGATGGGCGAAGAGCGCGTAGGTTCCGGCTTCGCGCTCCAAAGCGCCGCGGAAGGTCAACGCACCCTCCGCCGCGGTCACGACCCCCCAGGTCTCGTCGTCGGGTACGCGGGTGATCGGCGCGCCGTCCGAAGCGACTTCCTTCGCCGGCGCCCCGCGCGGGACGTCGGCGCGGTCTTCGATCGACAACCGGACCGTCATCGACGGAGTCCCCGGATGCCGCTCACCCAAGAACCGCCAGGGGACCCTGAACGTCTCCACCGACGCGAGCGCCTCCGCGTCTTCTTCCGTCGCCTCGACCTGCCGGCCCGTGGATACGTCGATGGCCGCGACGTACGCCCTCCGACCCGGCTCCTCCGATCGGACCAAGAGCACGTCGGTGCCTTTCCGCATCGCCGCGTTCGCGAGCCGCCCGTGGAGATAGCGGTCCCCTCGGTTGAATCCGTCGATTCCCGTTCCGTCCGTCCGCGTCATTTCCAGACCCGGGGATCTCCATTCGCGACGCTCGTTCCAACTCAACCAGAGCAGGGTATCGCCGCGGACGAAATTGACGGAGAGGGGTCGCCCCCGCAGCCGCGCGCAGACGCTTTCTCCGGTCTCCAAATCGACGTAGGCGGCTACGCCGGGGCCGGCGCCTCGAGGCAGGTAGCCGATGGCCAGCCCTTTGCCGTCGTCCGAAAACCGCATGCACCCCACGACGTAGCCGCTCCGGCCCGTGTTCTCGGACGGATCGATCGGCGCATGGATGACGATCTTCGGGACGTTTTCCCGTTCGATATAGATCGCTTGTCTCCGGTCGGTTATGGCCGCCCATTTGTCGTCCGCGCTTCCGCACCAGAGCTCGCCCTCGGCCGGCCCTCCGAGCGTGAACGTCTTCCCGTTGACCTCGATTTTCTCGTCCGACGCCTCCGTCTTCTCTTCGGAGTCCTCTTCGAGCGGGGCGACGAGCCAGGGAGCCTCGCCGAAAGGCGCGAGGTCTTCGTGGATCCATCCGTTCCCCGGATCATCGGACCCGGAAGGCTGCGGGACAGTCAGTTCTTCCGCAACCGCTCCGCTCGGGATCTTCGCGGCGCCGTTCGCTCCCGCGTTCCCGCACGAGGCGCAGACCGCGCAGAGCCCTCCGAGGAGCATTCCTCGGACGATCGGTTTGAAATTCATGGGTACAGGTATGTTACGTTTTTAACACGCCGTCAAATTATTAACGGATAGGGCGAGCCCGGGAGCGAGCCGGGCGGGCCCTAGACGATCGAGCCGCCATGGAATTCCAGTTTGTACGCCCGCACGCCACGGTAGAGGATCTCCTCGGTGCCGGAGAAATCGCCGAGGGATCCGGTCCAGCGGCAGCGGTATTCGTAGTCCCCTTCCGTGAAGCGCTCGGGGCCCCGATAGGGAGCCTGTGCCGGCATCGCTTGCAGCGCTGCCTTGAGGAAGCGCGGCAGGTCGGACCCGGAGAGCGCGACATCCGTGCGGCCGTAGTAGTTCATGCCCCAGACCGCCCGGCCCTGGAACCAGACCGCTTCCTGGCCGAGGAAGTCGACGCCCCCGTAGTAGCTGTCCAGGTACGACCATCCGTCCACCGCGTAGGGGATATCCTTCGTCCCCGGCCGGGGCCCCTCCCCGCCTTCCACTCCCGCGGCGTAGGTCCGCCGCTTCGCCTCCACGACGAAGGCCCGCAGCTCCGTTTCCCGTTCGATCATTCGTCTCCTCCCAGATTAGCCAGGACCCGCTTGAGGGCCGACTCGAGCCGTTCGATCTCTTCGTCCGTGAAGCCGGTGAACCAACGGGCGTTCATCTCCGCGGAGACGGCCGCGTACGCGCCGTGGAGCGCGACCGCCTTGGGCGAAGGCGCCACCATGATCGTACGGCGGTCGCCCTCGTCCCGGGCGCGGACGATCCAGCCGGAGCGCTCCAGGCGGTCCAGGACGCTCGTCGCCGTGGACTTGCCGTAGCCCGCGGCCCGGGCGAGGTCGGTCGTGGGCCGCGGCCCGTCCCGCCAGAGCCGGTAGAGGATGGTGTTCTCCGCGCCGCCGAGATCGGGAACGCCCCGGTCCGCGAGCAGGCGGGCGAAGAGCCTCCCCGCCGTCCGGTGGACGGCCCCGATGAGGAAACCCGCTTCCGATGTGGCTGATTTGTTCATTTTCGTACTTATTTATAGTACGAAATCGTACTATTGTCAAGGAACTTCCCGGCCGAGACCCTTCGGACCGCTCCCGAAGACGACCGCGGCCGTGCGACCGCACCGCCGTGCTTCCCCGTTCGTCGCCGCCGGTATCCCCGCGGCCGATGCCCGCTCAGGCGCTCGCGGGGCCTGAGGCCCCGGGCGACCCTAGGCGCTCGCGGCTCCCTCGGTTCTCGCCAAGGCGTCCAGGGCGGCGCGCCAGGCGAGGGCGGCGCATTTGACGCGGACGGGGAGCCGGGCGACGCCCTTGAACGCGGCCAGGTCGCCGAGCTCGTCGAGTTCGTCCACCTCCAGCTCGCCGCGGAGCACGCCGAGGAAACGTTCGACGAGCGCGCGCGCCTCCGCGGGCGGGCGGCCGACGAGCATCTCGGCGAGCATGTCGGCCGAGCTCATGGACACCGAGCAGCCGTTCCCGTCGAAGGCGGCGTCGGCGATCTTCCCGTCGGCTCCGAGGGTCACCGAGACGCGGACGCGGTCGCCGCAGGACGGATTCTCGGCGAAAGGAATTCCTTCCAGGGGCCTGCGCCAGTGCGGGTGCTTGGATCGGTCACGGATGATTTCTTCGTACAGGGAAGCGAACGCGTCGCTCATAGTTCCTCCGCCGCCCGGCCGACGAGCTCCGCCAGGAAATCGACGTCTTCGGGAAGGCTATAGGCTCCGAGGCTCGCGCGCGCCGTGGAGACGACTCCCATGCGGCGGGCCAGGGGCTGGGCGCAATGCTGGCCGGCGCGCACGGCGACGCCGGAGCGGTCGAGGTACGCGGACAGGTCGTGCGCGTGCACGCCCTCCAGCGTGAAGGCGACGATGCCCGCGCGGTCTTTCGCCCGGCCGATGACGCGGACCGCGGGCATCTCGTCCAGGGCCGCGAGGAGGCGGGCGCCGAGCTCGGACTCGTACGCGCCGAGCGCTTCGGGCGCGACCGATTCCAGCCACGCGGCGGCCGCTGAGAGGCCTACCGCCTGGGCGATGGGCGGGGTCCCCGCCTCGAATTTGTAGGGCAGCTCGTTCGGCTTGAACCCTTCCAGGCGCACCTCGCTGATCATCTCGCCGCCGCCCATGAACGGGGGCATGGCGTCCAGGACCGACTCCCTGCCGTATAGGACGCCGATGCCGGTCGGGCCGTACATCTTGTGGCCGGAGAAGGCCAGGAAGTCGGCGCCGAGATCCGCGGCGCGTAAATAGGAGCGCGGTACCGCCTGGGCCGCGTCCAGGAGCGCGAGGGCCCCGGCGGCGTGGGCCGATTCCACGATGCGCTTGGCGGGGTTCACCGTCCCGAGGACGTTGGAGGCCATGGAGAGGGCGACCAGGCGGGTCTTCGGTCCGAGGAGTCCCTCGTAGGCGGCCAGATCCAGCTCGCCGTCGTCGGTGATGGGCACGAACCGGAGGACGACGCCTTTCCGCTCCGCGAGCATCTGCCAAGGTACGAGATTGGCGTGGTGCTCCATCTCGGAGAGGACGATTTCGTCCCCGGCCCGAAAGGTTTCGCCGAGGGTCCGGGCGACCAGGTTGATGGATTCCGTCGTTCCGCGCGTGAAGACGATCTCGGTGAGACGTTCGGCGCCGATGAGTTTCCGCACCCGAGAGCGGGCCTCCTCGTAGGCGCGGGTGGCTTCCTCGCCGAGGGTATGGATGGCCCGGTGCACGTTGGCGTAAGACCGGCGGTAGAAGTCGGCCTCCGCCTCCAGCACCGCGAGCGGCTTCTGGGCCGAGGCCGCGGTGTCGAGGTACACGAGGCCCTCCCGACCGAGAATCGGGAATTCCGCCTTGAGCGCGCGGGCGACGGCCGCGTTGTCCGCGAGCGTCGCGCCGGCGCCGAATTTCGGTCTCAAGCCGCGCCCTCCGCGGACGGGCGCTGGAGCTCCGTCTCGCCGCCCAGGGCGGCCGTCGCGATCTCCTCCAGTTCGGCGGCGAGGGCCGCGGGGGCGCGGTCCAGGACCCCGCCGAGATGGCCCAGGGCGAGCATGTTCCGGGCGGTGAGCCGGTCCAGACCGCGGCTCATGAGGTAGAAGAGTTCCTCTTCCCGGGGTCCGCCCGTGGTGGATCCGTGGGTGCAGGCCACGTCGTCCGTCTCTATCTTGAGCTGGGGAAGGCTCTCGGCGCGGGCCCCGTCGTCCAGGACGAGGTTCCGGTTGGAGAGGTACGCGTCGGTGCCCGGCGCGGCGGGGTCCACGCGGATGAGGCCGCTGAACAGGAGATGGCCCGAATCGCGGAGGGCCGACTTGAGGAGGGCGCGGCTCCGCGTCATGGGCGCCAGATGGTTCTCGGACAGGGCGTGCTCACGCCAAGTGGAGCCGGCCGCGGTGTACGCGCCCGCGAAATCCACCTGCGCGTCGCGCCCGGTGAGGTCCACGGTCGTGGTGTAGCGCCCCTTCCCCTGGTCGAAGATGACTTCGGTCCAGCGGAGGACGCCGCCCTCGGCGACCGAGGCCGCGTTGGCCGCGTCGCGCGTCAAGGAGACCGGGAGGGCCGAGGTGATGATGAGATCGAGCTCCGCGCCCTGCGCCACGCGGAGGGCCAGGGACGTGCGGGCGTGGCCGGCCTCGGCCGCCCCGGACTCGTAGCGGACCACCACGGTGGCCTTGGCGCCCTCGCCCACCTCCACCGCGAGCGCGTAGGGGGCCGCCCCCTCCGCGCCGGAGAGCACGGCCGACACGGGGATCGGCTCCGCCGGGACCGCTCCCGCCGGCACGCGGAGCGTTCCGTCCACGAAGCGGGGAGCGGCCGAATCTTTTTCCGTAACGAGCGACTGGGTGTTCATCCGACCGATCCTTCCATTTCAAGCTCGATGAGGCGATTCAGTTCCACGGCGTACTCCATCGGGAGTTCCTTCACCAGGGGATCGATGAAGCCGTTCACCAGCATGACCGCGGCCTCGTCCTCCGTGAGCCCGCGGCTCATGAGGTAGAAGAGCTGGTCCTCGCTGATCTTGGAGACCTTCGCCTCGTGCTCCATCCGGGCGTCTTCGCTGCGGATATCCATGACGGGGTAGGTGTTGGACCGCGAATGGGGGTCCAGGATGAGCGCGTCGCACTCCACCTTCGACTTGATGTTGTGGAGCCCCGCCTCCATCTTGATGAGTCCGCGGTAGCTCGCCGTGCCGCCGTCCTTGGAGATGGACTTGGAGGTGACGACGCTGGAGGTGTTGGACGCGAAGTGCATGATCTTGGCGCCCGTGTCCTGTTCCTGCCCCTTGCCCGCGAAGGCGATGGACAGGACCTCCCCGTGGGCCCGCTCGCCCATGAGGAAGACGGCCGGGTACTTCATGGTCGCCTTGGACCCGATGTTCCCGTCCACCCACTCCATGACCGCGTCCTCGTAGGCGAAGGCGCGCTTGGTGACCAGGTTATACATGTTGGACGACCAGTTCTGCACCGTGGAATAGCGGATGCGCGAACCGGGCAGGGCGAGGATCTCCACCACCGCGGAGTGGAGGCTGTCGGTCGTGAAGACCGGCGCCGTGCAGCCCTCGATGTAGTGCACGAAGGCGCCCTCGTCCGCGATGATGAGGGTCCGCTCGAACTGGCCGAAGCCCTTCGTGTTGACCCGGAAGTAGGCCTGGAGGGGGATCTCCACCTTCACGCCCTTGGGCACGTAGACGAACGAACCGCCGGACCAGACCGCGCTGTTGAGGGCCGCGAACTTGTTGTCGTCCGGAGGGACCACCGAGCCGAAGTACTTCTTGACGATCTCGGGATGGTCGCGCACGGCCGTCTCCACGTCGGAGAAGAGCACGCCCTTCTTTTCCAGGTCGGCGCGGATGTTGTGGTAGACCATCTCGGAGTCGTACTGCGCGCCGACACCGGCGAGCCATTTCTTTTCCGCCTCGGGCACGCCCAGGCGGTCGTAGGTCCGCTTGATGTCGTCGGGAAGCTCCTCCCAGGACTTAGCCGTGCCCTCGGTCGGCTTCACATAGTAGGTCATCTCGTCGAAGTTGAGGCCGGTGAGGTCCGCGCCCCAGGCGGGCATGGGGAGGGCGCGGAACAGTTCCAGGGCGCGCAGGCGGAAGCGGAGCATCCACTCGGGCTCGCCCTTGGCCGCGCTGATCTCCCGGATCGTCTCCTCGGTGAGGCCCACGGCCGCCTTCCGTACGGACCGTTCGGGCATGGAAAAGCCGAAGCGGTCCTCGTAGCCGGTTCCGATCTCGCGGACGGCCTCTTCCTCGAGTTCCTTGGCGGAGCGTTCGACGACGGTATCAAGCATGGACGGCCTCCTCGGCATGGCGCCGGAGTCCCTTGTAGCCGTCGCGCTCCAGGAGCTCCACCAGTTCGAAGCCGCCGGAGGCGGCTATCTTGCCCTTCTCCAGGACGTGCACCTTGTCGGGCTTCACCAGGTCCAGGAGTCGCCGGTAGTGGGTGATGAGCAGGGCGGAGAAACCCGGTCCGCGCATACGGTTGATGCCCGCGGACACCACCTTGAGCGCGTCCACGTCCAGGCCGGAATCGGTCTCGTCGAATATGGCGAAGCGCGGCTTCAGCATGAGCAGCTGGAGGATCTCCATGCGCTTCTTCTCGCCTCCGGAGAAGCCGTCGTTGAGGTACCGATTCACGAAGGCCGGGTCGATGTTGAGGAACGCGAGGTTCTCCTTGAGTTCCTTGAGGAACGCGGTCGCGTTCGCCGGCGGCTCCCGCCGGAGGTCCGCGGCGCGCTTGAGGAACTTCGCCACGGTGACGCCGGGGATTTCCGCCGGGTACTGGAACGCCAGGAAGAGCCCCTTCCGCGCGCGTTCGTTGACCTCCAGGCTGAACAGGTCCTCGCCGAACAGGGAGGCGGAACCCTCCGCCACGGCGTAGCGGGGATGACCCATGAGGACCGAGGCCAAGGTGCTCTTGCCGTGTCCGTTCGGGCCCATGAGGGCGTGGACTTCGCCCTCGGCGACATCCAGGTCCAAACCCTCAAGGATGATCTTTTCGTCGATACCGGCGCGCAGGCCCCGTACGCTCAATGCGTTCATGTACGCTCCTCACCAAATAGGAAAACCAAGTTCGAGCTTCATCTCGTCCGTCAAACGATCGGGATGCCAAGGCGGATCCCAGACGATGTTCGCCCGTATCCGCGTTTCTTCGGTGCGCTCCCGGAGCGTGAGCACGATATCGGTCCGAATGTCCTCGCCGACCGGACATGCCGGAGACGTGAGGGTAAAATCTATCTCTATGCCGGACTCCGTGTGCTCCGCGCGATACACGAGTCCCAGATCTACGATCGAGTACCCGAGTTCCGGATCGACCACGTCGACCAACTTGCCCAGGATCTCCGACTCCGACAATCTTTCGTCCATACCTTCCTTCTTTCGTCAGGTATTATTGGTTATATTAATACCCACAATGAGAGAATTAGACAAGGCTAATACGAAGAACCTCGTGGTACTCGCGCAACCCAAGCGCGAAGGATTCAACCGGGCGATAGCCAATGCGGCGGCTTCAGCCCTCGCCGACGTCCGCGCGTCCGCCGAAGGCGGGGCCGGTCAGGTGGAGCTCATCGATCTGTACGCGGACGGTTTCAACCCCGTCATGCCGGCGGAAGAGTTGCCGCGGAAGTTCAGCTTCGACGATAGGACGCTCCATTATCAGGAGGCGGTACGGGCCGCGCATCGGCTCGTCTTCGTGCATCCGGATTGGTGGGGCGGCCCCCCCGCGATCATGAAGGGTTTCCTGGATCGGGTGTTCCGGCCGGGGGTGGCCTACGGTTTCCACGAAGCCGATTTCCGCGACGCCGACGCGCCGGGGCTCTTCACCGATAAGCGGGCCGACATCTTCATGACGACCGACGCCCTCCCGCCCGAGGATGGGCAATCCGCCTTATCGTGGGCGCCCGCCCTCGTCTGGAAACGGAACGTGATGGAATTCTGCGGGCTCACCGACGTGCACGTGCACGTGTTTTGGAACCTGCGCGGCAGCACCTACGCCGAGCGCAAGGCGTGGCTGGACAACGCGGCTACGCTGCTGGCCTGATGACGGCCGGCGACTCGCTCGGCGCCGGCGGTCTATTCGGCGCCGGCGGTCTATTCGGCGTCCGCGGAGTCCGCGGCCAGGATTCTCCGGGCGGGGAATGAGAAGGTCACGACGGCCCCGCCTTCGTTCGCGTACGTGACCGAAGCGTGGTACTTGGAGGCCAGGGCCCGCACGACCGTCATGCCGAGCGAGCCCTTGCTTTCGTCCCGCTCGATCGGGAAGCCGGGACCGGAGTCGCGGACCACGAAGGTCACCTCATCGCCCGACCTTCCGACGCGCACCGAGATGGAGCCCGCGCCCGTGGGGAGCACTCCGTGCTTGAGCGCGTTCGTCAGCGCTTCGTTGAGCATGAGCCCGATGTCCACGCAGGCGTCGGGATTCACGCTCAACTCGGCGTCCTCCACCTCCACCTCGATGGGGAAGTTCCGGTCCGCGACGGTGGACACGATGGACGCCACCAAATCTTTCACGTAGCGGCCCAGTTCCACCCTGCGGAAGGAGGACGACTGGTAGATGCGCTCGTGGACGAGGCTGATGGACTTGATGCGGCGCGTGACCGCGGCGTAGGCGGCGCGCGACTCCTCGTCCGTCAACCGGTTGGCCTGCATGTTGATGAGGCTGGCCACGATCTGGAGGTTGTTCTTCACCCGGTGGTGGATTTCCCGGAGGAGGATGTCCTTGTCGGCCAGCGCGGCCTGGAGTCTGAGCTCCGAGGCCTGATGCCCCGCCAGGCTCTCTTCCAGTTCCTCGTTGGCCCGCTTGAGCTGTAGGGTCCGCTCCTCGACGATGCGTTCCAGCCGGTCCTGCTCCTCGCGCAAGGCGGTGACGTCGTTGAGCGTCGCGACGACCGCCCGCGACGGCGATCCGGGGTTCTCCACGATCGTGGTCCGCACCAGATACTCCCTGCCGCGGAATTCCCACTTGGCCTCCCCGTTGACGTCGGCGCCCGTCACGATGCGCTCCAAGCCGGGAAAGGCGTCGTCGGGCCGCATCCCGGCCGAGGCGACGCCGCCGGGCGCGCAGATGAGCCGCGCCGCCGCGTTGACGAGCGCGATGCGCATGGTCTCGTCGATCACCACCACCGGGTCCTTGAGCATGTCCACGATCGCGGCCTGGGCGACCTTGAGCGGCGAGAACATCCTGAGGCGCACGAAGCTGTAGACGAGCAGCAGCGCCGAGAAGGCGACCGCGAAGGGTAGGAGGGGAAAATCTTCCGGTATCGGCGTGGGGAACAAATCCACGAGGCCGAAGAGGGCGGGTACGGCGACGACGATCATGAGGATCCTGCCCCGCCGCTTGACGATGCGGGGGAAGCGATCCACCTCCCGGTACAGCGTGAATAGACCGCCGATCAGATTCAGGAATACGAACGCGATGAGGGCATACCATAGCGGCCCGGAACGAAAAAAGCGTCCGCCGCCCTGGGCGGCTCCCGGCACGGCGAGCAGGCCGTGGAACGGCTCGGTCAGTACGGCGAGGGCGAAGAGGAGGCCGGATCCCACGAGGATAGCGGTTCCCCGCGGCCCCACCCAAAAGGATCGGGCGGCGAAGCGCGTGGCTACGCCGAACCAGGCGGGGCCCAGGAACGCGAGCCCGACGTATTTCAGCGTCGTCCAAGCGGTGCCGTGGGCGGGGTCCAACATGCCCATCGATTCACCGACGATCCAAAGGATCGTGGAGCCGAGCAGGATGATGCTCCATGGATTCGTACGGATGATGTCGCTATAGACGAGGACGCCGCAAAGCGCGACGAGCGCTACTCCGACGAGACTGATCACCCCGCCGGAGAATAAGAAGGACGGATCCATGACGATGCCTCCCCCAAAGGCTGCGTAACTTCAAGAACGAACTTTTGGGCGGGCAGAACAGGCATCCAGCGCAAATCCCGTAGGTAATACTGCATGTTTAATTTCTTTGCCCTCGTTTCGCAAGGAAAATGCGAAGAATTCCTGACGAAACTTCGACTACGCGAATTTGTATCCGAAGCGGCGCAACAGTCCCTTCCGCGCGGCCTTCTCCGCCGGGCCTTCCACGCCGGCGGGGGCCGCGCCGTCTATCACGCCGAGGATGCCGCCTCCCTGTCCGGTACGGGCCACGACGACCTGCACGGGGTTCGCGGTGGCGCAGAAGACGCGGCAGACTTCGGGGCACGCCTTGATGCGGTCCAGCACGTTGATGGGGAACACGTTGGCGAGGATGAGGTAGAAGGTGTGGCCGGCTCCCACCGCGAGCGCGCACGTCTCCGCGGCCTTCACCAGCGCCTCGTCGGTGCCCTCGGTGCGCACCAGGCAGGGCGGCGACGCCTCGTTGAAGGCGAGGCCGTACTGGGCGCCCGGCACGGAGCCGGCCATGATTTCGGCCAAGTCCTCCACGGTCTTGATGAAATGCGATTGCCCGACGATCACGTTGAGTCCTTCGGGCACGGGGAGTTGAACGATCTCGGTCTTGAGTTCCATGACGGCCTCCATGCCTTCCATTCTAATCGAAAAAGAGCGGTATACTCGACCCCGGCGAACGGCGCGGCGGGCGGCCGATACGTAGGGAGGAGCGATGGGGTTGGAGGGGCGTGCGGCGGAATCGGTCGGTTCACTCGGATCGTCGCGGCGGGCGCTCCGCGGCGGCAGCCTGGCGATGGCGCTCCCGATCCTCGCGGCCCTGGCGGCCTGCGCCACGGTCGCGGCCTGCGCCACGTCCGCGGCCTGCGCCACCTCCGCGGCCGGCTTCGTGGAAAGCGCGGTGCCGGCCGCGGGGATCGCTCCCGGCGCGGCTCCCGCGGAGGACCCGCTGGAGGGACTGGAGGCGGCGCGGCCCGGGGCCTACGCGGATCTCCGCGGCGGCCGGCTCTACCTTCCGTCCGCTTGGACGCCGGAGCGGAAGGGCGGATGGCCGGTCACCGTCGTGCTCCACGGATACGGCAACCTCTCCCGCTCCCTCTCGGGAATGCCGTTCTGGGTCCCCGCGGCGGAGGAATACGGGATCGTCCTCTTCTTCGCGGACCGCGGCACCCTCGGCTGGGACGAGCGGCGCGGCTCGCTCGACGATCTCCTCCTGCGTCGGATCCTCCGCGGATTCCGCGACAGGTCTTGGGTCGCTCAGGACGGCGTCCAGCTCTTCGGCTGGTCCGCGGGGGCGATCATGGCCATGGGGATGGCGGCCGTCAACCGGCCGGGTCCCGACGGGCGGCCCCTCTTCGATAGGCTCGCCGCGGCGTCGGGCGGTTTCGGCTACGTCATGGAGCGGGAGCTGGCGCAGGACGGCGAGATGCGGGGCGCCGCCCGCGTGCCGGTTTTCGCGTCGTGGGGAGAGGCGGAGGCGGCCGACCACGGAGAAACCGCGGCGGCCTACCTCGCCGCGCGCGGCTGGACGGTGGAGACGGCCGTCCATCCCGGCGGCCACGTCCTCCCCGCGGAGACGGTCCGCGCAGCCCTCGCGCGGAACCGATGACCGGCAGCGCGGCGGTGAGCGCCCGGCCGCAACGCTTTCCGTTCCGCCCGCGAAACGCGGATACGCTTGCGGACCCGGCGGGACGAGGGTATGGTGGAAGCCCTGGAGGACAATGCCATGAGGACGCTGCTGCGCAACGGGTTGATCATCGACGGGGTGGGGGGAAACGGCTTCACAGGCTCCGTCGTCCTTGACGGCGACCGGATCGAGGCCGTGATCCGCGGGGAGGCGCCGGTGGGTTTCGACGGCGCGGCCGTCGATTGCGCGGGGCTCGCCGTCGCGCCGGGCTTCATAGACGCGCACTCCCACAACGACTGGTACGCCGCCCGGCGGAATCCCCTACCCTACTTCCGCCCCTTCGCGGAGCAGGGCATCACGACCCAGGTTTGCGGCAACTGCGGCTTCTCTCCCTTCGGCTACGAGCGCGGCACGGCGCACGAGGCGCTCCTCGGGAGCGGCCTTTTCCGGCTCGGAGACGCCGAGGGAGACTTCTCCTCTTTCGGCCCCTGGAAGGACGCGGCGGACGCGCGCGCGCCCCTCAACCTCGTCCCGCTCCAGGGCCACGGCTCGGTCCGCATCGGCCTCGCGGGATACGAGAACCGGCCGCTCGCCCCGGAGGAGATGCGGCTCCACGACGCCAAGA
The DNA here is from genome assembly GCA_023406985.1 of Spirochaetota bacterium. Taxonomy (GTDB): domain Bacteria; phylum Spirochaetota; class Spirochaetia; order Treponematales; family Breznakiellaceae; genus JAEXTK01. The sequence goes on along the minus strand of JAEXTK010000139.1, from coordinate 1,096 downwards.
TCGAGGAGTCCTTCGACCGGGGCGTCTTCGGTCTCTCGTTCGGCCTCATGTACGAGGGCGACCGCTACGCCCGGGCCGATGAACTCGAGAGGGCGGCCAGGATAACCGCGAAACGCGGCGGCATCCTCACCGTCCACGCCCGCGCCTGCTCGGCGGCCTCCACCTCCTACAGCCCGCCCTTCGGCGGTAGGCCCCACAACCTCCGCGCCCTGGACGAGATGATACGGCTCGCCCGCGCGACCGGCGTCCGGCTCCAATACTCCCACCTCATCTTCGTCGGGACGGCTTCCTGGAAGACCGTGGACGAAAGCCTCGCCCTCATCGACGCCGCGCGGAAGGACGGCGTGGACATCGCCTACGACCTCTATTCCATGACCTTCGGCGTATCGGTCATCACCGTGGTGCTCCCCAACTGGTACCTGTCGCTTCCTCCGGCGAAACGGCGCTCTCCGATGACCAAGCTGCGTCTGGCCGCGGAGATCGGCCTCACCAAGCGGGTCCTCGGGTTCGGGTTCCAGGATATGCAGGTAGCCTGGGTCGGCGAGGGCAACGAGGCGCTCTGCGGGAAACGGGTGCCCGCGCTCGCCGAGGAATGGGGCGTCTCCGATCTGGACGCCTATCTGCGCCTCGTCGACCTGAGCGAGGGCCGGGGCAGGGTGAACATGTACCGCTACTACGATGAACCTACCGTTTCCCGTTTGGCCCGGCACGAACCGTCCCTCTTCATGACGGACGCGTGGATCGAGGAAGAGGGGACGCAGAACGCCGCGGCCTTCTCCTCTTTCCCGAAATTCCTGGCCATGGCGCGGGAGGGAACGGGACCTTCGCTGGAGGCGACGGTGCGGAAGATGAGCGGCGCTACCGCCGACCGCTTCGGCATACCGGACCGCGGCTACCTGCGGGCGGGGTACGCCGCCGACGTGACGGTCTTCGATCCGGCGGAGGTCGGAGCGAACGGCGACGAGCCCGTCCGCCCGGCCGGAATCAGGGAGGTGTACGTCGGCGGACGCCGCGTCGTCTCGGCGGGGATCGCTGACGACGCGGCGCTCGGCGGCGCCGGCGCCGTGCTCGCGCGCGGGAAGTAGCGGCACCGGCG
>JAEXTK010000094.1 GCA_023406985.1 Spirochaetota bacterium | reverse complement strand
TTGCCTGGTGATTATGGTGGAGGAGTCATACCCGTTCCCATTCCGAACACGGAAGTCAAGCCCTCCCACGCCGATGATACTGCGCCCTCGAGGTGTGGGAAAGTAGGTAGTCGCCAGGCTTTTTTTTATCCTCTCGGTATTTGCGTTCGCTGATTTAGCCTTGAAGAAACCACCGATCGATAGTAAAGTATCCTAAACGGCGCCGCGAGGAACGAGCGTGCCGATAAGGGAGCATACTACATGGCTGAAAAAGACTATCAGTATCAATTGGTCACGTTCCAGCTTGGCGAAGAGCTTTACGGGATCGACATCATGGACGTGAAGGAGATAGTCCGCGTCCAGGATATCCGTTCCATACCGAACGCTCCATCGTACGTAGAGGGAATTTTCAACCTTCGTAGCGAGATCATCCCCATCATCAATCTCCACCGCCGTTTCCATCTCAAAAAGCCCTTGCTCGGTGAAGACGACGAGATGCTCTCCGGCTTCATCATCATCGATCTGGACGGAATGAAGCTGGGAGTCATCATCGACAAGGTCGCCCGCGTGGTGACCGTGGAATTGGACAAGATCCAGCCGCCCCCGCAGATGCTGACCGGTATCGGGGCCGAGTACATCCAAGGCGTGGTTCACCAGGATCATGGGTACCTCATCATTCTGGATATCCGAAAACTCTTCAATCCGAAAGAATTGCAGAAGATCAGCGAGCTGAACCGTTGATTTGTTCTGGGGGCCGTGTTTCCGATCCTCGATGAAGAATGTGATGAACGCATGAAAAGGCTGCGGTTCCGGATGTGGAGTACGTAGACGCCCCCGACCTCGCCGGTTTAGTGTTGCCGGCAACGCTCCGCGCGGCGGACGGTACGCCGCGCGGGGTTACTTCGAGGAAGTGCATGAAAATCGAATCCTATTCTCCGACCATCCGAAGGAAGGAGATGGACGCGGTCCTGACGACACTCGTCGGGGAACGCGTCGGTCCCGGCGATCAACTTTCGCGGCTCATCCAGAGCGCGCGCGAGCATATCGAATATGATTATTGTCTCGCGCTGCGCAGCCCCGCTACGGCCTTGACCTTGGCGCTGCGCGCGCTCGACCTGAGCGATGGGAGCGGCGTGGTGATATCAGCGCTCTCACCCGCCTACTATCCGGTCGTCCTGGACGAGCTGCGCCTTCGCGCCGTGTATTGCGACGTTGACGAATCCTCGGGCGCGATGACCGCCGCGACGGTGCGTGCGGTGCTCTCGGAATCGACCCGGGCGATCGTCGTCCATCATGCGCTCGGAATCGTCCCCGACGTCCCCGCCATCGCGGAATTGGGGCTTCCCGTCGTGGAAGACTGTTCCAAGAGCTACGGCGCCCATTGGTACGAAACGCGGGCCGGTTCTTTCGGCGTCTTCACCATCCTCGGCTTGGAGGAGCGCGATCTGCTCACGGCGGGCGGGGGAGCCCTCCTGTACGCCGCGGGACGGCGGGAAGGGATGGTGCTTCGGAAATACGCCGAACTACCCGCCGAATACCGTCTGCCCGATATGAACGCGGCCCTCGCGCTGGTCCAAATCAAGGAAGCCGAGCGTAATTTCGAAAAAAGGAAGGAGATCGCGGCGGTCTACACCCAAGCCGCGCTCAGGACGCGCCATCGCCGGCTCATCCAGGGCGGGGATACCGAATACAACAATTACGCGTTTCCCCTAGTTTTGGAGACGGGCGCCAAAGACGTCCGAGCCTACGCGGCCAAGAAAGAGGTTGAGGCAGAAGCCGCGTTCGCGGATACTCCGGTAGCCACGGGACGGGCGGACGTCGCCGCTTGTCCCGTCGCCAATTCCCTCGCGTTGCGGACGGTCCTGTTCCCCCTCTATCCGCGACTCGGCAAAGCGCAGGTCGCGAAGGTCGCCAAGGTCCTCGCGACGCTGCCCTAGGGAGCCGTTCGCGATGCTGCGGCACGGGCGGGTCCTTCTCATCGTCAACTTGCACAAGGACGATTCGCGTTCCTTGATGGAGGATATCCGATCTTCCTTGCAAAAAGACGGCGTGTCGGTGACCGTATGCGCCTTTGAGGGAAAACCGGAAAGTCCTCCGTCGGGCGATTTCGATCTGGCCTTTTCTCTCGGCGGCGACGGGACGGTGCTCTACGCGGCGCGGTGCATGGCGGACCGCGGCGTCGCCGTGTTGCCGATAAACCTCGGGACGCTCGGGTTCATCGCGGCGGTGCAGCGCGAGGATTGGCGGCCGGTCTACGACGCGTGGCGCCGGGGAACCGCGAGCGTATCGGCGCGAATCATGCTCGAGGTTTCCGTCGTTCGGGGCGGTAAAGAATTATTGCGGAGGACCTACCTCAACGACGCGGTCGTCTCGGCGTCCGGAATCGCGAAAATCATCCGCCTTGAAGTGGGCACCGAGAACCTTAGGTTCGGCCGGTATCGCGCCGATGGGCTCATCGTCGCCACGCCGACGGGGTCCACCGCATACTCCGTGGCCGCCGGAGGTCCCATCCTCGACCCCGAGATGGAAGCCATGATCCTCAACCCCATCTGCCCGTTCACCCTTTCCAATCGACCCATCGTCATCCCTTCCCACGAAACCGTCGTCGTGCAGGTGGAGGAAGTCCAGCGGAGCGGGGTCATGCTGACCGTGGACGGCCAGATCGTGGTTCCGCTCGAGCCGGGCGACAAGATCGTCGTGCGCCGGGCGGAGCATAAGGCCCGGCTCGTGGCCTCCGACCGGAACCTGTTCTACCGCGTACTCAGGACGAAACTGAATTGGTCGGGAGGCCCCGATGCTTGAAGAGCTCATCGTCAAGGACTATGCCCTCATCGATCGGTTGTCGGTCGAATTCGACGATGGCCTCAATATCCTCACCGGCGAGACCGGCGCCGGCAAATCGATCATCGTCGGCGCGTTGAGTTTCCTCCTCGGCGGCAAGGCCGACACGGATATCGTGCGTACGGGAAGCGAGGAGGCCAGCGTCGCGGCCGTCATCAGGTATGACGCGGCCAACGGCGAGGTCGGCGAATGGTTAGCCGCCCACGATATCGGGAACGAGGACGGCAGGATCTTGCTACGCCGAACCCTCAAGCGCAACGGCCGCGGATCCGCCTACGTTCAAGACGTCCCCGTGACGCGGAACGACCTGGCGGAATTCACGGCGCTCCTCTTCGACATACACGGCCAACACGAGCACCAGGCCCTCCTGAAGGCCGAATCGCATCGCAAATACCTGGATCGATTCGCGGGAATCGAATCCGAGGTCGCCGAATTCACCGCCCGCTTCCAGGCGCTCGCCGAGAAGAAAAAGGCGGCGGAGGCGGCCGCGGAGGCCGAGCGGGGCCGCGACGAGCGCATCGAGCTCCTCGGCTACGCGGTGGAAGAGATCGCGAAGGCGGAGGTCAAGAGCGGAGAGAGCGCCGGCCTTGAGGCGGAGGCGAAGCGGCTCGCCGATTTCGAGAAACTCGCCGCGCTCGTCTCCGGCGCCGCGGGCGCGCTCTTTGAGGACGAGCTATCTTCCCTATCCCAATTGCGCCGGGCGAAGGCGCAAACGGAGGGCGCGGCGAACATCGATCCGTCTTTGGAAGCGACCGCCCGGCGGATATCCGACCTCTTTTACGAGATCGAGGACGCGTCGGACCAGCTGCGGTCCTATCGGGACGATCTCCGCTACGATCCCCAGCGCTTGGAAGCGGTGGAGGAACGCCTCGCGGTGCTCTATCGGCTCAAGAAGAAGTACGGAGCCGATGAGGATGCGGTCCTCCAGTACCGGATCGACGCCGAGGCGGAGATGGACGCGCTCCAACGCATCGCCGAGGACCGGGCGAACCTGGAGGCCGAAATCGCCGCCTTGGAGCGGGATGTCGGCAAACGGGCGGCCGAGCTGAGCGCCAAGCGTTCGGCCGCCGCGGCGACGCTGGGATCGAAAATCACGGCCATACTCGGCACGCTCGGTATGCCGAAGGCCCGGTTCTCCATTTCCGTCACCCCCAAAGGGCAGGGCGCAGCCCGCGTTTGCGGGCCGTGGGGCTCGGACGACGTCGAGTTCCTCATCTCTCCGAACCTCGGCGAGAGCGAGCGGCCGCTCGTCCGCATCGCCTCGGGGGGCGAGCTTTCCCGCGTCATGCTCGCGGTGAAAACCGTGCTCGCCGCGGCCGATACGGTGGAGACCCTCGTCTTCGACGAGATCGATACCGGCATCGGCGGCGAGGTCGCGCTCGCGGTCGGCGAGCACCTGGCGGGACTGGGAACGGCAAAACAAATCTTTTGCATAACGCATCTTGCGACTATCGCCGTTCGTGCCGATAATCATCTAAAGGTGGCGAAGAAAGTCGAGGGCGAACGCACGGTGACGAGCCTCTCGGTCATTGCAGCGGAGAAACGAAGGGAAGAGATCGCGCGCATGCTCGCCGGCGACGCCGCGGGCAACGCCGCTTTGGCGCACGCCGACGAATTGCTCGCCCGCTACCAAAAACGGAGCTGACCGCGTGCCAAAAATATCGAGCGACGATCGACGGATTTACCTGGAAAAATCGAACCGGTACAAGACCGCCGCGGAGGGGTACCTCCTGCGGGAGAAGAGCATCCTCAGCGTGATGGACAAGGATGCGAACGGGGCCGCCTACAAGCGGCTCAACCTGGCCGACGAGATGCTGAATCTCGCCTCGAATTACGTGGTCATGAACGGCATGTCCGTCATCATGCTCGGCGTAAAAAACGAGGAGGCGCTCAACGAGGCGCGCAAGGCCCTGTACAAGAGCGTGATCTATCTGGAAGAGGTCGTCACCGGCCTCGTCGACGCGGCGTTCGCGGATTATGAAGATAAAGTCGCGGAGATCGCGAGCTTCGACGCGACCAAACGCTACGCGCTGATCCGCAAGCTCGGCCTCGGTATCCGGCTGGTCGAGGACGCCTACGGCGACAATACGAAGTGGAAGTGGTCCTTCGTGGAGCTCGAGGCCCGCTTCGCCGCGGTGGCCAAGAATATCTTCGACCTCAAGAACGCGGTCTCCAATCTCGATCCGCGCGCAGCGGACTACGAGGTTACCGTGTATCACCTCAGGACCGTCAAGAAGCTCCTCATGCAGGCGGCCGATCGATACCGGGAGAAGTACGAGCTTTCGACGAACCGCTTCGACGACTTCAAGATGGCCATAGCCTTCCTCAACGCCTTGCGCCGTATCCACGTGCTCGTGGGCGATCGCGAAGACGCGGAGAGCGTCAAGAAGAAAGCGGAGATCTGGTCCGCCAAGCTCGAGGCCGATCAAAAGAAAAAAGACGAGGGCGCCTCCCGCCGTCCTTCGTGAACCGCCTCCCGCCGATCATTCGCTCGTTGACGTTGGGTGATTGTTCTATTATTATCGAACTATGAAAACCGGCGGCGTCTCGCTCAAAGAATTTCGGACGATAGGCTCCTACCTCAAGCGCTATCGGTACCGATACGCCATCGGGTTCGTCTTCCTCGCCATCGTCGACGGCGCCCAGATCCTCATCCCGCAATTCATCAAGCGCGCCGTCGATATCATCTCGGGCGGGAATTACGGCCTCGCCTCCATCGTCCGGCTCGGCCTCGGCATGATCGCCGTGGCCGCCGTCATCTCCGTCGGACGCTTCCTCTGGCGATACTTCATCCACGGTTCGTCCCGCCGCATCGAGACGGAACTGCGCGACCGCCTCTTCGCGCATCTCCTGCTGCTTTCGAGCGGTTTCTACCAGAAGAACAAGACCGGCGACCTCATGGCCCGCGCCACCAACGACCTGAACGCGGTGCGCATGGCCATCGGTATGGGGCTCGTCGCGTTCGTGGACGGAACGCTCATGGCGAGCGCCATCCTGATCGTCATGTTCATCCACGACGCGCGTACGGCGGCCCTGTCGATCGCGCCCTTGCCCGTCATCACCGTGCTCATCCTCGCGTTCGGCAACGCGGTGGGTAAACGGTTCAAGCGCGCGCAGGAATCCTATTCGTCCATGAGCGACGTGGTCCAGGAGTCCTTCGCGGGCATCCGGGTCGTGAAATCTTTCGTGAAGGAAGCGTGGTTCACCCGGAAATTCGCCGACGCGAACGACGATTACCGGGAAGCCAACATGGCCCTCGTGCGTATCTTCGGCCTCTTCTTCCCGCTCATCTCCTTCCTCTCCGGCCTGACGACGCTCATCCTGCTGTTGGTCGGCGGATCGCGCGTCGTGGAAGGGGCCATGAGCCCCGGTGAACTCGTGGCGATGTTCAGTTACCTGCAGATGCTCATCTGGCCCATGCTGGGCGCCGGGTTCACCATCAACATGCTGCAGCGCGGAGCCGCGAGCCTCGCGCGCGTCAACGAGATACTTTCCACCGTCCCCGAAATCTCGTCTCCGGCCAGCCCCGCCGCCCGACCTCCGGAAGCAGCGCGGTCGGCCCTAGCCATCGAGATCCGCGGCCTCGATTTTTCGTATCCGGACGGGACCGCCGCCGTATCGGGCTTGTCGCTCGCGGTCCCGCGCGGCTCCATGCTCGGAATCCTGGGAAGGACCGGCAGCGGCAAATCGACGCTGCTCCGCCTGCTGCCGCGGATCCTGGATCCGCCGGCGGGAGCCGTATTCGTGGACGGCATCGACGTGCGGGATTGGGATCTCCACGACCTGCGTTCCCTTTTCGGCGTGACCCCGCAGGATACCTACTTGTTCTCCGATTCGGTACGGAACAATATCGCGTACGGTGCCCCCGGCGTCGACGAGGATCGCCTGCGCGCCGTAGCGGAGCTCTCGGCCATCGCGGGCGACCTGGACGATTTCAAGGACGGCTGGAACACCGTAGTGGGGGAGCGGGGACTCACCTTATCCGGCGGACAGAAACAGCGGGTCGCCATCTCCCGAGCGGCCGCCCGCGATCCAGATATCCTCATCCTCGACGACGCGCTCTCCGCGGTGGACGCGGAAACGGAGGAGCGAATCCTGGCCCGCCTCGTCCGGGAACGGCGCGGGAAGACGACGATCATCGTATCCCACCGCGTCTCCACGCTCCAGCACGCCGACTCCGTCCTGGTGCTGGACCGCGGGCAAGCGGCCGAGTACGGCACACCGGCGGAGCTCGCGGCCGGCGACGGTTTCTACGCGGAAACGGCCCGTCTTCAGCAGCTCGAACGCGCGCGGAGTTCCGAGGTCCTCCATGGCTGAATACTTTGAAACGGAAAGCGCCGTCAAAGGCTATGATTCCCGCATCGTAGCCCGCATCCTTTCCTACCTCCGTCCGTACCGGAAACTCATGGTCACCGCCTTCCTCGCCCTCGCGGTCTCTACCGTGGGGGAACTTTGGCTGCCGGTCCTCGTCCAACGGGTTCTCGACGACGCGATCCTCGCGAGCTACTACCGCCTTGATCTAGAAAAGGCGGAAGGAGATGCGGGAAAGGCCGCCGCCGCCCTGGCCGCCGATACGCGCGCGATACGGCTGGATCGATGGGTCTTCGTGCCGAAGGCCCGGGCTTTCAAGATGACCGGCGCGCAGGAGCGGGACCTCGTGGCGCTCGGGGCGCTCGATGCCGCCCCCTGGTACGCGTTCCCGCTCAAGGACGGCGCGGCGGTCGTCGGCGCGCATCCGGAGCTGTTCACGACGGACGGCGCATCGGCGGCCCTCCGCAAGGATGATTTGTCCTCGCTGACGCGCGATGAGCGGAGGATCATCCGGAACGGGGATCTTGACCGCATACGGATCGCGGTGGTGTTCTTTTTCGCGATCCTACTCGTGGTGCTCGCGGCCACCTTTGCCCAGACCTGGTCGACGACCCTCATCGGCCAGAAGGTGATGAAGGATATCCGGCTCGCGCTTTTCGAACGGACCTCCTCGCAGTCCCTCGCCTTCCTCTCGCGCCATCCGGTCGGCCGTATCGTCACGCGGCTTACCGGCGACGTCGAGACCATCAACGAGTTCTTCACGTCGGTACTCGTCGCCTTCCTCAAGGATTTGTCCGTGATGGTCGGCGTGCTCGTGATGCTCTTTTTCCTTTCCCCGCATCTCGCCCTCATCACGCTCTTGACCTTGCCGCCCGTGGCTATCGTGACGGCGGTGAGCCGCCTCAAGGCGCGCGACGCCTTCAGGCGGCAGCGGATAGCCTCATCCCGGGTAAACGCCTATCTCGCCGAACGGCTCGCGGGCATCCAGGTCGTCCAGCTATTCGCGCGTGAGAGGACGAGTTCGGAAGAATTCGGCGAGCGGAACACGGAACTCCTGAACGCGAATCTCGGCGAAATGTACGTGATCGCGTCCTTCCGCCCCGTGGTGGAATTCCTGTCCACGCTCACGACCGCCGCGGTCATCGTGACGGGCGCCGCCATGGCCTTGGACCTTTCCCTCACCCTCGGCGTCCTGATCGCCTTCATCAATCTCGTCCACATGTTCTATTCGCCGGTCGCGGACATCGCCGAGAAGTACACGCTCCTGCAGTCGGCCATGGCGGGCGGCGAGCGGGTCTTCGCGTTCATGGACGCGGATGAACGGATACGCGATGACGGCAGGCGTTCGCTTCCGGGCCCCGCGCGCGGCCACATCGAATTCGACCGCGTACGTTTCGGCTACAAAGCGGGAGAGGACGTGCTCAAGGATTTGAGCTTCCGGGTGGAGCCGGGCCAGATGGTCGCGGTCGTCGGCTACACGGGGGCGGGAAAAACCACCGTGACCAACCTGCTCGCGCGCCTCTGGGACGTCGACGCGGGCGTCATTCGCCTGGACGGCATACCCATCCAGGATCTGCCGTTGGATGAGCTCAGAAGGTCCGTGCTGCCGGTGCTCCAAGAGGTCTTCCTCTTCGCGGGTACCGTCGCGGATAACATCAGGCTGGGACTTCCCCTGAGCGACGAGGAGGTGGAGGCCGCGGCCCGGGCCGTACACGCCCACGAGTTCATATCGAGGCTACCGGACGGCTATCGGACGGTGCTGTCCGAGGGGGCCACGAACGTATCCTCGGGACAACGGCAACTGATCAGCTTCGCGCGCGTCGTGGCGCACGACCCGCGTATCGTCATCCTGGACGAGGCCACGAGTTCGATCGATACGGAGACCGAGCGGCTCATCCAGCTCGGCCTCGCGCGTATCCTCGCGGGGAGGACGTCCATCGTCATCGCCCACCGGCTCTCCACGATCAAGCACGCGGACAAGATCCTCGTACTTTCCGGGGGCGCCCTGATCGAAGAGGGGACGCACGATGAGCTCATCGCGCGGGACGGCCTCTACGCGAGGCTCTATCGGCTCCAATACGAGCGGGCGGCCGGATGAACCTGGAATTCCACTACTGGATCGTCCTCTTCTTGGCGCGCAAGGCGGGCCTGGACGCCGGCGAAGCGTGGACGATCGCCTACTCCTCCCAGCTCACCGACGATCGTACGTACCCGATTCCGCTTGAAGGGCCGGTCGGCCGGGATGAAGTGATCGCGACGCAGAGTTTCGGGACGTCCGACGACGCGCCTACGCGCGCGATCCGCCTCGCCTGCCACTTCATCCCGGGCGTCAGGGCCGAGGCGTCGCGCCTCCGGGTGGACGGGGAGGCCGGTGCCCTGGTCGTGACGCCCGGGAGTCCGACGGCCAAGGGACTCCTCATCGCCGCGCTCAGGTCGCGCGATCCCTATCGCATCGGCATCGCGCTCCACGCCTACGCGGATACCTGGGCCCACGCCAATTTCTCCGGAACGCTCGATCCCAAGAACGCCTTCGCCGATGTCGATCCCGTTCCGCCCCTCGGCCATGCGCCCGCGCTCAGGCGGCCCGATCTGCTGGTCGAGATATGGGAAGATCCCCGGCTCCTGAGTCCGTACCGGCGGGCGGTCAACCGCGACCGCTTCATGGCCGCCGCCAGGATGATCTACAAGTACCTCGCTACCTACGCGCGCAGGCCCTTCGCGGATGTCGATAGGGTGGAAGCGGAGCTGCATGCGCTGTGGGGGAGGGCCGGCGAAAAGGGCCGGGCCGAACGATTCGCGGATTATGCGATCGCGACGGGGGAGAAACCCTACGAGCGGGACGCGTGGCTCCGCGAAGCGGGCCTGGCGGAGGCCGTCGCCTTCGATCCTCCGGCGGAGGGCGGTTTGCCGCGGGCCCTCGCGAAGGCGCTCAGGCGCGGCGACGAATGGATCCGTACGCGCATCGGCGGCCGCACATACCCGGTGGATGAGCGGTACTACGGCAGCGACCTCGCGCGATGGAACGCGGCGGCGAAAGCCCATCTTTCAGCCTTCGCCGCGATGAGCCGGTAACTAACGAAGCAACGTCTCGTTTTCCTTTTTTCCCCAGCGCTTTGCGAGATCGGCCGGCGTTTCGCCGGCGACGTTGCGGGCTTTCTTGTCGGCTCCGAGCTCCAGCAGCAGCTTTACGGCGTTGACGTCGCCCTTATAGGCCGCGAAGTGCAAGGCCGTATTCCCGACGCTATCGGCCTTCCCGATGGTCGCGCCTTCGCAGAGCCAGCGGATAGCCTCGGTCCGCGAAGTGAGGGCGAAGGTCACCGGCGATTGGCCATCGGAAGCCGGCGTGAAGAGGTCGGCGCCCGCGCGCACGAGGGCGCGCACCTGCGCCTCTTTTCCTCCCTCCACCGCGATGCGGAGCGGGGTTTTGCCCGCCGAATCGGTGGCCGAAAGACGGGCGCCGAGGGCCGCGATGACGCCGATGGTATTCGCGTCGGCGCCTTCCATGACGGCGATGTGCAACGGAGAGCGCCCCTCGTCGTCCGCGATGTCCAGACGGTCCTTGGTGAGAAGGGTCTGGGTCATGGCGGGCCCCGAGGCGAGCGCGGCCTTGAACGGCGTGACTCCCGCCGCATTCCGCGCGTGGATGGAAACGCCGCGCGCGAGGAGGAGGGTGGCCGTACCCCTCCTACCGGTTGCTACCGCGACGTGGAGCGGCGTGTCGCCGCGTACGTTGCGCGCGGTCGGGTCCGCCCCTTCTTCCACCAAAAGCTCGGTCGTCGCGGAGTTGCCGACGGCGACCGCCTCCATGAGCGGAGTCGCCCCGGAGAGGTCCCGCGCTTCCATAGGCGCGCCCGCGGCGAGCAGGACCATCGTCATATCCTTAAGGCCGAGCCTGGCCGACTCGTGGAGCGGGGCCTTGCCACCCAGGTTCCGGGCGTCGACATCCGCTCCGAGCGAGAGTAAGCCGCTCGCGACATTGAGCGCGTTCCATCGGACGGCGGCATGGAGCGGCGTATTTCCCGCGGCGTCGCGGCTCGCCATGGAGGCGCCTTCCGCGACGAGGGCAGCCACCGTTTTGGGCGAATCCGCCTTCACGGCGGTGAAGAGCGGCGTCTCCTTCATTCCGTTGCGCGCCTCGATATCGGCGCCGCGTTTCGCGATCAAGGGAACCGCCGCATCGAGTTTCCACTCGGCGACGTAATGGAGGATGCTGTTGCCGAGTCCGTCGCGGGCTGAAATGGTGGTGGAATTGACCATCCACGCCAAGAAGCCGCCGGGGAAGACCGCGGCGAGATGCAAGGGGCTCATGCCTTCGGAGTTGGTGGCGAAGATATCGGCACCGCGGGAAATAAGGAGTTCGCCCACTTCGCGCTGATTGTTGCGGACCGCGCTATGCAGGGCCGTATCCCCCGCCTTGTTGCGGGCGTTGACGTCACCCTTGCGGTCCAGGATGAGGGCGACCGTCGAGGGCTCCGCGCGCGCCGCTACCGCGACGAGGAGCGGGGTATTGCCGGCGCTGTCGCTCGTAAGGACCGTCGCGTTCGTCACTATCGCGTCGAGAACCGCCCCCTTCATCGCGAGCGCCAAATCGAAGGGAGTGCGTCCCGAGTTGTCGGCCGCGAAGATATCCGCCTTGCTGTTGAGCAGGAGGGGGATATAGGAAGGCCTGCCGCGCTCCACGGCGATATGTATCGGCGTCCTTCCGTCGATGTTGCGGACATTCGGGTCGGCTCCGCCTTCGATGAGGAGCGTCAGGTAGGCGTCGCCCAGGTTCATGGCCGCGGCGACATGGAGAGGCGAATCGCCATGGGTATCCTTGACGTTGGGATTGGCGCGGTTGTCGAGGAGGAGCTTCAGCCCCTCCATGCGGGATGCAGGCGGCATCACGAGGTGGAGGGCCGCATTGCCCTTCGCGTCGCGGTCATTCACCTGCGCGCCGGCGGCGATGAGGAGCTTGGCCGCGCCGATGCTGCCGAAGCGGACCGCTTCGTGGAGCGGGGGCGCTCCCGACGAGCTTTTCGCGTTGACGTCGGCCCCGCGCTCGATCATGAATTCGATGAAACCCGTATGGTTCCCGCGCGCGGCATAGTGGAGCGGCGTCAGGCCGTCCTCCAACCGCAGGTCGAAATTGGAACTCCGCACGGCGGTGGGGAAATACGTGAAGGCGGGGTCGTCCGAATAGGAGTTGGCCCGTATGAGGCGCTCGGCCACTTCCGCGTGGCTCCGGGAATCCGGCCGGGTATAGGCCGCGTCGAGGGGCGTCTTCCCGTCTTTGGCTCGGGCGGAAGCTACGGCGCCGGCCTCGAGTATGACCTCCACCGCGGCGAGGTCTCCCCGCAGGGCCGCGTGGTAGAGCAAGGTCCTCCCCTCGGCGTCCGCGGCATTCACGGTGGCCTTGTTCGCTATGGCGGCGACGAGGTCCTTCCCCTTATCGAGGGCGTATTGTGCGGGGCTCTTCCCCTGGGTGCCGACGCGGAAGATATCGGCTCCCGCCGCGCTCAAAATCGACGCAACGGTGCCGTCGCCCTTGGCGCAGGCGATTTCCATGGCCGTGCGTCCCGAGGCATCCGCCGTCTCCACGCGGGTCCCGCTGGCGATGAAGAAAGATACCAATGCGGCGTCTCCTCGTTCGGCCGCGATGTGGAGCGGCGTCCGGCCCTTGGCGTCCGTCGCGTTGACGTCGGTTTTCCCCTGGAAAAACGCGCGGGCCTTACCGCTCTCGCCCTTCTCGAGGACGGACCAAACGTCATCTTGTGCGATCGGTTCCTGTTTCGGGGCCGCCGCGGGCGTGGAACCGCAGGACATGAACGTGGTGAACGCCGCGAAGGCGAGGACCGTGGCCGTCAAGACGGACTTTCTCATTCGACTCATGGTTCTTCTATCATCGACAGGGAAAATAGGTACATGTAGGGTTTCCTTGCCGAGCGCCTTCCGTTCCGAAAATCGCCCGAAAACCAGTTGACATTGAGGGGCCGAATTCGTATGATGCACTCACGATTTCACGCGGCGATGGTGGAATTGGTAGACACGCTAGCTTGAGGTGCTAGTGCCGAGAGGCATGGAGGTTCAAGTCCTCTTCGCCGCAGATTGATGAAGGCCCGTCCGAAGGACGGGCCTTAACTTTTTATTCCGGCGGAGAGGACTTGAACGCCGCCGGGCGCCAGCGGCCGTCCGTTTCAGGCGAACGTGATCGTCCAGAGCGGGAATTCCTTCTCCAGGGCGGCGCGGATGTCGCGCTCCAGGCGGTCGATCACGAACTGGTCTACGGCGAAGCACGCCGGGCATTGGTAATCCTGCTTCTTGACGTCCAGGTGGACTACGACGGTCTTCTCGTTTTTGTGGGAGCTGAATTTCTTCACCAGTCCGAGCGCTCCGATGCTGAGCTCCGATTGGGGTTCGATGACTCCGGACAGCACACGGTCGAACTTGTCCCGCGTCTCCATACTCAATTCCTT
>JAEXTK010000014.1 GCA_023406985.1 Spirochaetota bacterium | reverse complement strand
CCCCTGCCGGCCGCGGCGCGATAGGCGGCGGGAGCGGCGCCCGCGTAGCCGCGGAAGGCGCGCGCGAAGGCCGAGGCGTCCGCGTAGCCGACCCGCCACGATATCTCCTCCACGGCGAGGTCCGTGGCGGTGAGGAGGGCGGCCGCGGCCGCGCAGCGCCGGGCGCGGAGGTAGGCGGCGGGCGTGAGTCCGTAGGCGCGGGTAAAGCGCCGGAGGAGCGTGCGGCCGCCGGTCCCGACCTCCGCCGCGATCCGCTCGAGGTCCAGGCGTTCGGCGTACCGCGTTTCCATGAGGGCCGCGGCGCGGGAGACCGGATCGGCCGCGGAGAGCGCCTCTCCGGCGGCCGGCCCCGCGGCCGGCGCTCCGGCCCGGTCCAGGAATACGCGGCCGCACCGGTCCGCGACGGCCGGCCCGCACGAGGACCGGAGGACTTCGACCATGAGGTCGGCGAAGGTGCCCGAGCCGACCGAGAGGAGGATGCCGTCCCGGGAATAGCGCTCCGCCCCCTCGTCGACGCGGACCGCGGGGAACCGGCGGCGGAAGTCCTGGCGGAGGCCGGGATGCACGGGGACGGCCGAGCCGTCCAGGAGGCCCGAGGCCGCCATGAGGAAGACGGCGTCGCACGTCGCCGCGATCGCGCAGCCTTCCCCGGCGAGCGCGCGGAGCGCGGCGGGGATGCGGGCGTCGACGAGGAGCGGGTCCAGGGGACCGAGCACGGCCGGGATGACGACGGCCGCCACCTCGACGGCGTCGGGGGCCGCGCCTCCGCCCTCCGGCCCCCCGGCCGGACGGTCCGCGGTGGCTACCGATCTCGCGCGGGGCCCGCGCAGCGCGGAGAGGGGGTAGGAGGCAGGGAGGCGTTCCCCGCCGAAGGCGCGGACCGCGCGCCCGTCCGCGGAGGCGATGACGAGGGCGATCCGTTCCTCCGCCCCTCCTCGATTCGCGTACGCGGCGATTTCGGCGGCGGTCCGCGCCGAAGACGCCATGCCGCCCTCGACGGCGAGGAACGCGATGACGGTTGGTGAAGCGGCCATACCCCGATTGTCTTTTCCGGCACGGCCTTTGTCAATCGCGACCGGTGCCCCGGAGGCGTCCTTCGGGCTAGGGTAGGGAGGATCGAAAACCGAACTACGGAGGAACGCGATGAAGAAGAGCGCCTTGGTCGTGATCGACGTCCAGAACGAGTATTTTCCCGGCGGCAAGCTGGAATTGGAGGGAGTCCGCTCAGCGGGCGACGCGGTGGCCCGAGCCCTGGCCTCCGCGCGGAAGGCGGGCATCCCCGTCTTCCACGTCCGCCACGAGAATCCCGATCCCGCGGCTGCCCGCTTCGCCGCCGCCTCGCGCGGTTCGCGCTTCGCCCCCTGCGCCGAGCCGGAGGGAAATGAATCCGTCACCGTCAAACGGATCGTGGATTCCTTCGCGGGGACGGAGCTCGCCGCGGAGCTTGCGGCCGCGGGCGCCGAGGAGCTCGTCGTCGCGGGGATGATGACCCACATGTGCGTGGACGCCTTCCTCCGCGCCGCCACCGCCCGCGGCTATCCGTGCCTCCTCCTCGGCGACGCGTGCGCCACGCGGGAGCTCGAGTGGGGAGGCCGGAAGGTCGCGGCCGCGGACGTGACCGCCGCGTTCTTCGCGGCCTTCGCCTTCGCCGGGGTGCGCATTGCGGACGTCGACTCGTGGGCCGCGGACCTCTAAGGGCCGACGACGGCTCCAGGGGGCCGCGGGCCTCTAGGAGCGGACCTCAGTACGCGCGGGCGGCGAACTCCACCCAGCCGCCCGCTTCCACGAGCGCGTGTTCGAACGCGGAGAGCCGGAAGGGGACGGTGAGGGCGGCCGCGGCCCCGGAGGAGGCCGCTGACCCCGGCGAAGTCGCCGATCCCGACGAAGTCGCGGCCCCCGACGCAGTCGCGGCCCCCGACGCAGTCGCAGCCCCCGACGCAGTCGCGGCGTCGCCCGCCGCCGAGAAGATGAGTTCCCGTTTCTCGATGTCCACCCGGACCGTCGCCGCCCTCCCCGCGAAGGTCGCGAAGAGGCGGTCCACGGTCTCCGCGGGGAGCTCCGCGGCGATCATGCCGCAGTTGTACATATTCTGCCGGAAGATGCGCGCGAAGCTCTCCGCGACCACGAGGCCGATGCCGTTGACTTCCAGGGCCCAGGGGGCGTGCTCGCGGGAGCTGCCGCAGCCGAAGTTCTTCCGCGTCACGATCGCCCCCTTGCCCGCCACGTCCCGCTTCGCCTCGAAGGAAGGCGCGGCGAGATCCTCGAGGCAATACGGCTTGAGCGCGGCCTTCGATATCTCCGTGAGGTATTTGGCCGGAATGATCTCGTCGGTGTTGATGTCGTCCCGGTCCAGGAAGAGGACCGATCCTCCGAACTGCTTCATGCTTTCGCTCCTGTCGTTTTGACCGCCGTGAAGAAGACGCGGCGGAACGGAAAGAATACGCTCCCGTCATGCCGGAGCGGATAGGCGTCCGCGGCGGCTTCGCGCACCGCCGCGACGAAGTCCGCGCGCTCGGCGTCGTCGGCCAGGGCGTCGAGCCACGGCCGCATGCCGGTGCCCCGGTACCAGTCGATGAGCGCGCCGTGGCCGGAAAGGACGTGCCAGTAGGTGGTTTCCCAGACCTCCACCGCGCCGCCGAGCGGGGCGAGGACCTCGTAGTAAAAATCCGGCTCGCGGTAGCGGATGAAGTCGTCCTTTCCCGCGAACGTTTCGCGCCAGCGGCCGTTTTCCGCCGTCGCGCGGAGGGCGCGGTGGAGCGGAGAGGCGCCGTTCCCCGGCACCTGCACCGCGAGGACGCCGCCGTCCGCCAGCGCCGACCATAGGCGGGCGAGCAACGATTCCTGGTCCGCCATCCACTGGAGCGCGGCGTTGGAGAAGATCAGGTCGAAGCGGCGGTCGCTCCGCCACGTAGCCGCGTCCGCGACGATCCAGGACGCGGCGAGGCCGCTCGCGCGGGCCGCTTCGATCATCTCCGCGGAAGAATCCAGGCCGACCAACGCGGAACCCGGAAAGACCGCGTCCAGGATCGCCGTGGAATTGCCCGGGCCGCAACCCACGTCCAGGATGGAGAGCCCC
>JAEXTK010000235.1 GCA_023406985.1 Spirochaetota bacterium | reverse complement strand
GTCCGGCGTCGTCCGCATCCGCGCGGAGTCGGCGGTGCCGCTGACCGCGGAAGAGCGCGACGCGCTCCGCGCCGCGCTTGAGCGCGCCCAAGGGCGAGCCCTCGCTCGCGAGCGCGCGCGGGCTCCGGGGCGGGAGCGGCCGGCGGCCCGCGCGGCCATCGAACTGGAAGAACGCGTCGATCCGGCCATCCTCGGGGGCGTTCGCCTCCTCGACGGGTGGCAGCGGATAGACGGAACGATCGCGCGGCGGCTCGAGTCGCTCTCGCGCGCGATGGGCGCCGCGAAGCGGGGAGGCGGTACATGGTGAAGCTCGGGGAACTCGCGAAGGCCATCCGGAGCGAGATCGATACGTGGGAAGCGTCCCCCGTCACGGAGAATATCGGCGTGGTCGCCGCCGTGGGCGACTCGGTGGCGCGCGTCCGGGGCCTGGACAAGGCGATGTACGGCGAGCTCGTGGAATTCTCCTCGGGCGCGACCGGGATCGTGCTCAACCTTGAGGAGGACGGCGTCGGCGTCGTCCTCCTTTCCGGCGAGTACCTCATCCGGGACGGCGACGAGGCGCGGGGCACCGGGCGCGTCGTGGACGTGCCGGTCGGACCGGGCCTGCTCGGCCGCGTCGTGGATCCGCTCGGCGCTCCGCTGGACGGCAAGGGGCCGATCGTCGCGGCCGGACGAAGCCCGGTGGAATCGCCCGCGCCCGGCGTCATCGCCCGCGGTCCGGTGGATACGCCCCTCCAGACCGGCATCATGTCGGTGGACGCGATGGTCCCCATCGGCCGCGGCCAGCGGGAGCTCATCATCGGGGACCGCCAGACCGGCAAGACCGCGCTGGCCATCGACACGATCCTCAACCAGAAGGGCACGGGCGTGCTCTGCGTGTACTGCGCGATCGGGCAGAAGGCCTCGTCCGTCGCCGCGATCATCAAGACCCTGGATCTTCACGGCGCCCTCGACTACACCTTCGTGGTCCTCGCCGCCGCGTCGGCTCCCGCCGCGCTCCAATACCTGGCCCCTTATTCCGCCTGCGCCATGGCGGAGCACTTCATGGCCGCGGGCAAGGACGTGCTCGTGGTCTACGACGACCTGTCCAAGCACGCCGTCGCGTACCGCACCGTTTCCCTGCTCCTCCGCCGTCCGCCGGGACGCGAGGCCTTTCCCGGCGACGTCTTCTACCTCCACTCGCGGCTCCTGGAGCGCGCGGCTCGGCTCTCGAGCGAATTGGGCGGCGGCTCGCTCACGGCCCTCCCCATCGTGGAGACCCAGGCCGGCGACATCTCCTCCTACATCCCGACGAACGTCATCTCCATAACCGACGGCCAGATCTTCCTGGACTCGGAACTCTTCTTCTCCGGCTTCCGGCCGGCGGTGGACGTGGGCCTCTCGGTGAGCCGCGTCGGCGGCGCCGCCCAGACGAAGGCGGTGCGGAAGGTCGCGGGCCGCCTGCGCCTGGACCTGGCCCAGTACCGGGAACTCGCCGCCTTCGCCCAGTTCGGCAGCGACCTGGACAAGGCGACCCAGGACAAGCTGGCGCAGGGAGCGCGGCTCATGGAGGCGCTCAAGCAGGCCCAGTACGCGCCGCGGCCCATGGAGGAGCAGGTGACCCTGCTCTACGCCGCGGTGAACGGCCACCTCATGGATCGGGACGTTTCCCAGGTCCGCCCCTTCCTGGACGGCTTCACGGAGTATCTCCGGATGAAGCACCCGGACATCCTGGAGGGCATCGCCAAGACGGGCGCGATCTCCCTGGAAGCGGAGCGCGCGCTCGCTTCCGTCGTGGACACCTACAAGTCCCTGGTCCGGTAGGAGTACGCCGTGGCGAACCTTCGGGACGTTCGGAGCCGGATGCGCGGCGTGTCCCAGACCCTCCAGGTCACCAAGGCCATGAAGCTCATCTCCACCGCCAAGCTCCGCAAGGCGCGGCGGACGCTGGAGGACTCGCATCCCTTCTTCGACCGCATCCGCGCCTCCATGCGCGAGATCGCGGAGGACGCGGGCGTGGTGGAGAGCGAGTATTTCGACCATCGGACGAAGAAGGACGACCGTCGGTCGGCCGTGGTGGTCGTGACGACGGACCGCGGCCTCGCGGGCGGTTACAACGCGGCGGTCGCGCGCCACGCGGAGGAGCTCTGCGCCGGGCTGCCCAATCCCTTCCTCATCGTCGTGGGCACGGTCGGGCAGCGCTACTTCATCCGATCCAAGTACTTCATCCTGGAGAACTTCTCCTTCCGTTCCAAACTTCCCGAGGTTTCCGACGCCAAGGAGATCGCCGACTACGTCACCTCGCAGTACCTCTGGGAGGTATTCGACGAAGTCCACATCGTCTACACGCGCATGCAGAGCGCCGTGCGCCTCATACCGGAGAGCGTGCGGCTCCTGCCCCTGGACTCCGAGCGGCTCAAAAAAAAGACCGGACTTTTCGGCGCCGAACGGCCGCGGGATATCGGCTTCGAGTACCTGCCCTCCCACGAGGCGGTGTTCGATGCCTTGGCGCCGCTCTACGTGAAGGGGGTCGTGTACGGCGCCCTCGTGGAGGCGTACGCGAGCGAGCAGAGCGCGCGCATGTCGGCCATGGACGAGGCTTCCAAGAACGCCGAGGAGATGCTCGCCTCCCTGACCCTGGCCTACAACCGCGCCCGGCAGGCGGCCATCACCCAGGAAGTGACCGAGATCGTGAGCGGGGCCGCGGCCCTGGAAGAGTAGGAGAGATACGATGCCGAACATCGGTGTATTGACGCAGGTCGTCGGTCCCGTCCTGGACGCGCGCTTCAGCCAAGGCCGGGTGCCCGCCATTTTGAATGCCCTCCACATCAAGACCCCCGGCCGGACCGTGATCGCGGAGGTCCTCCAGCACATCGGGGACGACCGGGTCCGCTGCGTCGCCCTGGAGGCGACCGAGGGCCTCTCCCGCGGCGCGGAGGTCGTGGACACGGGCGCGCCCCTCCGGGTCCCCGTGGGCGAAGCCGTGCTCGGCCGCATGTTCGACGTGGCGGGCCGCCCCATCGACGGGCTCGGCCCCCTCGCGGAGACGGCGACCGCCTCCATCCACCGGAGCGCGCCCGACTTCGAGGACCAGAAGCCGGCCACCGAGGTCTTCGAGACGGGCATCAAGGTCATCGACCTCATCGCCCCCTACGCCAAGGGCGGCAAGATCGGCCTCTTCGGCGGCGCGGGCGTCGGCAAGACGGTCGTCATCATGGAGCTCATCCGCAACATCGCCACCGAGCACTCGGGCTACTCCGTCTTCACCGGCGTCGGCGAGCGGTCGCGCGAAGGCTCGGACCTCTGGCGCGAGATGAACGAATCCGGCGTCATCGACAAGACCGCGCTCGTCTTCGGCCAGATGAACGAGCCGCCGGGAGCCCGCATGCGCGTGGCGCTCTCCGGCCTCTCCATGGCGGAGCATTTCCGCGACGAGGCGGGCCAGGATGTCCTCCTCTTCATCGACAACATCTTCCGCTTCATCCAGGCGGGAGCCGAGGTCTCCGCCCTGCTCGGCCGCATCCCGAGCGCCGTCGGCTACCAGCCGACCCTCGCGAACGAGATGGGCGCCCTCCAGGAACGGATCGCGAGCACCTCGCGCGGGTCCATCACGAGCGTGCAGGCCGTGTACGTCCCCGCGGACGACCTCACCGATCCCGCGCCCGCGACCACCTTCGCCCACCTGGACGCGACGACGGTCCTCTCGCGCAAGATCGTGGAGCTCGGCGTCTATCCCGCGGTGGATCCCCTCGCCTCGTCCTCCCGCATCCTGGAGCCGGACATCGTGGGCGCGGACCACTACGAGACCGCGCGCCGGGTGCAGCAGACCCTACAACGGTACAAGGACCTCCAGGACATCATCGCCATCCTCGGCATGGACGAGCTCTCGGCGGAGGACAAGCTCACCGTCGCCCGCGCGCGCAAGATCCAGCGCTTCTTCAGCCAGCCCTTCTTCGTGGCGGAGAAATTCACCGGCATCGCGGGCCGGTACGTGCCGGTGGCCGAGACGGTGCGGGGCTTCAAGGCGATCCTGGACGGCGAGATGGACGGGGTGAGCGAGCAGGCCTTCTTCATGGCCGGCTCCATCGACGACGTCCTCGAGAAGGCCAAGGAGTACTGAAGGCCATGGCGCGCCTCTTCAAGCTGGAAGTGCACACGCCCCACCGCCTCTTCTTCTCGGGCCGGGTGGAAGCCTTCACCGCGCGCCTCGCGGACGGCGAGATCGGCGTGTACGCCGGCCGGTCGCCGTTCACCGCGCCTCTCCAGACGAGCGCCCTCAGGATCAAGGGCGAGGACGGCGTCTGGAAGGAGGCGGCGGTCACGACCGGCATCGTCGAGATGACGGCCGAGGGCGCCGTGGTGCTCGCGAGCGCGGCGGAGTGGCCCGAGGAGATCGATCGGGAGCGGGCGGAGGAGGCCAAGAAACGGGCCGAGGAGCGCCTGGCCGAGACCATGCTCAAGTTCGAGGCGGTCCGGGCCCGGTCCAGCTACGACCGGGCGGTGAACCGCCTCGCGGTCCTGGAGCGCGCGGGCAAAAAAGGTTGAGCGCGAAAGACAATGCAAATTTCCATAATTGTTTCGCGTCCTTCGCGCCTTGGCGCGAAATCCAAATTTGGAATGTTTGTTGTTTCGAACTTTCTTTAACGATATTGTCGTATCTTTATTCCTGCAAAAAGATGCAATATGAGCCGATTTAACGTATAGACATGCAGAAATCCCCTTGCCCAAGCGCGAGGGAATCGCTAGCATTGTAAAACCGGAGGCTCGCACCATATGGTCGTCGTTCTGTCCAAAACTATCTCTTCCGCCGACAAGGCCCGCGTCCGCTCGTATTTGACCGAGCGCGGCTTTAGCGTGCGGGAGCAGAAGTTCGGGGACGACGCCATCGTCGGCGCGACCGGCAAGGGCTCCGTGGACGTGCGCGAGCTGTCCCTGCTGCCCGGCGTGGAGCGCGTCGCCGCCACCTCCAAGCCCTACGAGCTCGCCTCGCGGGAGACCCAGCCCGAGGACACCATCGTCACGGTGGGCCCGGTGAAGATCGGCGGGTCCCGCATCTCCGTCATCGCGGGCCCCTGCGCGGTGGAGAGCCGAGAACAGATTTTCGAGACGGCCGGCCTCGTGCGCGAATCCGGGGCGGTCATGCTCCGGGGCGGCGCCTACAAGCCGCGCACGAGCCCCTACGCCTTCCAGGGCCTCGGCATGAAGGGCCTGGAGTTCATGAAGGAAGCGGGCGAGAAGTACGGCATGCCCATCGTCACCGAGGTCGTCTCCCCCGAACTCGCCGACATGATGAAGGACCTCACCGACGTCTTCCAGATCGGCGCCCGGAACATGCAGAACTACGAGCTCCTGAAAAAGGTCGGCTCCCTCGGCAAAGCGGTGCTCCTGAAGCGCGGCCCCTCGGCCACCATCGAGGAGTGGCTCCTCTCCGCCGAGTACCTCCTCTCTTCGGGGACCAAGGACGTCATCCTCTGCGAGCGGGGCATCCGCACGTTCGAGACCTACACCCGCAACACCCTGGACATCTCGGCCATCCCGGTCGTCAAGAAGCTCTCCCATCTGCCGGTCCTCGTGGACCCGAGCCACGCGGTCGGCATCCGCGCCAAGGTGAGCCCCGTCGCCCTCGCCGCCATCGCGGCCGGCGCGGACGGCCTCACCGTGGAGGTCCATCCGCACCCGGAGCAGGCCCTCTCCGACGGCCCGCAGTCCCTGTACCCCGAACAGTTCGAGAAGCTCATGCGCGACATCGAGGCCCTGTCCCCGGTGGTGGGCAAGGAACTCCTCCGCACCCCGCGGCCCGCGGACGGCCGCTCCGTCTCGGCCGCGGTCTTCACCTCCGGAACTTCGGCCGCTGCGGTTTCCGCGTCCGGTGCGGCCGCGGAAGCCGCGGCTTCCATGGAAGCCGTCGCCTTCTCCGGCGAGCGCGGCACCTTCGCGGAGCAGGCCCTCTTCCGCGCCTTCGGCGAGGACGCGCGTTCGATCGGCGTCCCTTCCTTCGCGGCCGTCTTCGACGCGGTGCTGGAAGGGAAGGCGGCCTACGGGGTCGTCCCCATAGAGAACAGCCTGACCGGATCGATCCACGAGAACTACGACCTCTTCATCCGGTATCCGGACATCGCCGTCGTCGGCGAGCTCAAGCTCCGCATCGAGCATTGCCTCATGGGCACGCAGGACGCGACGATCGAAGGGATCAAGAAGGTCCGGAGCCATCCGCAGGGCTTCGGCCAATGCCGGGATTTCCTGGAACGGTATCCCGCGTGGACCCTGGAACCCTGCTCGGACAACGGCACCGCCGCCCTCTCGGTGGCCAAGGACGCGGACCCCAAGATCGCCGCGATCGCGGGGGAAGTGGCCGCCAAGGCGTACGGCCTCAAGGTCCTCAAGTCCGGCGTGGAGACGAACCCGCTCAACTACACGCGCTTCGTCGTGATCGCGCGGAACGGGACGGACGGCGCGGTGCCGGCCATCCCCGCGGGCCTCGCCGCCGGCGCCTCGAACAAGGCGTCCTTGGTGTTCTCCACCCCGAACGAACCCGGCTCCCTCTTCGCCTGCCTCCAGGTGTTGAGCGAGCGCGGCATCAACCTTTCCAAATTGGAATCCCGCCCCATCCCCGGCAAGCCGTGGCGCTACCTCTTCTACGCGGACGTATCAGTCCCCGAGACCGAGGGCGCCTTCGACGCGGCGATGGAGCTGCTGAAGAAGAAGACCGAGGACTTCCGTTTCCTCGGGCAATACCGGGCCTCCTTATAGGTCCGTATAGCGAGGGTGGGCATGAAACGACACGTGGTGTCGGCCTTGGTGGAGAACCGATCGGGTACGCTCAGTCGGGTCTCGGGCCTCTTCAGCCGTCGAGGATTCAATATCGACGGGCTGACCGTCGGGGAAACGGACGATCCGTCCGTGTCCCGCATGACGATCGCGGTGAGCGGGGACGAAGCGGTCCTCGACCAGATCGTGAAACAATTGGCCAAGCTCGTGGACGTCATTCACGTCCGCGAGTTGGAAGCGTCCTCCTGCGTCCGCCGCGAGCTCATGCTCGTGAAGGTCTCCGCCGACGAGTCCAATCGCCCCGCCGTCATCGAAATCGCGTCCATTTTCCGCTCCCGCATTATCGACGTATCCCCCGCCACGATTACCATCGAGGCCACCGGCGACTCCGACAAGCTGGAAGGCCTCCTACTCCTCTTACGCCCCTACGGCATTCTCGAGCTTGCCCGCACGGGCCTCGTAGCCCTAGAGCGCGGATCCCTCGTACTAAGCATTAGCATTTGACCGGCGCACGCGAATAGCGGAGCCGGATCACGAACGCGTGCGAAAGCCCGCGGTCGCGGTTCGACATACCCGCAGCGCTTGCGCCGAATCCACAATTCATGACGCACGACAGGGTCGTGCGGAGGAGGCTACGTACATGGCGATTCTATTTTACGAGAAGGACTGCGACCTAGGCGCCCTCAAGGGCAAGACCTGCGCGGTGATCGGCTACGGGAGCCAGGGCCATGCCCACGCGCTCAACGCCAAGGAGTCGGGACTCAAGGTCATCATCGGGCTCTACGAGGGTTCCAAGTCGTGGAAGCGCGCCGAGCAGGCCGGCTTCCAGGTCATGACGGCCAAGGACGCCGCAGCCGCGGCCGACTTCATCATGGTGCTCATCAACGACGAGAAGCAGGCCAAGATGTACGCCGAGTCCATCAAGAGCGTGCTCAAGGCGGGCAAGACCCTGGCGTTCGCGCACGGGTTCAACATCCACTTCGGCCAGATCGTGCCGCCGGCGGACATCAACGTGGTCATGATCGCCCCGAAGGGCCCGGGCCACACGGTCCGCGAGCAGTACCAGGCCGGCGCGGGCGTGCCCTGCCTCGTCGCGGTGCACCAGGACGCCACGGGCGACGCGAAGCGGACCGCCCTCGCCTGGGCCGCGGCCATCGGCGGCGCGCGGGCGGGCGTGCTGGAGACGACCTTCAAAGAGGAGACCGAGACGGACCTCTTCGGCGAGCAGGCCGTCCTCTGCGGCGGCGTGTCCGCCCTCATGAAGGCGGGCTTCGAGACCCTCGTGGAAGCCGGGTACCAGCCGGAGAGCGCCTACTTCGAGTGCATGCACGAGATGAAGCTGATCGTGGACCTCGTGAACCGCGGCGGCCTCTCCTACATGCGCTACTCGATCTCGGACACCGCCGAGTACGGCGACTACGTGACCGGGCCGCGCATCATCACCGAAGAGACCAAGAAAGAGATGAAGAAGGTGCTGACCGAAATCCAGAACGGCACCTTCGCGAACAAGTGGATCACGGAGAACCAGGTCAACAGGCCGTTCTTCAACAGGATGCGAGCCATCGAGGCGCAGCACCCCATCGAGAAGGTGGGTAAGGAGTTGCGCTCGATGATGAGTTGGTTGCCCAAGTCCGAAGTATGAGGACTTGGCGTCCGTCGCCCGGGGCGCGGCCCGTCCGCCCCCGGGAATCGGGCGATCGAATTCATAAGGAGGCCGGTATGGCCCGCACGGTGAAGATTTTCGACACGACCCTCCGGGACGGCGAACAGGCGCCCGGTTGCAGCATGAACTTGCAGGAGAAGGTGGAAGTCGCCAAACGGCTGGAGCGGCTCGGCGTGGACATCATGGAGGCGGGCTTCCCCGCGGCGAGCCCCGGCGACCTGGCGGCGGTCAAGGCCGTCGCCATGGCTGTCAAGGATTCCACGGTGGCCGGCCTCTGCCGGGCCTTGGAGAAGGACATCGACGCGGGGTGGCAGGCGCTTTCCGTCGCCGCCCGGCCGCGCATCCACACCTTCATCGCCACCTCGCCCATCCATATGGAATACAAGCTCAAGATGAGCCAGGACCAGGTGCTGGAGCGGGCCGTCAGCGCGGTGAAGTATGCCAAGAAATACACCGAGGACGTCGAGTTCTCCGCCGAGGACGCCTCGCGCAGCGACCCCGCCTTCCTCTGCAGGATCTTCGAGGCGGTCATCGCCGCGGGCGCCACGGTCGTCAACGTGCCCGACACGGTCGGTTACGCGGTGCCCGAGGAATTCGGGAACCTCATCCGCTACGTGAAGGAGCACACGCCGAACATCCACAAGGCGACCATCTCCGTGCACTGCCACAACGACCTCGGCCTCGCCGTGGCGAACACCCTGTCCGCCGCGGTCGCGGGCGCCGACCAGCTCGAGTGCACCATCAACGGGCTCGGCGAGCGGGCGGGCAACGCCTCCTTGGAAGAGATCGTGATGGGCCTCCGCACCCGCAAGGACCTCTTCGGCGTGGAGTGCCGGATCGATACCACGCAGATCTACGCCTCCAGCCGCCTCGTATCCCAGGTCACCGGCGTCAAGGTCCAGCCGAACAAGGCGGTGGTCGGCGAGAACGCCTTCGCCCACGAGGCGGGCATCCACCAGCACGGCATCATGGCGAACCGGCAGACCTACGAGATCATGACCCCCGAGTCCATCGGCCTCCCGAAGAACCGCATGGTGCTCGGCAAGCATTCCGGCCGCCACGCCTTCGAGGAGCGGCTCGCCGACCTCGGCATCCAGCTGGAGGCCGCGGCCATGGACGAGGCCTTCGCCAAGTTCAAGGTGCTCGCGGACAAGAAGAAGACGGTCGGCGACCGCGACATCGAAGCCCTCGTGGCCGGCGCGGCGGCGACGATCCCCGAGACCTACAAGCTGGACCGCTGGGTGGTCAACTCGGGCTCCTCCCTCTCCGCCACGAGCACCATCCGCCTGCTCCGCAAGGACGGCGCGGTCCTGGAGAAGGTGGCGGTCGGCGACGGCCCCATCGACGCGGCCTTCAAGGCCATCAACGAGGTCGTCGGCAAGGACGTGGACCTGGAAGCCTTCGAGCTCGGCGCCGTCACCGGCGGCGAGGACGCCCAGGGCGAGGCGACCGTGAAGATCTCCTACGACGGACGGCGGTGGAACGGCCGCGGCCTGTCCACCGACATCATCGAATCGACCATCAAGGCCTACGTCGCGGCCATCAACGCGATGGAGTGGGAGCTCTCCGCCGTGGAGGGTGCGATGAACGGAAAGGCTGCCAGGGCGGCGCAGCTCGCCAAGGAGAGCGCAGGTGTCTAACGATACGTTCGTTCCGGAGGTCGAAGTCTTCGACACGACCCTCCGCGACGGCGCGCAGGGCGAGGGGATAACCTTCTCCGTCCAGGACAAGATAGCCGTGGCTCGCGCGCTCGACGAGCTCGGCGTCGCCTGGATAGAGGCGGGCAACCCCGGCTCCAACCCGAAGGACCTGGAGTTCTTCCGCGCGGCCGGCGACCTCGGCCTAACCACGGCCAAGCTCTGCGCGTTCGGCGCGACCCGCAAGAAGGGCGTCACGCCGCAGGAAGATACGGGGGTGCAGAGCCTCCTATCCGCGGGCACCGACGCGATCGTCCTCTTCGGCAAGAGCTGGGACCTCCACGCCACGCAGGTCCTCCGGGTCACCCTGGAGGAGAACCTCGCGATGATCAAGGAGACGGTGGCCTTCTTCAAGGACGCCGGAAAAACCGTGATCTACGACGCGGAGCACTTCTTCGACGGGAAGAAGGCGAACGCCGACTACGCGCTCTCCACCCTCGTGGCGGCGCTGGAGGCGGGCGCGGACCGCATCGTGCTCTGCGACACGAACGGGGGCAACTTCCCCGACGTGGTGCAGGAGGGGGTCCGCGCGGCCATGCAGCTGGCGGAGACCCATTCGGCGATCCGAAACGGCGCGGGCAAGGCCATCGTCGGGGTGCACATGCACGACGACGCGGGCATGGCGAGCGCCAACTCCGTGCTCGGCATCGTCGCGGGCGCCCGCCACCTCCAGGGCACCCTGGTCGGCTTCGGCGAGCGCTGCGGCAACGCGGCCCTGGCCGCCATCGTGCCGAGCCTGGAGCTCAAGCTCGGGCTCCGCTGCCTACCCGAGGGGAAGCTCGAGCTCATCTCGGACCTGGCCCGGCGGGTCGCCGAGATCGCCAACGTCGCGGTCCCCGAGGGCATGCCGTACATCGGCACGCACGCCTTCGCCCACAAGGCGGGCATGCACGCCGACGGCATCCTCAAGGTCCGCGCCTCCTTCGAGCACGTGGACCCCGCGAAGGTCGGGAACGACCGCCGCTTCCTCATGAGCGAGGTCGGCGGTAGGTCGGCCATCGCCGAACGGGCCAAGAAGGTGGATCCCACCATCACGAAGGATCACCCCGTCGCCGCGGCCGTGGCGGCCCGGCTCAAGGAGCTGGAGGCCGAGGGCTGGCAGTTCGAAGGCGCCGACGCGAGCTTCGAACTCCTCGTGCGCCGGGAACTCGGGCGCTACAAGCCGCTCTTCTCCATCGACCGGTACCGCGTGGTGAGCGAGCATCCGTCCACGGAGGCGGGGACCTGCGCGAACGCGTGGGCCAAGGTCATCGTGGACGGTTCCACCGAGATGGCCGCGGCCGAGGGCGACGGTCCGGTCAACGCCCTGGACAGCGCCCTACGCCGCGCGCTGGAACGTTTCTACCCCGAGCTGCACCACGTGCGGCTCTCCGACTACAAGGTGCGCGTCATCAACGGCAAGGACGCCACGGCCGCCAAGGTGCGGGTCCTCATCGAATCGACGGACGGGACGCATGCCTGGACCACCGTCGGCGTCTCCACGGACATCATCGACGCGAGCCGCGCGGCCCTCGTCGATTCCATCGAATACAAGCTGATCCACGACATCGAGCGTCGATTCAAGGCGTACCTATAGGAGTTATGAGATGACCTATTCCATCGCCCTCATTCCGGGAGACGGCATCGGGCCGGACGTCGTAAGCCAGGCCGTGGAGGTCCTGGACGCGGTCGGCGACAAGTTCGGCCACGTGTTCAACTACGTCGAGCTCTCGGCGGGCGGCTGCGCCATCGACGCGACCGGCGAACCCTTGCCGGCCGAGACCCTGGAGGCGGCCAAGAACGCGGACGCCGTCCTCCTGGGCGCGGTCGGCGGGCCGCAGTGGGAAACCCTGCCCGGCCATCTCCGCCCCGAGCGGGCCCTCCTGGGCCTCCGCGCGGGCC
This sequence comes from Spirochaetota bacterium, assembly GCA_023406985.1. Classification (GTDB taxonomy): domain Bacteria; phylum Spirochaetota; class Spirochaetia; order Treponematales; family Breznakiellaceae; genus JAEXTK01. The sequence continues at coordinate 1,433 of JAEXTK010000235.1, read as the reverse complement.
TCGGCGTCTACGCCAACCTACGCCCCGCGGCCCTGCTGAGCCAGCTCCGCGCGGCCTGCCCGATCAAGGACGAGGTCCTCGCCGCGTCCAACCACGAGGGGAAGCCGACTTTCGACCTCCTCATCGTGCGCGAGCTCACGGGCGGCCTCTACTTCGGCGAACGGGGGCGGAGCGAGGACGGCTCGGCCGCCTTCGACACCGAGCGGTATTCCGTGGCGGAGATCGAGCGGGTGCTCCGCGCGGGCTACCGGGCGGCGGCGAACCGGCGCAAGAAGCTCTGCGTGGTGGACAAGGCGAACGTGCTGGAGTCCTCGCGGCTCTGGCGCGAGGTCGCCGCGCGGGTCGCGAAGGAGTATCCGGATATCGAGACGAGCTACCTCTACGTGGACAACTGCGCCATGCAGCTCATCCGGGCGCCCGGCCAGTTCGACGTGATCGTCACCTCCAACCTCTTCGGCGACATCCTCTCCGACGAGGCGTCCGTGCTCACCGGGTCCATCGGCATGCTCGCGTCGGCGAGCCTCGGGGATCCGGCGCCCGGCGCGGGCGGGAAGGGCGGCAAGCAGACCACCATGGGCCTCTACGAGCCCATCCACGGTTCGGCGCCGGATATCGCGGGAGCGGACCTGGCGAACCCCCTGGCCACCATCCTCTCCGCCGCGATGCTCCTCCGCCACTCCTTCGGCCTGGAGAAGGAAGCCAAGGCCATCGAGGCCGCGGTGAGCGCGACGCTCGACGCGGGCTTCCGCACGAGAGACATCGCGAGCCGCGGGGCTGCCGCCGCGGACGAGAAGATCGTCGGCACGAAGGCCATGGGGGCGGCCGTGCTCAAAGCCCTGGAGGGAAAACCGTGAAATACTCCGGCGCGCGCATCCTGATCGAGACGCTGATCGAACAGGGCGTGGACACGATCTTCGGCTTTCCCGGCGGATCGGTGCTGTTCATCTACGACGAGCTTTTCAAGCACCGGGACCGCATCCGGCACGTGCTCACGAGCCACGAGCAGCACGCCGCGCACGCGGCCGACGGCTACGCGCGCTCCACCGGCAAGGTGGGGGTGTGCCTCGCCACTTCCGGTCCCGGCGCGACGAACCTCATCACGGGGATCGCGACGGCGTACATGGACTCGGTGCCGATGGTCGCCATCACCGGCAACGTGCCCACGGGCCTCCTCGGCAAGGACAGCTTCCAGGAGGTGGACATCTCGGGCATCTCCATGCCCGTGGTGAAGCACAACTGGATCGTGAAGGATCCGGCGGAGCTCGCCGAGGTCGTGCGCGAGGCCTTCCTCGTCGCGGCCTCCGGCCGGCCCGGGCCGGTCCTCATCGACATCCCCAAGGACGTCACCTCGGCCCTCGCCGAGTGGACGCCGGCCGCGGCCTCGGCGGCCGCTTCGGCCGCGCGGTCGCCGGGGGCGGCGGCTCCCGCTGCCC
>JAEXTK010000221.1 GCA_023406985.1 Spirochaetota bacterium | reverse complement strand
GAACCGGCCGGGCCCCGAACCCAGCGAAAGGCGCCGCGCGGCGCGGGGCCGCGGATACCGAACTAGACGATGGTGCGTATGGGGTCGATTGAAGGAAGTCGCCGCTTCCATCTTGCTCCGGCCCTCGTTTGCGTCGCGCTCGTCTGTTCGGCCGGCGCGGTAACCGCGGAGGAAACGCGCAAGGTCGCCCCCGCCGCCGTCAAACCGCCCGTCGAGAAAGCGACCGCGGACGCACCGGACGAGTCGGTTTCCGCCGCGCTGGCACGGCTCGCGAAGGAGGCGTACGCGCTCGAGGCGGGGGCGCAGCGGCGATCGGCCCTCGCGGAGCTCGCGTCCCTGCGCGAGTTGACCGGAGATATCGAGGGGGCGGCCTCCGCCTGGGCCGACGCCGCCTTCGCCGCGGGGGAGGGGCGGGACGACGATGCGCTCCTGGAAGCCGCCCGCTGCCTCATCGCCTTGGGCGAGCTGGACCGCGCCTTCGCCGATCTCCGTACCGTCCTCATAACCGGCCGAAACGCGGACGCCGTGGCCCGGGCCCGGTACCTCGGGGCCCAAATCGCGGTCTTCCGCGCGGACGCCGACGCGGTCGCGACCTTGGGCGCGTTCGTCGACGACCCTGCGTATGCGGACCGCCGTCCCGCCACCCTCTACCTGCTCTGGCGCGCCGGCGCGGATGAGAGCTTCCGCGCGCGCCTGATCGCCGAACATGGGGCGAGCCCCGAGGCCGCCTTGGCGGCCGCTTCCGCCTCCGTATCCGCGGCTCCGACTCCGCTCTGGCTCTTCTTCCCGGCGCGGGCCGAAGCCTTCCCGCCGCTCGCCGCGGCGAAGGAGAGCGCGGCGAAGGAGAGCGCGGCGAAGGAGAGCGCGCCGCAGGCGTCCGCGCCGCAAGCGTCCGCCGCACCGGTAGCCGCCGCGCCGGCGGCCGCTCCGGTAGCGTCCGCGCCGATCGCCGCATCTTCAGCGGCCGGGAGCGGGACGGCGGAGACTGCCGCGCGTCCGGCCGCCGCGCCCGGAGGGGCGCCGGCGGGGGGTCAGGTCATCTTGCAGATCGGTTTGTTCAAGCGCGAGGAGAACGCGCGTGCGCTCATGAAACGGCTGGAAGCGGCCGGATTCAAGGCCGCGCTCGTGCCGCGCGCCGTGGGAAAGGACGAGTACCTGGCCGTGACGGTCTCGGGAGGGCTCCGGCCCGACGAAACGGCCATCCGGCTCCGGGACGCGGGCTTCGAATCGTTTCCCCTCTATTGAGAGCCCTATCGGCCGGCCGAAGCGTCCCGCGCCACGCTCGTGAAGACGAGATCCCCTTCGTGCAGTTCCTCGAGGCCGCGGACGCCGAGCCTGATCTTCCGTAGGTTGAGTTCCTCCACGACCGAAGGCCCCCCGCGCGCGGTGCGCGAGACCCGATAGGTGCTGCGGCCGGCGGTCCCTCCGCCTTCGGGACGCAGTTCGAGCACCTCGATGCCGTCGATCTCGAAGAAGGCGTAGTTGCCCCGCTTCGCGGCGCCCTCCGCTTCCAACTCGTATCTGCCGTCCGCGAGGAAGCGCAGCCTTCCGGCCGCCCCCTCGTATTCCGCGTCCAAGCGCGCCTTCGGATGGCTCTGACTCGGCGCGCCCTTCGATTCTACGGGAACTTTTCGGTACGTGCCGTCCCAGCGGCCGCCGATGCCGATCTTGAGCCGCACGTCTTCGAACACCTTCACGCGTATGGCGTCCACCGATTCCAGTTCGATGTCCACGAGGCGCCGCAAGGTGGTGATGGAGATATTCTGCGTCGTGAGGTAGAGGCCGTAGCGCGTGGCGCTCGAATTGAGCCAGCCGAACACTTCCTGGGTATCGTCGGCGTAGAATACGAGCTCCCGCCGCTGGGGATCGAACAGCAGGTACTGCCGTTCTCCGGTCGGGTTGCCCTCGGGGGAGAAATACCAGAGCCCGTCCAGGAAGCGCTCGAATTTGGCCGGCGTACCGTCCAAGAGTTCCCTGACCCGCCGCTGTTCAATCTGGGTGCCGGGGACGCGGGCGGTGCCGGTACGCTCGTACCGTCGTGTGACGGGATCGAAGGTATAGATGGTTTCGATCTGGTCCAAGAGGTTCGCGGATTCGAAGTCCCTGCCGTACGTCGCGATGCGGAAGCTTTCCCCCGCCGCCTGGCCGAGATGGTAGGCCTGGCTGCGTTCCCGCTCCAGCACGGCCGTAGACCCCTCGATCCGGAGTTCCGCGATCCGTTCGAAGGGTTCGCCCGCGGCGGAGGGGAGGGTCCGGAATACGGTCATGGTCTGTTCCCCGGCGCCGTTGAGGCCGGTCGCGACGACGCAGGTGGATCGGTCCCCGATGAGATCCTTCACGAAGAGGCTGAAGGTCCGCGGCCTCGTGGCCGCCGTGGCGGCGGTCCACATACGGCGATACCCGCCGAGGTTCTGGTCGAAGGCGGCGTAGGTCAGGTAGATGGGACCTTCGCTTTCCGCGGTGCGGCGGAACGCGATGATCTGCTCGTCCTGCGCGTCGGCGTCGAAGTCTTGGGTGATCACCGTAACGGCGACCTCCCCCTCGTCCAGCGCGACCTTCGCCACCGTGTCGTCTTCGTAGGCCATCCGCTCGGCGACCGAGGCGTCGCCGCCCTTCGTCGCTTCCTTACCGGCCTGGGGAGACACGACCCGGATCTGAGGCGAGGCGGCCTCCCGGGAGGAGGCGAAGGGCGAAGGCCCGAAAAGGAGCCAGAGGCAGGCGCCGGCAACGACGAGAAAGATTATCGGTAAGAAGTACTTCATCTAGTCATCAAGCTCCGCTGACCGCGACGGCGAGGGCCGTGGAGACTTTTTGTAGCACTTCCTCCCGCGTTTCCGCAAGGCCTTTGCCGCACTTGAAGCCGGCGGCGGTCTTGTGGCCCCCGCCGCCGAAACTCTGGGCGATGAGCGAGACGTTCACGGATCCCTTCGATCGCAGCGAACAGCGCAGCCGCCCGGCCTCGCTTTCCTTAAAAAGGAGCGAAACCTCCACGTCCCCGCATTCCAAGGGGATATCGATGAGCGACTCGGCATCCTCGTACCGCGCGCCGGCGGCCTGGATGTCGGCGCGCAGCATGGTCTGAACGGCCACCCGGCCATCCTCCCGCAGCTCCAGGGTCGCGAGGACGCGCTTCTTGAGCAAGAGGGCGCCCCGCGAGGCGCTCTCGTGCAGGGCCCGATGGATTTCATTGGGGACGGCGCCGTAGCCCGCGAGCTCCATGGCCGCCCGGAACGTCCGGACGCCGGTCTTGGGATACATGAAGGAGCCGGTGTCGTACACGATGCCCGCGAGGGCGGCCTGCGCCGCTTGCGGATCTATCGGGGTGCCGAGGCCGCGGGCTATTTCCAGGGCGAGTTCGGAGGTGGAGGAGGCGGAGGTATCGCGATAACCCGGCGTCCGTTCCCGCGGGGGAGGCTCGTGGTGATCGATGACGAAGCTCGCCGCGGCGTGGGGAACGAGCTCCTCTCCCACCGCGCCGAGATTCGTCGTGTCGGAATCGAGCACCGCGAGGGCCGAAACGGCCGCCAACGACCGGTGCGCCGCGGGGTCCCAGCGCTCCACCACGCCTTCGGGGTCCAGGAACGCGAATCGATCCTGGACGGGATCGGCGTTCACCACGCGAACGGCCTTGCCGAGGCTCCGCAGGCATTTCGCGAGGAGAATTTCCGCCCCGAGGCCGTCGGCATCCGGCCCCTCGTGCGTAGTCAGTATGAAGGAATCATGCGCCCTGAAGAATTGGAGCGCCCGGTCGAGGCCATCCACTTTTTTTCTCCTCTCCGACGCGCCGGGCGCGCACGATCCGCCCATGGAAACGCGTTTCGATACTTCATCTCATCATGCCCATCGGACGACGAACGCGCGGCGCTCCACGCGGTTGACGATTAATTCATTCGCTCGGAAGTACCTACGCTCCCGGCCTCGGTTCCGGCCCTTCCTGCCGATTCCATGAAGGCCGCCGCGGCGGACTTCACGCGGGTCGTGAGGCCGAGCCCCAGGGTGACGGCTTTCCACCCGGGATGGTCCTCTATCCGGGAAAACCGGAGGAGGGCGGCCGTTTCCGTCGCCGCCGAACCGGCCGACTCCTGCCGCAGGGCGCTCGTGAGCAGGACGTAGGCGATGGGGTTGCGGTCGGGCCGGGCGGCCTCCGCGGCGGCAACTTCGCGCAGGGCTTCCGCGAAATTCGCCGCGGCTCCCGCGGTACCCACCGCGCGGATCGCCTTCTTGAGCGACTCTTTGGACTCGGCGTCCGAAAGGGTCGCCTCGATGATCCGCTGCGGCCGTTCCGCGAAGGCCCAAACGGTGACGCGGTCTCCGGACTGCAACAGGTCGTCCACCACCGCGGCGCAAAGCCAGTCGGCGGCCGCGGGCCCCGACGCGGCCATGGCGGACGACCGATCGATGAGGAGGTATGCGTCGATGGGCTGGGTTCTCCTATCCGCCGCCTCCGCGCTCAAAGCGGCTGCCGCGATGCACGCCGCTAAAATCAATCGGGGAGGACGCGTAACGCTGCTTCGCATACGAGTGTAATTTACCATATTATGCAGTATAGGCGACCGCAAAAAAATAAAAAACGCTTTACATTTACCGAACGATATAGATAATCTACAGACAAGGAATGATCGAAGAACGGGAATAACCGTAAAGAAGGAGTCGGATATGGGAGCCATCGACCTGCCCAAGAGCCCGAACGTATTCCATCCGGAGAAGCCGAGTGCCGTCGGTTCACGGAATTCTCTCGCCCAGGAATACCGGGATCAGCAAAAAGAAGTGAACCAGCTCCTCGAAGAGGAGACCAATAAAGTTATCCATCACCTTAACGCCAAGCTGCCCAAGGAAGTGCTTGAGCGCCTCGACGTGATGGGCGGCGTGAAGGAAAAGCTGTACAACTACTTCAACCAGAACTACCAGAACATGTTCAACCGCTACATGGTGACGGCTGAAGATGAAATGGTGAAGAAGGTCCGCAACTATATCGATAAAGAGGAAACCAAGGTCCTTGCTCGGTATACCCCGAAGGAGATCGCGGACCTCCTGGACCAGGTAGGCGGCGCCGACAAGTTCAACACCGGCGAGATCGAGAAGTCGATCATCAATATGTACGGCCACCTCCAGGGCCATATCCAGCGCGGCGTCAACGACCTGGAAACGCTCACGAACAGCCTGCTCCGCCAGAAGACGGACGTCGGCGCCTTCGTCCGCGGCGAGAACGCGTACTCCATCGTCAAGTGCGCCTTCAAGGATAGCATCTACAAGCCCCGGACGGTCTGCGACGTCAAGCTCTCGGTCAACATCCTTGATTCCGAGCTCATCAGCCCGATTTTCCACTATCAGGTCACCGTCGAGTACCTCATCAAGGACCTGATCTCCAAGCACATCATCGATTCCATCGATAAGGAAATCGAGAAGCTCAAGGACGATCGGATCGACCAGGGCTTGGAGGAGATGTCCGACAGCGAGCTCATCTTCCAGAAGATGAACTCCGTGGAGAACTTCACCGACGACAAGCCGGACGATCCCAAGGCCAAGCGCTACGCGATCATCGCCAAGACGCTCATGGACCGCATCAGCGACCTCCGCGCCGAAATCGATCCCGCCACCTTCGATCAGCTCAATGTCCGCGAGAACCTCAAGAAGATCGTGGATATGGAGAACATCCGGAACCGCGGCTTCAACACGGCCATCAACTCCATCACCTCCATCCTGGACACCTCCAAGATGGGGTACCAGTACATCGAGAACCTCAAGAACGCGCGCGAACTCCTTATCCGCGAGTACGAGGAGACCGATGTCGCGGTGCTGCCCGACGAGCGCTACCAGATCCGCCTGCGTTACTACGACAACGCCCAGCTGATCGAAGAGCGCAAGGCCTACGACGTCCAGATCAAGAGCTTCGAGACCGAGGTCCTGCACCTCTGGGACGTGCTCGGCATGATCTACGAGGATTCCAAGTTCCTCACCCGGGTGACGGACTTCGCCGACCTCGCCAAGATCTACAAGAAGAAGATCCGCCGCAACGTGAAAGAGAAGACCGGTGATCCGCTCTACGAGGACATCGCGAAGGTCTGGGACGAGATCAGCTTCGTGAAGCCCGCGGAGACCGAGGTCGAGCGGATGAACCGGACCTATATCTACGAGAAGGACAAGCTCCGGCACAAGCTCATCCTCATGCGCGATAAGATGAAGGGGATGTACGGTTACCAGTACCCCGTTCAGCGCCGCGTCATGGAGGAGCGCCTCACCTTCTTGGAGAAGGAATTCAAGAGCTTCGACTACATGATCAACCCCTACCACATCCAGCCCGGCCTGCTCCTCGATGTGGATATCACGTCCATCAAGCGGAAGAAGGCTACCCTGGACGGCATGGCCAACGTGCTCAACGAGTTCCTCCACGGCGTTTCCAAGGGCTTCCAGGATGCCGCGTTCGCGTCCTTCAGCCGCCGCCGCTCGACGGTACGCCAGGATATCGCGCAGTCGTTCTCCGAGGAGACCGACGGCTCGCCCCGCAAGGATCCCGGCAAGGAATACCTCGATATGCTGAACGCCGGCGACAACGAGCCCGCGATGATCGCGGATTCGCTCGCCGAACCGGCGCCGGCGGAGGCTCCGAAGGCCCGCGGCCGCAAGAAGGCCCAGGCCGGCGTAGTAGACGCCGCCAAGCCGAAGGCCAAGCGCGGCAGGAAGCCGAAGGGCCGGGACGACGGCGGAATCCGTGAGGTTTAATAGGTAGAATCGTTACAACGAACGCCCCCGGAATACCGGGGGCGTTTTTTCTTGGAGGCCCTCATGGCGAACGTAATGAACAAATTTGAGATTCTTTCAACGAGAACGGGATTCAACGCGGCGGTGCGGCATATCAAGGGAACCATCTCCTTCGTTGAATCGCTCGCGAATAAAGAGAACCTCGCGGACATCCTGGCCGCGAGCGAAGAGCCGGTCGGCGCCGATCGCCTCGCGGTCCTGCTCCGCATGCTGCTGGCCGATAAGATGGGCTACCGGGTGAGTTCCCGTAACTTGGAGGGTACGGCCGAGGACTTGGCCGCCCTCGCCGAAGAATTTTCGAAGTGGAACGCGGTGGATATGGTGGTGGCCTACCACCATCCGGACCTCGGCCTCGTGGTCGCGAATCCGAAGGTCGCGGGACAGCTCGCCTCGTTCGGCATGATCCGCAGGCGTGAACTCGCCGTCGTGTACGTCGGTCGTTTCGATAAGGGCGCGGACGACGTCTGCGGCCAGGCCGCATCCCTCGCATTGGATTTCATCGAGGGGAATACCCCCAAGGTACCCCAAGAACTCTATAAGGGCGAATTCGCCGTAAAGAAGCCGAAGGCCGCGAAAGCCGCCCCGGCGAAAGCCCCCAAGGCCGCGGCCAAGGGGACGCGGGGCCGGAAGGCCGCCGCTCCCGCCGCCGCGCCGGTCAAGGCTCCGGCCCCCGCGCCCGCGGTCGTGGCGCCGAAGGGCGCCGTGCGCATGACGCCCATGTATTCCGTCGTGGTCCAGAATGAGCTCTTCCACAACGGTAACGTGGAAGCGTGGAAGCGCATCATCAACAGCTATCGGACCAAGAATCCCGGGCTCGACGTGTATATCTATTACGAGGGCGAGCGCATCGTGGATATCAACGCCCTCTTCAAATGGGGCAAGGTGAAACACGGCAGCTCCATCCAATTCGCCGTCGTCGGCAACGATATCAAGGACGTAGCTAAACTTCAGCGCTACCTGAATCAAGGGGCCAGCCACCAGTTCGAGGCCTTCCTGCACGGTCCGGTGAATACGCCGCTTAAACTTTTCTAGGTCGGGGAGGAATAAAATGGACGAGCGTCTGCATTTTTTCAGCCATATCGATGTGATTCCGAAGAAAGTATCCCCCGAGCTTCTCGGCATCCGCGGCCGCCAGGCGAATGAATTCGCCGAACTCGGATTCCCCATCCTGCCCGGGTTCATCTTGGACGCGCGGATCGCCTCCCGTCTCGGCGAGACGGACATAAAGAAAGATCTCAAAGTTTTGCTCGAGAAGTGCGCGGGCCTGGTCGGTAAGACCTACGGCGACACGGATAACCCGATGCTGCTCAAGGTCGTCGTATCCTCCAACCTCGCGGTGACGACCTATCCGACCCTCCACAACTTCGGGCTCGTCCGCGATACCATTCCCGGCTTCGCGAAGTGGGTCGGCGCGACCTTCGCGGCCCATGAGGTGCTCTTCCTCGTGAAGGGCATGCTCCGCATCGAAGAGCGCCTCGCGGAGTTGGAAGGTCGGGATAAGGACGTCGCCTCCACCGTCGAGCGTCGGAAAAAGCTCGAGAAGGAACTCGTTTCCGATCATCCCAGCAAGAGCGCCCTCGAATTCGTCGATGAATACGCGCCCTATCTCCCGACCGGCTTCTTCGATTCCGCCTTCGGCCAGCTCCAGATCACCCTGAGGGAAATCTCGCGGCTCCTCGCCAAAGACGACCAGAACGACGAGGATACCGCGCTGATGATCCAGCCGATGGTGTACGGCAATTACGGAAAGGATTCCTGTTCCGGCGCGTTCTTCACGCGCAACGTCGTGACCGGCGAGAAACGCCTGCAGGGCGAATTCTATCGGGAAAAGTTCAACGAGATCGGCGCCTCCGGCCAGGCCATAGAAAAGATCGGCCCGGAGCACCTCAAGCAACTCGAGAAGATCGCCGGAACCTTGGAAGACAAGTTCAAGGAGATCCGGCAGGTCCGCTTCACCGTAGAGAAGGGGAAGCTCTGGCTCATCGAGCAGCGCGCCATCGACACCAAGTCGACCCAGGCCGATATCAAGCTTCTCTTGGACCTCGCCAAGCGCAAGATCGTGGACGACGCCTACGTCGTCAAGTCCATCGAACCCGGCCGGCTCAACGAGATCCTCCATCCGATTATCGACGGCACGAGCACGAAGGGCCTCAAGGCCTGGAAGGGCGGCATCGCGGGCGCTCCGGGGGCGGCCATCGGCAAGGTGTACTTCAGCACCGATACCCTCCTGGAGGCGCACAAGCTCGCCATGCAGAAGGGCGAGGACCACCGGTTCATTCTGGTCATGCCGTCCACCTTCGCCGAGGACGTCAAGGCCATCGAGGTGGCCACGGGCGTGTTCACGGCGGAAGGCGGATATTCCGCGCACGCCTCGGTCGTCGCCCGCCAGTACGGCAAGGTTTCCCTCGTGGCCACCGAACTCAAGATCCGGGGGAAGAAGGCTACGCTCGGGGAACTTACCTTCTCCGAGGGCGATTACCTCACGCTCAACGTCCCGTTCTACGGAGAATCGAACGTGTACTTGGGTACCGCGAAGCTCATCGAGCCTGATCCCGCGGAATCGGGACTCCTCGATTTCATCGCGACCACCAAGAAATTCGTCAAGAAGTTCCATGTCCGCGCCAACGCGGATAGTCCGCGCGACGCGACCCTGGCGCTTTCCTTCGGCGCCGAAGGGGTGGGGCTCTGCCGGACCGAGCACATGTTCTTCAAAACCGACCGCATCAACGTCTTCCGCGAGATGATCCTGTCGGATTCCGCGGAGGAACGCGCGGTGGCCTTGGAGCACCTGCGCCCCATGCAGCGGGACGACTTCTACGGCATCTTCAAGGCTATGGCCGGCAAGGAGGTGACCATCCGCCTCCTCGACGCGCCGCTCCACGAGTTCCTCCCCCACAACGACGAGGAATTCGCGGCCTTCATGGCCTACCTGGAGAAGAGCAGGGGCAAGAAGCCTTCCAAGGCGGAGGTGACCGCGCGCATCGAGGCGCTCGCGGAGTTCAACCCCATGCTCGGCCACCGCGGTTGCCGCATCGCCGTCTCCTATCCAGAGATCTACGCGATGCAGGTCAAGGCCATCTTCGAGGCGGCCAACAAGCTGCGCGCGGAGAAGGTGGACGTGCGGCCGGAGATCATGGTACCGATCGTCATGAACGCCTCCGAGCTCAAGCTGATCGCGTACGGCAAGAAGATCGAGGGCTCGACGTACAAGGGCATCGTGGACGTGGAGGAGGAATTCCTCAAGGAGCAGGGCGCGAAGCCCATCCACTATTCCATCGGAACCATGATCGAGCTGCCCGCGGCGGCGCTCGGCGCGGGCGAGATCGCCAAGTACGGCCGGTTCTTCAGCTTCGGGACGAACGATCTGACGCAGACTACGCTCGGCATCTCCCGCGACGACTTCACCGCGTTCATGCCGGACTATACCCTCTATGACCTGATCGAGGGGAACCCGTTCAGCAAGCTGGATCCTCGGGTCAGGGAACTCGTGGCGATGGCCGTGGAGCGCGGGCGCATGACGCGGCCGGACCTCACGTGCGGTCTCTGCGGCGAGCACGGGGCGAACCCCGATAACGTCCGTTTCTGCATGGAGGCGGGACTGGACTACGTCTCCTGTTCCTCCTATTCGGTGCCGATCGCCCTCCTGGCGGTGGCCCAGACGGAACTGGAACGGGCCGCCAAGTAACGGCCTGGAAGCGCAAAAATAAGAAGGGCTGCCCCGCGGGGCAGCCCTTCTTTTAGGTACCGAAGACGGGATCGGGCGTCATTCCTTGGCGCCCGGCCAGCCCATGGTCTCCTTGACGATCTCTATCGCCTTGACCGCGGCCTTTTTGGCGTCCACCATGGGGACGCCCGCTTCCTTGTTGAGCGTCTTTTCGAAGAAGATGGTCAAAGTATCGTAGACGTCGGGGAGGTGGTAGAACACGAGGGCGAAATTGATCCCGGTGGGCTTCAGGATGGTGAAGGATGAAAAGGTTTCCACCGGCTGCTTCGCGATCATGATCTTAGTCTGGTTCTTGGAGACGACCTGCGTGAGCTCGCTGAAACGCAAGGGGACCTGGTCGACGGAAGAGCGGAGAAACGGTTCGATGGCCTTGTTCGGGTAATTCGGCGGCTCGATGAGCATATGGAGTTTCTTGCCGTTCGTCTCGAACGTCATGCCGTCTTCCGTGAGGTAGATGGCCTTCACCCCGGCGTACGAAACGATCTCATATTTGGAATACGTCGAATTGAGGCTGAAGAACGAGGAAACGATGTATCCTTGATCCTTCGGCAGCTTGTCCTGTGCATAAGCTTCGAAAAGATCCATAGCCTTACTCGCCATTGTTGCCTCCGTAAAGGAGATTATAGACGATTTTACGCTTTCGGCAACTGTCGACTCTTTTTTCTCGTAAGGGGCGCTTCCTCGCGGGAGGCCGCTTCCCGCTCGTAGCGATCGGCCAGCTCCGCGATGCCGCTCTTGCGATAGGCCTCCGCCATACACCTTAAGGGCCGCGGATCCGATTCGTCGCGGGCGGCCGCCTCGCGGAAGGCCTCCAGCGCGCCTTCGGTCTTCCCCTCCTTGAGCCGGAGGAGGCCGAGGGCGTAGGCGGGTCCCGAGGAAGCGGGGTAGAGGGGAAGCGCTTTCTCCAGGACCGCCGCGGCGTATACCGAAGCCCCCGCGCGCTCAAGGCAGTGGACGAATTCCATGAGGAGGCGGAGGTCGCGGAGGCGCTCCTTGAGCAGCCCCTTGAGGAGGACCGCGGCCTCCCGGTAGCGGCCGCATTTCCGGTAGGAGTACGCGAGCACGCTGCGGAGGGTCGCGTTGGCGGGTTCCCACGCGAGCAGCGCGCAGAGTTCGTCGGCCGCTTCCTCGAAGCGGGACACGCGCACCAAGAAGAGCGCCCGCTCCCGCAAGATGGCGCGGTTATCGGGCCAGCGCGCGAGGTACGCGTCGTAGGCCGCGCCGAGCCGCCCTTCGGCTCCTGCCTCGGCCTGGGCGGCGAGCGCCTCGGCGCAGGCGATTTCCCCGAGATAGGCGCGCTCGTGGGCACCGTCGACGGTGCGCGCCTTCCGGTACCAGCCTTCGGCCAGCTCGGGGAGGCCCAACTTGAAGTAACGTTCCGCGAGGGCGAACATGAGTTCGGGCGCCGGACCGGTGACGCGGATGGCCTCCTGGATGAGGGCGATGACGGCCTTGTCGTCCGGGTCCTGGCGGGAAGCGAGCAGGGCGCGGAATCGGAGCAGGGTCGCCGGGTCGGCCCCGAGGCGCTCGGCGGCGGACAGTTCGTTCGCGAACGCGGCCCAGTTCTCCGTCTCCCAGAGGATGAGTATGAGGCCATAGCGGAGATCCGGCTCCTTGGGGGCCATCAGCATGGCGCGCCGCGCGTGGTTCTCCGCCGCCGGAAGATCGCCGAGGTTACGGAGGCTTTCCGCCAACATGGCATGGATGGCCGGCTCGCCCTGGCGCTTCTTGAGCCACGCCTTGCACGCTTCGGCGGCGCGCCGCCAGTTTCCGGACGCCACGAACGAGCGGATCATGAAGCGGTCGACGAGCTCGGCGTTCCACTCCAGGTCGGGGATATCGCCGCCCAGCGCGCGGATGACGTCCAGCTCATCGCGGGCCGCTACGTCCTCCCCGAGCGCCATGAGTATGGATGCCCGGTACCAGCGGATGCGGGGATCATCCGGAGCGAGCGCGGCGGCCCGGTCGTAGTGGTCGAGTGCCGCGCGGAGATCCCCGGCCTCGCGGTAGAGGCGCCCGAGCTCCAGGCGGGGAAGCGGGGCGTCCAAACCGTTGTCCACGACGAAGCGGAGCATCTGGGCGGCGAGCTCGCCGTCTCCCGACCGCGCCAAACGCAAACCGCGGACGAGGAGCGCGTTGAGGTATCCGCGGTAGACCCGGGCGTCCTCCGGCGCGGCTTCCACCGCGCGCCGGAGGTATTCCACGGCCGCAGCGGAGCGGCGGTCCTTGAGGCAGGCGGCGCCGAGCAGGGCCAGGACGGAGGAATCGTCGGGCCTGCTTTCGAGGGCATCCTTGAGGAGCGGAATCGCCTTGTGGGCGAGGCCGAGCGCGAGGTAGCTGCGCCCGGCGAAGAGCCTGCCCGCGGCCGAGCGCGGTTTCAGGGTCAAATAGTCCCGAAAGGCCGCGAGGGCGCGCGGATAGGCGCCGAGCGCGTGGTAGGACCTTCCGAGCAAGAGGAGCGCCTCGGGGGGCGCGTCGCTCTCGGCGATGAGTTCTTCCAAGAGGCGCGCGGCGGACCGGTAGTCCCGCCGAGCTCCCGCGCGAGCGGCGGAGGCGAGTTTGTCGGCGCCGCGCGGCTCGCTCAACGGCTTACTTTACCCTGGCGAGGGTGACGGCCGCGGTGACGACGATATCGTCCACCGAGCACCCGCGGGAAAGATCGCTGATGGGCTTCGCGAATCCCTGGAGGAAGGGGCCGAACGCCTCGGCGTTACCGAGCCGCTGGACGAGCTTGTATCCGATGTTGCCGGAACCGAGGTCCGGGAAGACGAGGGTATTGACCTTGCCGCGGACGGGGCTGCCGGGCGCCTTCTTGTCGGTGACCGAGGGCACGAGGGCCGCGTCCGCCTGCATCTCGCCGTCGATGGCCAAGGTCGGCGCCTTGGTCTTCACGAGGTCCAGCGCGGAGCGGACCTTGAGCACGGCGGGATGATCGCCGCCGGAACCCTTGGTGGAGAAGGAGAGGAGGGCGACCGCCGGATCGACGCCGAGGAATTCCCGGCAAGACTGGGCGGCGGACAGGGCGATCTCGGCGAGCTGCTCGGCGCTCGGGTCCGGGACCACGGCGCAATCGGAGAAGATCAGGGCGCCGTCATGACCCCAGGTCTTGTCCTTGGTCTGCATGACGAAGCAGGAGGACGCCGTCTTGGAACCGGGGACGGTGCCGATGATGGCGAGTCCCGCGCGGAGCACGTCGGCGGTGGTGCTTTCGGCTCCGGCGACCATGGCGTCGGCGTCGCCGAGGTGGACCATCATGGCTCCCCAGCGGAGCTGGGCCTTCATATCGATCCGGGCCTGCTCCAGCGTCATGCCCTTGTGCTTGCGCATCTCGAAATAGGCGGCGGCGTACTTCTCCAGGGACGGGGACGCGGCCGGATCGACGACGGCGATACCGTCGAGCTTCACGCCTTCCTTCGCGGCCACCGCGGCTACCGCTTCGCGGCCGCCGACGAGCGTCACCTCGGCGGCGAGCTTCTCGTCCACGATGATCCGGGCCGCCTTGACGGTCCTGCTCTCGGTGCCCTCGGCGAGCACCAAACGTTTTTGCATGCCGTGCGCTTTCATGCGCATTTCTTTGACGAAATCCATGCTATTTCTCTCCTGAGCGGATAATGGTAAAGATCGACGGCAAGCATACTCCTATCGGGGGATGAGCGCAAGGCGACACGGGGAACGCTTGTCGGTCGTCTTGCGCGCGGGTATACTGAACCGATGACCATTGGCGTGTTCGGCCTTGGCCGTTTCGGCAGTTTTTGGAGCGCGCTCCTCGCGAAGCGTTTCGACGTCGTCGCGTACGACATCGATGCGGCCCGCGGCCTCCCGGAGGGGGTCGGCCGGGCGAGTCTCGATGAGCTCTGTTCCTGCGAGGCGATCTTCCTCTGCGTGAGCATCCGGTCGATGCCGGAGGTGCTTTCCCTGATCGCCCCGCGCCTCCGGCCCGGTACCCTCGTGGCGGACACCTGTTCGGTGAAGGTCCTGCCCGCGCGGTGGATGCGGGAATACCTCCCGCCGCAAGTTTCGATATTGGCGACCCATCCGATGTTCGGACCCGAATCGGCCAAGGACGGCCTGGCGGGGCTGCCCATCATGCTGGACCCCGTGCGCCTGGACGCGGAGGGGGAACGGTTCTGGGAACAGACCTTCGCCTCGTATGAGCTCCTCCCCGTGCGCATGGACTGCGATCGGCACGACCGCGAAGCCGCCTACTCGCAGGCGCTGACGCATTTCGTCGGCCGATCCCTCCACCGGATGGGGCTCCCGGAGACGGAGATCGCTACCCGCTGGTACCGGAAACTCCACGCCGTAGCCAAGCAATGCGTCCGGGACGCGCCGGAGCTCTTTGAGGATATGCAGCGATTCAACCCCTACGCTTCGGCTATGCGGGGAGCCGTCATGGCGGCGTTCGCCTCGACCCTCTCCGATTTGGGCGAGGATATCTACGCGGTCTCCCTTGACGCGGCCTTCCGCTCGCCGGTAGAGTCCGAAGGGATCGATTCGACGGTACCGGGAGGAACTCGATGACGGATGTGCGCAACGAAACCATGGACGAGGACGATTTCGACACCGTCCTTTCCTCGGATATCGAGTTCGCCGGGACGCTCATTTTCGAAAAGCCCTTCCTCATCCGCGGCCGCGTGTCCGGGGAAATCGACGCGCGGGGCGCGCTCGTGGTGGCCGAAGGGGCCGTCGTGGAGGCGAACGTCAAGGCTCCCACGGTCATCATCCGGGGCTCCGTCCTGGGGAACGTCGTCGCGACCGACCGGGTGGAAATCGCCGCCTCGGGGAAGCTCGTGGGCGATATCACCGCCCCCGAGATCCTGATGGAAACCGGCTGCGTCTTCAACGGTTCCTGTACGATGACCAAAAAAGGGAATATGGAATAAGCTCGATGGCACGAACGTCTTCTTCACGCTACTTCTTCATAGCTATCCTCGTTTTCGCGACATCCGCGGCGTTCGCCCAGGAGAAGGGCGACGCGCTCAGGGAATACCGGCTGGGCAATTACGAGAACGCGGTCGCCATCTGCCTTTCGGAACTCGAGGCCGCCCCTGCGAACATGGATTCGTACGCGGTGCTCTGTTGGAGCCTCATCAAATTGGGAAAGTACGACGAGGTGGCGACGCGGGCGACGGAGGCCCGTAAACTGAATCGATACGATCCCCGATTGGTGGAAGCCCTGGCGGAGGCCCGCTACTACCAGGGCCACAACGCGGAGGCTCTCAAGCTTTTCCAGGAGTACGCGGATCTCGCCCCCGAGGGCGGCCGCATCGACTCGGCCTTCTACTTCATGGGCGAACTCTTCATCCGCATGGGGCGCTTCCGGCACGCGGACATCGCGCTGACGACGGCCGTCCGCTACGTGAGCGGCGACGCGGTGTGGTGGACGCGGCTCGGCTACGCGCGGGAGAACGCGGGCGAGATGCGCCACGCGGTGACCGCCTATGAGCGCGCCTTGGCGCTCAATCCTCAATCCGAGGACGCCAAACGCGGCCTGGATAGATCGAAGCGCGCCATGCCCGTCCGATAGCGATGCCTGCCCTTTCCGTAGCTTTCCACACGCTCGGATGCAAGCTCAATCAACTTGAGACCGAATCCATAGCGGAAGCGTTCAGGACCGCCGGCTTCAAGACGGTCCCCTGGGGCGATCGGGCGGATATCCATATCGTCAATACCTGCACCGTCACGTCCAAGGCCGAACAGAAGGCGCGGCGCGTCATACGCAAGGCGCTCAAAGACGACCCGTCCGCCTGCGTCGTCGCGACCGGATGCTACGCCCAACTCGATCCGGCCTCCGTCGCGGCGATCGCTTCGGCGCTGGACGGCGCCGCGGCCGGGGAGAAGCCGGGCGCGGCCGCGGACCGGCGGCGGCTCCTCGTGGTTTCGGGGGACGACAAGTCCGCGCTCCTTGACCTGCCCCGCTTCCTGGCCGATGCCGTCTGCTCATCGGCGGAATTGCCGTCCGTCCTGGACGAATGGAGCGCGCTCAAGAGCGGGCGCCGATCCGATCCGGACCGGTTCCGCTTCGACGCGAACGATTTCGCGTTCCACAGCCGCGCTTCGCTCAAGATCCAGGACGGCTGCGACAACGCCTGCTCCTATTGCCGCGTGCGTCTCGCGCGCGGCCGGAGCGTGAGCCTCGATGCCGCTGAAGCGCTGCGGCGGCTGCGGGAGCTCGAGGAGCGGGGCTACGGCGAGGCGGTGCTCACGGGAATCAACGTCTCCCAGTACCGCGGCCGGGAAGAGGCCGCGGGCGATCCCCTCGATTTCCCGGGCCTCCTCCGGTTCCTGCTCGCCGGTACGCGGCGGATCTCCCTGCGCATTTCCTCCACGGAACCCGATGCCGTGACGCCCGATTTCGCGGACGCCGTCTCCGATCCGCGCGTGAGGCCGCATTTCCACCTTTCGGTCCAATCGCTCTGCGACGCGACGCTCGGCCGTATGCGGCGGCGCTACGCGGCTTCCCGGGTAGAGCTCGCCGTCGCCCGGCTCCGCGCGGCAAAGGACGACCCCTTCCTGGCCTGCGACGTCATCGCGGGTTTCCCCGGAGAGACCGACGCCGAATTCGAGGAGACCTACGGCAACCTCTGCCGCCTCGGCTTCGCGTGGATCCACGCGTTCCCGTTTTCGCCGCGGCCGGGGACCGAGGCGGTCTCCTTGCCCGGCCACGTGCGGGAAGGCCTCATCATGGAGCGGGTCGAACGGCTGCTCGCTCTGGGACGGGCCGCCCACGCCGCGTACGCGGGGCGATGGACGGGCCGCGAAGTCCTCGCGATAGCCGAAGCCGCTCCTCCGCCCAAGCGCGGCACCTCCTGCGTCGCGCTTTCGGAAAACTATCTCCGGCTGTCCATTCCCTTGGAACCGGAGGCGAACGCGCCGCGTCCCGGCTCAACGCTGCGGTGCCGCATCGGCGCGTCCCTCCGCTCGCAGCCGTAAAGCGACGCGGAGGATGGGGGCGAAGACGCGGCCTCGTCCGCTGCCGCGGACGCGGCCGCGGAATTGCTCGAAGTTCTTCGCCCTTGAACCTTTGCGTAGGGCCGTCGCGCGCACTATACTGAAAACCTGTGAAAGGGCCCCGCGATATGACTAGACGATGCGTACTCCTCGCGACCATATCGTTTCTGCTCTCGTTCCCGGTCTTCGCGGATGAGATCGCCATGCCCGCCTTCGCGCCGAAAAGCCCCGTGGAGACGGGGCAGGGCGGTTCCATAAGCTCGGTGGCGACCGGCTACGAAGCCCTCTTCACGAATCCCTCGGGCTTCGCGACGAGTAAGCGCGAGTGGGTCATTTCCCCGGCCACCTTCTGGATCAACGGCGAGCCGTTCGCCTATCTCGTTTCCTCCGGGCTCATCCAGGCTCCCGGAAACTACGACGGACCGACGACGACCTTCGACGACGAGGCCGGCTACGCCGACTATCTTGAGCGGACCGCGGAGGGCGGCGGCGGTTACGGCGGCAGTTCCGGTATCGGATTCGTGGGCAAAGGACTCGGTCTCGGACTCATCAGTTCCGCCGATTTGCTCCTTTCCGGCAGCCCCTTCCCCGCGGGCGTTGCGGGGCATTTCGTCTGGGACCTTTCGGTGATCGGGGGCTATGCCCTCGTGCCGGTGAAGGGAGATTTCGTGCGCTGGTCCATCGGCGCCGATATCCGTCCTTCCATCCGGCTCTACGCGCCGCTCAGCGCGAAGACCTTCCTTAGCGCGGTCGCGGCCATGAAGGACGACTCCGTGACCGGCGCGGCGTATACCGCGGCCTTGAATGGCGTTGAACTCTACCAGGGCGCGGCCGTGGGCCTGGATGCGGGGACGCGCCTTTCCTTGGGTGGATTCACGCTGTCCCTCGCGGTCCGGGATATCCTGGATACGCGCTATTCGATGCGGCGGTACGGCTACGGCGATTGGCTCGACGAGCTCAAGGACGACCGCAAGCTGCCCGATTCCGGAAGCGACGCGGACGACCAGTATATCGTTCCCATGAGTTCGACGGCGGGCATCGCGTACCACCCCGATCTCGGAGCTTTCGCCCGTTACCTGGATCCGACGTTCCATGTGGAACTCGAGAATCCCCTCGAACTGTTTGCCGGGACGGAAGACGTTCCCGATCTGCTCCATGCCGGAGCGGAGTTGGCCATGTTTCGCTTCCTCCGGCTCCGCGCCGGTTACGATCGGGGAAGCCTCACCGCCGGCGTCGGCCTGAGGCTCGCCTTCGTGCAGTTCGACGCCGCGCTCTTCTCCGACGCGTGGGGCCCATCCTCGGCCCTTCCCCGGTCCGGCCTGTCCGCGCAGCTTTCGTTCCGCTTCTAGGCCGGCGGAAGCTGGATACGGGATAAAAAGGGGATATAACATTGTCTAGGAAGGACTAAGGCTATGAATATCGTTCGGAAAGCGGTCATGCTCCTCTGCGCGGCGGTCGTCGTCACGGGATTCGCGGCGTGCAGCGCCTTTTTCACGAATTCCCTCGCCTCGGGGCTCGCGCGGGATCAGGACGATCTCGTGCCCGACGTGACCGTGAAGAATATAGACGACCTCATGACCCAGGCCGAAGGCAATTCCGACCTGTCCCTGGCTGTATTGGGCGGCATAAAGGACGCGATGGCCGGCGCCACGCCTACGGAACAGGCGGTCCTCCGCGGCGCCGCGGTGGAGTTGGCGGTCACCGCCTCGGGCGTCGGTACCGCCGTACTCCGCGATTCGGGCACGATCGTCAAAACCCTGAATGGCGGCGATCTGACGGACCCCGCCGTGAAGAGCGAGCTCATCGCCGAGGTGTCCTCTTCCCTATCCGGACTCTCCAATCTGCAGGGTACGTCCACGGCCCTCATCGCGGTGATGCCTTCCCCAACCGATACCGTCGCGTTCGACGCGTTCGTGGAGAACGCGACGGCCGACGACCTCGCGATGGCCGCGGTCGTCCTGCTCGCGGCCGAAGCCGATAAATCCGCGGGCGGTACGGAGGCCTATATCGACGGCTTCGATTCCGAATCCGGCACGCTGTCTCCCGCGGAAGAGCTCGCGGTGGCGCTCGCCGTCAAGGCCGCGGATAAGAACGAGGCGGAGGGCGGAACGGGCACGCTCAACGACCTGCTCGAAGCCCTCAACTTGTATACGCCGGCGCCGTGAGCGCCGTAATCTTGGAAGCGGGAGTCCGAGGGTGACGCGGATATCGGCTCGTCTATTCATCGCATGCGCAATCGCCTCGCTGTTCGGCGGCGTACTTCAGGCCATCGAGGTGGCGCCGTTCACCATTCCTTCCGCGCGTCTTTCCGCCCTGGGGGGGACGCACGCCGCGCTCACCGACGATTTCTCCGCGCTGTTCACGAATCCCGCAGGATTCGCCGGCGTCGAGAAAGAGCTCAGCGTCGCGGAGCTCACCGTCTCGGTCTACGGTCCCATATTCGAGATCGCCGACCTCGCGGGCAGCGACACCTTCGACCTGTCCGGAATCGTGGGTGATAACGGCACCTACGCCGGCTTCGATATCGGCGGACCGCTCTCCCTGGGGTGGGTCGGCAACGGCCTCGGATTCGGGCTCTTCAACAGTTCCTCGCTCGACGGCATCGCGACGGGGGCGGGCGTCCGCGCCACGGCCAGCGAGGATTTCCTCGTCGTCGGCGGATACGCGTTCCGCTTCGAACCCGCGGAAGCCCACCTCGTGGATGCGGGGTTCTTGGTAAAGGGCTTCCTCAGGGGCATGATGGAGCTCGAGTCGTCGCTGCTTTCGGTCACCGACCTGTTCACGGGAAGCCTGATGTCGGACCGTCCCTTCGCGAGCGTCATGGGCTTAGGCTTCGACCTCGGTCTCCGCTATGAGTACGACCGGACGCTCGCGGTCGGCCTCGTGTGCCGCGACGTATACTCCCCGGCCCTCGTTTCGGCCTTCGCCTCGGCCTCCGATTTCTTTTCGGGCGCGCAGGCGATCGATTCCGGTTCCAGCGGCAAGATCGACCCGCGCCTGGACATGGGCATAGCCTACTATCCGCGGTTCGAGCGGCTCGAGCGGTACGTGACGAACCTCGTCTTCCTGCTGGATTACCGGGATTTCCTGGACCTGTTCGCGCTCATCCCGCGCCATCCCATCCTCAACGTCTCCTTCGGCACCGAGGTCGTGGTCCTCGACGCGCTCAGCCTGCGGCTCGGCATCGCCGATGCCCTGCCGTGCGCCGGCTTCGGGCTCGATCTCAAGTTCGCCCAATTCGACTTCGCCATGCGCGGCATCGAGTTGGGGTTGGACCCCGGCGTCAATCCGGTGCTGGCGATGGATATCGGCCTGCTTTTCAGGTATTGACCTCGACCGCTCCTTTCGGTATGCTCACTCCTACGGGCCGCTAGCTCAGTAGGTAGAGCAACGCCCTTTTAAGGCGTGGGTCGCCCGTTCGAACCGGGCGCGGCTCATGGATGACCGTAGATGTAAGCTCCCCTTGCGGGGAGCTTTTTTTATTCCGCGGCGGCCGCCGCGATTCTTGACACGTAACATCTGTATAGTAATATTAGGGTATGGCATCGATCCTCGTGGGCACGTGCGACTACGACCAGTGCGCAGGCGCCGAGTCCGACCCAGCGCCATCCCCGTACGCGCCCCCCGTTCCCACCGTGGAACTCAACCGTCCCTTCCATGTCATGCCGACGGCGGATCAGCTGCGCGGCTGCCTCGAACGGACGGGTCCATCGGTCGTATTCGCGGTCGTGGCGCATCGGTCATTGACGCATGAGGTCGTCCCCGCGGCACGGCGGGAGCGCGCGGCCTTCCTGCGGGCGATAGAGCCGCTCGCGGAGGAGGGAAGGTTGGCCGCCGTGCTCTTCACGTTTCCGCCGCAATTCCGTAATGTCGAGTCCGGCCGCCGGTATCTGTCCGCCCTGCTGGACGATTTTTCGGGCGTCCCGGTCGCGCTCGAGTTCGCCCACGCCGGGTGGTACACGAACGCCGTGGTGGATATCTGTCGATCGAGGGAGGTAGCCATCGTCTCGGCGGACCTCCCCGACCTCCCGGGTCTTCCGCCCCTCGTGGACGTGACCACCGCTCCGTTCGCCTATTTCCGTTGCCACGGTCGTAACGGAGCGGCGTGGGAGGGCGCGGAAGCGCGCTCCGAGTATTCATACGCGGACGCGGAGCTCGGAGGATTGGCGGAGCGCGTGCGGGGGATCGCTCCGCAGGTGAACCGGGTGTTCGTTTACTTCAGCAATAGCGGTATGGCCGCGGACGCCGCGGCGTTCGCGGCCCTCGTCTCCCGGCTCGGTTTCGCGCCATGAACGAACGCGCGAGCGTGGTGCACCTCAACGTCGTCGGATTTCCGGCCGCCGTCGCCGCCGCGCGGGAACCCGCGATCGCCGACCGCCCCTTCGTAATCGCGGGGAAGGCCGCCGGGCGGGCCGCCGTCCTGGACGTTTCGCGGCGGGCGATCGAATCGGGCGTGGAGCGCGGCATGCCGCTCGCCGAGGCCGAACGACGCGTGCGGGATCTCCTCGTCCTGCCTCCCGATCCCGTCTCGTGCGCCGCGGCGAACGCCGCGATGGAGCGGATCGCGGCCCGCTACGCGCCGATGGTTCAGAATGACACGGGCGGCCACCTCTACCTGGACCTGGCGGGAACCACCCGCCTCTTCGGCGCGCACCTCGATGTCGCCGTCCGCATCAAGAACGAGATCGTCGAGGCCGTCGGCGTCACGCCCGCGCTCGGCGTGGCCAGGAATAAGCTCGTGGCCAAGATCGCCACGCGGAGCCTGCGGCCCGCGGGCATCGCGTTCATACGGGCCGGGGAGGAAATGGCTTTCCTGGACACGCAGTCCGCGCTGATCCTGCCCGGCGTGGGCCCGGCGGTGGCGCGGGCCCTGTCGGTCGTGGGACTCTTTTCCATCGGAGAGATCGCGGCCCTCTCGGATTCGGAAGCGCTCGCGTTCCTCGGGAAACGGGGATTGGCGCTGCGGGACGCCGCGCGGGGTGTGGATGCCGCGCCGGTCGTCCCGGGACGGCTCGCCGAGCGCGCCATCCGCCGCCGCCTCGACTTCGCGGGAGATGTCCTGGAGGCCTCGGTCATCCGCGGAGGCTTGGTCGCGGTCGTAGAGGACGCGGGCTTGGAGCTGCGCAAGGAGCTCCTCGCCGCGTCGCGCGTGCGCGTGTCGGTATCGTACGCCGACGGGGTGCGGACCGAGGCGGAGGTGCGCGCGGGTCATCCGCTCGCCCTGGATTCGCAGCTCATCGCCGCGGCGTGCCGCGCCTACGCGAAGGCCGGGGAGCGAAGGGTGCGCGTCCGCGGCCTTTCCTGCTTCCTCGCGGGACTCGCGCCGGCGGGAAGGGAACTCGACCTCTTCCTCCCCGAGGCTTCCCTCCGCCAAGAGCGCGTCCAGGCCGCGGTGGACGCCGCGCGGCGGCGCTATGGTCCCTCCGCGGTCACCCGCGCGGCCTGCCTCGCCGCCACCGCCCCGTACGGCGCCTCCTCCGCCGCGTTCGCCGTCTCCGGGTTTACGGGAGGCGACGTCGGTGCGTAGCCGGCTCGGCGTACGTTCCGCCTATTCGCTGCTCTACGGAGTGCGGAGGAACGAGGACCTCATCGCGCGCGCGGCCGCCTACGGGGCCGCCGCGCTCGCGATCACCGATCGCGACAGCCTCTACGGCGTGCACGAGGGGAGGGACGCCGCGGCCGCGGCCAAGCTGCGCCTCGTCATCGGCGCGGAGCTGACGGTTACCGCGCCGGAGCCGCGGGCGGACGAGCCGTGCGGCATGCCCGAACCGCCCGGAGCGACGCCCGGCGTCTTCGCCTTCGTGAAGGACCGCGCAGGCTTCGGGCGGCTCTGCGAGCTCCTGAGCGCCGCCAAGCGGGCCGCGGGCGCCGTCCCCGGCTCGTTCGACCTCCTCGCCGCGCTCCGCGCGGATTCGGCCGGCCTCATCCTCGCTTCCGGCCGCCCGGAGGTCCTCGACGCGCTCGCGGGGCGCGTCCCTTCCCTCTATGCCGCCCTCACCCCGCATTCGCTCGCCGCGGCGGCGGCCGCGCGGCGGCTCGGCATCCCCCTCGCGGCCCTCGACGATGCGACCTTCCTGGACACCGACGATTGGGCCGTCCACTCGGTCCTCCGCGCCGTCGCGCTCGGCAAGACCGTCGGTACCCTCGCGGAGGGGGATCGCGCCGCGAGCGACGCCGAGCGCTTCCTGCCGGGAGCCGAGGTGGAGCGGCGCCTCGCCGCCTGGCCCGAGGCCCTCCGCGCGGCGGACGAGATCGTAGCCGCCTGCGCCTTCGAAAAAATATTCGACGGCTACGTCTTCCCCGACTACGGCGGAGAGGATGGGCGCTCTCCCGCCGAACTGCTCAGGCGGCGCGTGATGGAGGGGGCGGCGAAACGGTACGGAGAACTCACCGACGTCCATCGCGCCCGCATCGATAAGGAACTCAATGTCATCGAACGGAAAGGCTTCGCGCCGTATTTCCTCGTGATGGACGACATCGTCGCCATGACGAGCCGGACCTGCGGGCGCGGCTCGGGGGCCGCCTCCATCGTCTCGTACGCGCTCTCCATCACGAACGTGGACCCCGTCAAGTACGACCTCTACTTCGAGCGCTTCCTCAACATGGCCCGGCCGGACCCTCCGGACATCGACGTGGACTTCGCGTGGGACGAGCGGGACGAGCTCATCCGGCGCGTGATCGAGCGGTTCGGCCGGGATCGGTGCGCCCGCGTGGCCAACCACAACACGTTCAGGCCCCGCTCGGCGCTCCGCGAGACCGCCAAGGCCTACGGGCTCGCGGAGGGGGAGATAGCCCGCGTGGAGCGGAGCGTTTTCGCGCTCGCCGAAGCGGCGGACACGGTCGATCCCGTATGGACCGAGGTTTTTTCCCTCGCGCGGCGGATCGAGGGCTTGCCGCGCGGCCTATCCATGCACTGCGGGGGCCTCGTCATCGCCCCCGGCCCCATCGACCGGTACGCGCCGATAGAGTCCTCCGCGGAGGGCTTTCCGCTCCTCGCCTGGGAGAAGGAGGGGACGGAGGCCGCGGGGCTCGTGAAGATCGACCTGCTCGGGAACCGGTCCCTCGCCGTGATCCGCGACGCCCTCGCGAACCTGGAGGAGGAGGGGGTCCGCATCGACCCCTTCTCCTGGAAGCCGGCGGAGGACGAGGCGACGATCGCGGCCTTGGCCCGCGGCGATTCGCTCGGGGTCTTCTACATCGAATCCCCCGCGATGCGCCAACTGCAGAAGAAGACGGGAAAGGGGGACTTCGACCATATCGTCATCCACAGCTCGCTCATCCGGCCGGCGGCGAACAAGTTCATAGCCGAATACGTGCGGCGCCTCAAGGGCGGCGCGTGGAAGCCGCTCCACCCCCTCCTCGCTGATAGCCTCGCGGAGACCTTCGGCATCCTCTGCTATCAGGAGGACGTCTCCAAGACGGCCATCGCGCTCGCGGGGTTCGATGAAGTGGATGCGGATCGGCTCAGGAAGGTGATCGCCAAAAAATCGAAGGGCGGGAAGCTCGCCGAGTACGAGGAGCGTTTCCGCGCGGGCTGCGCGGCGAAGGGCGTAGACGCGAAGGTCGTGGACGAGGTCTGGCCGATGATGCTTTCCTTCGACGGCTATTCCTTCTGCAAGCCGCATTCGGCTTCCTACGCGATGGTTTCCTTCCAGTCGGCGTGGCTCCGCGTCCACCATCCCGCCGCCTTCATGGCCGCCGTCCTCTCCAACCAGGGCGGCTACTACCATCCCCAGGCCTACATCAGCGAGGCGCGGCGCATGGGCCTCCGCGTCGCCGGCCCGGACGTCAACCGGAGCCGCATCCCCTATCGCGGCGAGGGGGACTGCCTCGTCGTCGGCCTCATGGCCATCGCGAAGCTCTCGCAGAAGGCCAGGGAGGGCCTCGTGGCCGAGCGGGAAAAGCGGGGCCCCTTCGCCGACCTCGCCGACTTCTCCCGCCGCTGCGGAGCTCTCCTTTCGCGGGAGGACATCCTGTCCCTCACCGCGGCGGGCGCCTTCGACTCGCTCGCGCCGGACGCGAGCAGGGCTACCCAAGCCCGCGTCCTCCTCGTCGAGACCGCGCGGTCCGATCGGTCGGGGACGGGGCAGGAGGAACTGTTCGCTCCGGCGCGTCCCGGAGCGAAGCTGCGCCCTGCCGCCCCGGCCGCGAAGCGGACGAAAAACGAACTCCGGGAGGAACTCGCCGCGCTCGGCTTCCTCCGCTCCCGCCATCCCCTCGTGTTCTGGGCCGACGCGATCATGGGACTCAACCGGGTCAAGGCCGCCGACCTGGGCGCGCATATCGGGTCGAAGGTCGCGCTCGTGGGCTGGCAGATCACGCGGAAGGAGGTGTGGACGTCCAAGGACCTGCCGATGGTCTTCGTGAGCTTCGAGGACGAGACCGCGCTCTACGAGACGGTGCTGTTCCCGGAGGCGTACGAGAGGCACTGGCGGCTCCTCCTCGATGCCCGCCCCCTGCTCCTGTGGGGAACGGTGACCGACGATCAAGGGGCCGTCAGCGTGGAGGTCGAGCGGATGCGGCCCCTGGAAGGCGCGGGTATCTGACGCGGGAGCGGAGGGCGGCGCGGCGGAACGCTCAGGCGCCGAGGCCGGCGAGGACCGCGCGGAGGGCGCTTTCGCACGCGCGGGGGAAGGAGAGGGTCTTGAGGCGGGATTTTTCACCCGCGACGAGGAGGACCGCGCTCTTCGCGCACCCCGCCGCCCGCGCGAGGGCGACGCGGAGCTCGAGGTTCGCCTTGCCGTCCTCGGGAGCCGCGGCGCTGCGTTCGCGGAGGCGGCCGTCCTTGAGGTCGGCGATCTCGGTGCGCGCGGCGGAGGGCACGGCCTTGACGTCCAGGAGGACGCGGTCGCCCGCGAGCCGGAGGGGATTCTCCGTCACCGCGCGCCTCCCGGGAGCCAGCGCGGCTCGCCGGTCTCCCATTCGTACGAAAACGGGGCCTCTCCGCTTTCGGCCGTCCGAACCGCCACGTTGGCGAGGTAGGCCGGCCGGAACGGCGGCATCGCCGCCCCCTCGGGCGGGGCGGGGAGCGCCTCATCCGCAGGGGGGCCGTCCAGTACGGCGAGCACGAGCGCGACTTCGGCGCAACGGGAGAGGACGGCATCGCCCGGGAGCGCAGGGACGGGGACGGAGAGGGGGAGGGCGAGCCGCGGCGGGAACCCGTCTCCGCCGATGCGCACGCTTCCGGCCGCGACGAGCCTCCCGCGGGAATCGACGCGGGAGGCGGCCGCGCGGAGGTCGGCGGCGGCTGCGGCGAGCTCGTCTTTGCGGAGGGGGCGGGTCAAGACGGCGAGCGGCGCGCAGAGCGGAAAGGAAAAGGCGCCGAGGAAGCCGGCGGCGAACAGCCGGCTCCGGTACATCCTTAGGGGACGCGCCGCGTCTTCATGGGGGAAGAGGGCGACCATGCGGAGCGGGGGGCGCGGTTGGTTCATATTCTCAAAGTTCCCCAACCATGATACAGTTGATCAAAGCTGGCTGTAAAGGAAGGGCTATGAAGCGCAAGACTAAAATGCTCGCCGATCGATTTGTCGCAACGATTTCCGGTTGGCCGGCAACGGAATGCATCGCGCTCAATGAAGCCGCGCTATCGGACACCCTCGATCCCTATTTCGCGCTCATCCTGGACGTCTACCACACGGGCGCCATGCCGACCCCCGCGGAGCGCCGGGCCGCCTACGGCGACGACGTCGCGGCCTTCGAGACTTCGGCGCTCCAGAACAAGGATCGGTTCCTCGTGGCGGGGCTGCCCGTCCGCATCGAATTCAAGTCCACCCAGAATATCGAAGAAGTGGTCGATATCGCCGATACGCGGACCGATCAGCTCTGGCTCATAAAGGATTCCGGCACCTACATGTTCTACCGCCTTTCCCGCGGCGAAGTCCTCTTCAAGCGGAGCGCGTGGATCGACGGACTCCGCACGCGCCTGGCTAAACTCGGCGATGAATTTTGGCGCCAGATGCGGGACGCCCACCAGTCCAAGATGGAGCATTTCCTCTCCGACCTCGGCGCCGCGCTCATCCAAGGCGACGATTTCCACTATCTCATTTCCGCGGCCGGTTTCATCAAGAACGCCTGCGTGGTCCTCTTCTGCGTGAACCGCCGCTTCGAACCCTCCCATCGGGGTTTCTATGAACAGGTCAAGGAGCTCGAAAAACTGCCGGACGATTTCATCGGCCGCTTCGAGAGCTTCCTGCGCAACGACGCGGAGATGACGGTGGAGCGTAAGTACTCGCTCGCCCAGCTCATCGCGAGAAGCGTCTTGTCGCTCTAGGCGGTTCCGCCGTGATCCCCCGTTTTCCGCGCGCTCGCACTCCGGCGCTCGCGCTGCTGCTGAGCCTCGCGACGTCGTGCTCGGCGGCCCGGAACGCCGACGTGGCCGCCTTCGACGCGGCCGGTTCCCCCGTCGTCCTCCGCGCCGCGGACGCGCGTTCGGCCGCCGGAAAACTCTCCCTGGACATGCCGGGGAAGTTGCGCTTCTCTTTCGCGGCCCCCCTTCCGGTGAACGCCGCGGCGATCGAGTTGGAATACGCGCTGGACGCGAACGACGCGGGGCTCCTCCTCGTTTTCCGCGCTCCGGGCGAGGATGCGTGGGCCTTGCCCTCCATCGCCCAGGCGGAGGGCGGCCCCGCGGACCGCGCGGATCCCGCGGCTTCGCCATCCGCGGCTTCGCCATCCGCGGCTTCGCCCGCGGCGCCCTGCGTATCGGTGCTCCGCTACCGCGTTCCCCTCGGTTCGGCCGCGCTCGCCTCCTTCGAGCTGTCGGCCGAGTACCCCGCCGGCGCGGCCAAGGCTCCGAAGCCGAAGGCGCAGGAAGGCCGGCCGGTTCCCGTCTTCGCGCTCCGCTCGATCCGCGTCGCGGAGCGAGCCTACGGCTACGCGGCGCTCTCCGGCGCGCTCTTCCTCACCCCCTACGTCTACCGGGAGCCGGGTGCGGCGGGGCTGCGGCTCGTCATCGATCCCCCGGCCCGCCATAGGCCGGGCAGTCCCGACCTTCGTCTGGGCCTCGGCGGCGGGCGATCCACCCTCGCCGCCGGGGACGTTTCCTTCGCGTATCCCGGCCCGCGTAAGGAGGGGACGGCGCCGGTCAACTTCCCCGCCGGCGTCCTCCCCCTCGATCCTTTCCCCCTCGTCGTCGAGGGGCCGGCCTA
Organism: Spirochaetota bacterium; assembly: GCA_023406985.1. Lineage (GTDB taxonomy): Bacteria > Spirochaetota > Spirochaetia > Treponematales > Breznakiellaceae > JAEXTK01. Next base: position 3,325 of record JAEXTK010000221.1, on the reverse strand, counting down.
CCCTGCGTTCGCGTTGACGGAGCGGCCGGCCGTACGCGCGTTTCCCTCCGAGCCGGTGCCGGCCGATCCGGGGCTCATACTCGCCTATCGGCAGGACGCGTGGCGGGACGCGCGCTACGAGGTCTTCCGTTGGGAGCGCTTCCCCTCGATCCTCATTTTCGATACCGCCGATTACGGCGTACAGGACCGGCTGTTCAAGCGGATCGCGTTCTTCACGGAGAAGGCCGGGTATCGCGGGAGGCTCGCCACCGACGCCGAGATCGCCTCGCTCCACGGCTGGAACGCCCATGACTACCGCGCGGAGGATCTCGCCGCCTTCTTCGAGCGGGCCCGGCTCACGGAGTTCGGCCTCAATGCGGAAGAACGCGAGCTTCTCTTGATCCTGGCCGCGAACGGCATCGTGAAGCGGGACGGGGAAACGATCGCCGCCGGCGAGGGCGCCATCGTATCGATCTCGCGCGAATCGGAAGGCTATCTGCGGGGCCTCTTCATGACGCACGAGGCGTACCACGGGCTCTTCTTCATCGACGCGGATTTCAGGCGGTTCGCGGCCTCCCGCTGGGACGGCCTCGATCCCGTAGCCCGCCGCTTCTTGAAAGCATATTTCGATATGCACCGCTACGACGTCGGCGACCGTAACCTCATGATGAACGAGCTCATGGCGTATTGCCTGCAGCAGCCGGCGGCATCCGCGGCGAAGTACTTCGGAGAGACCTTGGCGTCGCGTTTGGAGAAGGACGCGTACCGGAAGGGGGCGCTACCGCCCAAGGACGAGGCGAAGGGATCGTGGCCGGACCTGGCCCGCCTCTTCACCGCGGAGGCGGAAGCCTTCGACGACTACGTCGCGGGCCGCTGGGCTCTACGCGCGGGCAGCGTCGCGAGCGTCTACCAGATATCCCGCACGAACGCGGCCCGCTGAGCGCCCGCCTTTTCGGCGGCCTCCAGCCCCGCGTTGAAACGCCGCTCCGCTTCCAGCGTCGTAGGCGGTCCGTGACCCGCGAGGACGACGAAGTCGCCGGGAAGCGAGAGGAGCTTGCTCCGGATCGCGGCCGACTGTACGGACCTTCCGTAGGAACTGGCGGTGGTCCCCACGAGGCCCGCGGTCATGACGTCGCCGGTGAAGAGGAGCCGCTCGATGCGGTAGACGGCGGAATCGGCGGAATGGCCCGGGACGGAGAAGACTTCCACGGAGAAGGGCGCGAGGTCCAGGATGTCGCCGTCGTGGACGATGGTCGCCCGCTGCTCGCAGACCGTCGGGTCCACCGCGAACACTTCGGCGTCGTAGATCTTCTTGAACGTCTTGAGCCCGTGCACGTGGTTCGCGTGGTCGTGGGTGATGAGGATGGCGCGGACCGTATAGTCGTTTTTTTCGATGAAGTCCACGAGCTTCTCGTCCATGCAGCCGGGATCCACGATGAGGGCCGTCCGCGGTTCCTCCTCGCTGCCGAGGATGTAGCAATTGGAAAAACCGTACAGGCAATAGTGGAAGTAGATGTTCACCCCTGGTTCTCCATTTCGAAGATGGCCTCGGCCGTATTGGACGATTTGAACGAGACCCGTTCCTGGCGCGCCTTGATGAAGAAGGTCTTCTTGATGTTGCAATCGATGAAGTCCGCCGATTCCAAGCGGGCGCCGATGAAACGGCTGTTGTAGAGGTCCGAATCGTTGAAGGTGCACTCCGAGATGGCGGCGCCGCCGAAATTGACGTGCACGATCTCGGAGCCCTCGAAGGTGCAATCGCGGATGGAAGCGCCGGCGAACGAGGAGAACTGCGTGTCGGTCTTGGAGAAATCGCAGCCCTCGAAGGCGGAAAAGTCGAAGAAGCAGAGGCGGAAGACGGAGGACGTGAAGAGGCACATGGTGAAGGAAGCGCCGGCGAATCCGCAGCCGTAGTAGTGGCGGCCCGAAAAATCGACGCCCTCGAAATGGAGGCCCGCCGCGTTGATGTCCTTCACGATGGGGCTTGAGGCCACGAGGGCCGCGATACGTTCGGCTTCCGCGGCGGGGTCCGCGACATGGAGCGCGCAGGTCGTCGATCCCGTGACGACGGGGCGGCCGCACCCGGCGGCGCAAGGCGTGAACGCATACATGGACAGAATAATAGGGCGGGCGGCCGCGTCCGCGCAAGGGGAGCGGCGAGAGCGCGGGTTACCGAACGATTCTAGTCGAACCGGCGACTTGCCGCGGCGGGGGCGCCGGAGTATGATGGGGCCATGTGCTGGTATTGCGGTTCCGCCGTTCTCGACGCCGAGCCCATCGGCCGCTCCGCCCGCTGTCCCGACTGCGGGAAGGATCTCCGTTCCTGCCGGAGCTGTCGTTTCTATCTCCCCGGCAGCCGCGGCGATTGCGCGGAGTCCCAGGCCGATCTCGTGGCCGACAAGGAACGGGGCAACTTCTGCGATTGGTTCTCCCTCAACCCCCTCTTCCGGTCTCCTTCCGCGGGAGCGGGGCCAGCGCGCGGCAAGGCGGCGGCCGCGCGGTCGTCCTTCGACGCGTTGTTCGGTTCCTGAAGCCATGGTCGCATCCCCCCTCGTTTCTCCGCGCGTATCCGGACGATCCGAAACGGCGCGGCCCGTCGTCTTCATCGATTCGGGCGTCGGCGGGCTGCCGTACTGCAGCGCGTTCCGCGCGCTCCGGCCGGGAGTTCCCGTCGCGTACGTCGCCGATCGCGCGCATTTCCCCTACGGTCCCAAGAGCCGAACGGAACTCGTCGATATCCTCGTGGAACTCGTTTCCCGCCTCGTCGCGCTCATGGATCCGCGCCTCGTGGTGATCGCGTGCAATACCGCGTCCGTTTCGGCCCTGGAGGACCTCCGCGCGGCTTTTCCCTCGCTTCCCTTCGTCGGGACGGTCCCCGCGGTGAAGCCCGCGGCCCTCGCCAGTTCGAAGCGCCGCATCGGCGTGCTCGCCACGGAGCGGACGGTCCGCGACCCGTACGCGGCGCACCTGGCCGCGCGCTTCGCCCCCGACTGCGAACTCGTGGGTATCGCCGCGCCCGAGCTCGTGGAATTCGTGGAGCATCGGTACGCCCTCTCCGATCGCGGCGAGCGGCTCGCCACGGCGGAGCGCTACATACGGCGCTTCCGGGAGCTCGACGTGGACGCCATCGTGCTCGGCTGCACGCATTTCCTCTTCCTCGCCGACGAGTTCGTCGAGGCGGGCGGGGTGGATATCGCCATCTTCGATTCGCGCGAGGGGGTGGCCAAGAGGGCCGCGAGCCTCCTCTCGACCGCGGCCGCGCCGGCTCCCGTCGCCGAGACGGACGGTGGAGCCGGCGGAATGGGCGGTGGAGCCGGTGGGGCGGACGTTTCGGACGCCTCCGGCG
>JAEXTK010000192.1 GCA_023406985.1 Spirochaetota bacterium | reverse complement strand
CTCCTGAAGCACCCCGCTCCCCGCGCGGGGAGCGGCCGTCCGCAGGGAGGCTATGAGCGCGGCCGCGGCGGCCGCGTCCTCCTTTCCGCGGTCGGAGAGGCGGCCGGAAACGTCGTCATTCCGGCCGAGCGCCTCCAGAAAATCCATGACGAATCGATACGCCTCTTGCCCGGCCTCCCCGCCGCCGATCCGGCCGATGACGAAATCGCTCGGGAGCCGCGGAGTCTCCGATCCCGTCGGCAGGAGAGGATCGGTCAGGACGGTGCGGACCGGAGGCCGCGTTTCGGAGTTCACGGCCTTCATGGTGGGCTTGGGCACGACGATGGCGGGCGATGCGCGCGGCGGAACCGATCCTTGCGCCGGGGAGACGGGAGCGGCGGGCGGGGCCTCCGCGGTCGCGGGCCGGGCCTTGGCGCAGGCGACGAGAAGCAGGGAGAGTAAGGCCGCGGAGACCGTACGGGTGCCGGGATGCATCATTGGTTAATTTTAGCCTGGCGCTCCGTGAACGTCAAAGGGAGTATGGACAATGAGAGCCCCCATAGTTACTATCGAGAGAAGTACGGAGGAAAACGTGGGAAAGACCGTCACCGAAAAGATCATCGCCGCCCACCTCGTCGGAGGAACGATGGAGGCCGGCTCGGAAATAGCAATCCGCATCGATCAGACCCTGACGCAGGACGCGACCGGGACCATGGCCTACTTGCAATTCGAATCGATGGGCCTGGATCGGGTGATGACGGAGGTCTCCGTCTCCTATGTCGATCATAATACCCTGCAGGAAGACTGGAAGAACATGGACGACCACCGGTACCTGCAGAGCGTAGCCGCCCGGTACGGCCTCTACTTCTCCCGCCCCGGCAACGGCATCTGCCACCAGTCGCACCTCGAGCGCTTCGGCTTGCCTGGCAAGACCCTGCTCGGCTCCGATTCCCATACCCCCACCGCGGGCGGGCTCGGCATGCTCGCCATCGGCGCGGGCGGACTGGACGTCGCCGTCGCCATGGGCGGCGGCCCCTTCAACCTCGTGATGCCGCGCGTCGTCGGCGTCAAGCTCACGGGCAGCCTCCGCGGCGCCGTCTCGGCAAAGGACGTCATCTTGGAACTGCTCCGCCTGGAGACGGTGAAGGGCGGCGTCGGCAACGTTTACGAGTACTTCGGGGACGGCGTGGCCTCGCTCACCGTGCAGCAGCGTTCCACCATCACCAATATGGGCGCCGAGCTCGGCGCCACCTGCTCGGTCTTCCCTTCGGACGAGCGGACCCGCGAATTCCTCACGGACCGGGGCCGGGAGGCCGGTTGGGTGGCGCTCGCCGCCGATCCGGACGCGAAATTCGACCGCGTCGTGGAGATCGACCTCACGAACCTCGTTCCCCTCATCGCCAAGCCGCATTCGCCCGACAACGTGGTGCCCGCCGCCACGCTCGCCGGTACGCCGGTGGACCAGGTCGCGATCGGATCCTGCACGAACTCCTCCCTGGACGACCTCGCCGCCGTGGCGGAGATCATGAAAGGCCGCGTGGTCCATCCCCGCGTCTCCGCCGCCCTCACCCCCGGCAGCCGCGCGACCCTGCTCGCGGCGGAAAAGGCCGGTATCCTCGGCGAACTCATCCGCGCCGGCTTCCGCATCCTGGAGAGCGCCTGCGGTCCCTGCATCGGCATGGGATTCGCGCCCAAATCGGGCGGCGTGAGCGTCCGGTCGTTCAACCGTAACTTCGAAGGGAGATCGGGCACGAGCGACGCGCGGGTCTTCCTTTCCTCGCCGGAGACCGCCGCCGCGGCCGCGCTCACCGGCGTGATCACCGACCCCCGGGAAATCCCCTTCATCCGGCGCGACGTCAAGAACTACGTGCGGGAAGGCCTCGCGGCGGCGGGAGACGATATGCTCATCCATCCCCTCCCCCCCGCGGAGGCCGTCAAGGTAGAGATCGAGCGCGGCCCCAACATCAAGCCCTGTCCGGCTCCCCAGCCGATCGCCGATTCGGTGAGGTTGCCCGTCATCCTCAAGACCGGCGACGACATCACGACGGACCACATCATGCCCGCGGGCGCGAAGGTGCTGCCGCTCCGCTCCAACATCCCGGAGATTTCGAAGTTCACCTTCACGCGGCTCGATCCCGACTTCTGGAAGAAGGCCCAGGCGGCCGGCTCCTCCATCGTGGTCGGCGGGGCGAACTACGGCCAGGGTTCCTCGCGGGAACACGCGGCCCTCGCCCCCATGTATCTGGGCATCAAGGCGGTGCTCGTGAAGTCCTTCGCGCGCATCCATAAGGCGAACCTCGTCAACTACGGCATCCTCCCGCTCGTGTTCGTGGATGCGGCCGATTACGACGGCATCGACGCGAACGACGCGCTCGTGATGGAGGGGCTCCACGCATTCCTGGAGTCCAAGGACGGCGCGCTCCTAATCACCGTCCAGAACGTCACGAAGGGAACGCGCTTCGCGGTGCGGCTGGACGTGGACCTCCGTTCGCGCGCCGTGCTGCGCGCCGGCGGCCTCGTGCCCTATGCCAAGGCGGGCGGAGTCTAAGACCCATGCCTGCCGTGCGCGCGGCGCTTGAGACGGGATTCACCGAGCCGATCCGCGATCCCCTCTGGGGACACATCTATCTCACGCAGGAACTCGCGGCCCTCACCGCGAGTTCGGCCTTCGCCAAGCTCGCCCGCATCCAGCAGCTCGGCCCCACCGCGGCCGTCTATCCCGGGGCCACCCACACTCGCGCGGCCCATTCCTTGGGGGTATACCACCTCGCCCGCCGACTCCTGCGTTCCCTCCTGGAGCGGGGAGCCGATTCCTGGACGAGTCCGGAAGGGGTGCGATCCTTCCTGGCGGCGGCCCTCCTCCACGACCTCGGCCACTTTCCCTACGCCCATTCGCTCAAGGAGCTGCCCCTGGAGGACCACGAGGCCCTCACCGGCGCCCTCATCCTCGCTCTCCCGCTCCGCGATCTCGTGGGCAAGGCGGGGGCCGATCCGTACCTCACCGCGGCCATCGTGGACAAGTCGCTCCCGATTCGCGGGAGCGCCGAAGCGCTCTTCTATCGCACGTTGCTCTCCGGCGTCCTGGACCCCGACAAGCTCGATTACCTCAACCGGGACGCACGCTACTGCGGCGTGCCGTACGGCGCCCAGGACGTCGACTTCATCTTCAGCAGGCTCATACCGCACCCGGAACGGGGAGTCGACATCGATTCCAAAGGCATCCCGAGCGTGGAGGCCATCCTTTTCGCGAAGTACCTCATGTACCGCTCGGTCTATTGGCACCGCGGCGTCCGGGCCGCCACCGCCATGGTCAAGGCCGCGGTGAAAGCGGGCTTGGAGGACGGCGTCCTGGCGAGCGAGGAACTCTACGGCCTCGACGACGCGGGCCTCTTCGCCCTCCTCGCGTCGCGGGCCCATCCCGCCTTCGCCCTGGCCGCAGCGGTGCGCGAAGGCCGGATATTCCAGGTCATCGCCGAATTTCCCTACGACGAGACCGCCCACGCGGGACTCGCGGCCCTGGGTTCGCGATCGTACTACGAGGCCGAACTCGCCGGTGAACTCGCGCTTCCGCTCTCGCGGAGAATCGATAAGGGGGAGCTCATCATCGACCTGCCCGAACCGATATCCTTCGAGACGGGACTCCGCGTCGCGGACAAGGCCGTGCCGTTCTCCGAGAGCGGTACGGTCTTCTCCGGCGCTACCGTGGCGGCCTTCGTCGGCTCGCTGCGCGTCGTGCGCGTCTGCGCGAGCGAGGAGATCGCCGCGGCGGCCGCGGCTTCGGCGGCCGCGCGGAGCGTGTTGCAGGGCGGCGGGAAATGGCTACACTCTAGTACGGACGCCGCTCAAGAACGGCGCCGGGGGGAGGCGGGATAATGGAGATCCACAACGGCACCGAAGACATCGTGCTGCGCATGGTGAACGAGATCTGCGACGCGATCGAGCGGGAAGGCAAGGCCGACCGCCCCTGTACCTGTTACCAGTGTCGCCTGGACACCGCGTGCTACGCGCTCAACCGGACGGCCCCGCGGTACGTCATCTCCAGCCGCGGCGCGGTGCGGGTGGAGAGCGAACCCATGGCCCGCCAGCAGGAAGACGCCGACGTCGTCGCCCTCATCCACGAAGGCCTCCAGCGCGTCGCGAAATCGCTCCGCCCCCATTTTGAGCACGACGCGGCGAGGCGCGAGGGACCGGCTCCCGTGGAAGGGCCCGTCTTCAATTTCCCGACCATCATGGGGCGCGCCTTCAACGGAGCCAATTTCGAACCCCTGACCGACATCGAGGTGACCCTCTACTGCGACGGCAAGAGCGCCGCCATGATCGATCCCAATTGGCAGAACCCGTTCAAACTCTTCGCGAACACGGCCGGAACCTTCAGTTTCTGGCCGGTCGGCATACCGGCCAAAGCCGTGGGGGAGACGCGGAAATTCGAGTTCACCGTGGTCGCCGCCGGCAACGGGTTCGAAGAGCTCCGCCATTTCTTCGAACTCGAGGTGACGAGCGAGGCGCGCGCGACGGAGTCCTTCTCCATCCAGCGCACCTTCAAGCTGCCCGATCTCTATCTCTTCCCGCCCGGAGGCGACGAGGACCAATAGCACGACCGTCTCTCAATTGACCTCCTAGGCCCGTTCAGATAAACTGCGGAGACTCGGGACGTAGCCTAGGGGCTAAGGCGCTTGCTTTGGGAGCAAGAGATCGCGGGTTCAAATCCCGCCGTCCCGAAGGCACGCACCAAGGTACCGAAGGCGCCGGGGCAGCGCAGCTGTCCTGCCGTCCCGAAGGTCATTCCTGCGACACTAGCTCACCCGGATAGAGCAGCTGCCTTCTAAGCAGCAGGTAGGGGGTTCGAGTCCCTCGTGTCGCGTTCCAGCCACCCATTATCCTCGCCGCGTCGCGGCCTGCGGTGCAGGCCGCGTTCGCTTTTTTGCGCTCGACTTGACATTTTCGAGATTCGCATCGATACTATTGGTATAGACCAATTCGATTGGTACTATACCAAGAGGCATACCATGGCCGCTGAAATCAGGATCGACAAGTCGAGCGATAATCCGGCGTACCGGCAGATCATCGAGCGCGTGACGAGCCTCGTCCGTTCGGGCGAGCTCAAGAGCGGCGACCGGTTGCCGCCGGAGCGGGAACTCGCGGAAAAACTGGGTTTGGCGCGCGGCACCGTGAACCGGGCGTACGAAGAACTCACGCGGTCGCAGGTGATCGAATCCATCCCCGGACGCGGCAGCTTCATCTCCTCGCGCCAGGACGTGGCCGAGCTCAGCCGGAAGGAAAAAGCGGTCGCCCTGATCGGGGAACTCGTGGACAGGCTCCGGGACCTGCGCTTCAGCTATCGGGAGATCCGCACGCTCGTGGAACTCGGCATCATGGAGCGGGAGCGCCTGTTCGACGAGCTCGCCATCGCGGTGGTGGACTGCAATCCCGAGGCCCTCACCGTATTCCAGCGCCAGCTCAACGTCTTCTCCCACCTGCCGGCAACCCGTTTCCTCCTCGACGAGGTCGCCGCGACGGCCAACGCCGAACAACGCTTGGGGACCTTCGACCTCATCCTGACCTCCGCCCGGCACTACGCCGAAGTCATCGGGATGGTGCCCGCGCTCAAGGAAAAAATCATCCAGGTGGCGCTCTCGCCCTCCCAGGAGACCATCATCGCCCTCGCCTCCGTCAAGTCGGGCCAACGCTTGGGCGTCATCTTCGAAAGCCGCCAATTCCGGGACATCATCAAGAACAAGCTCGTGGATTTCATGATCGGAGACCGGTTCGAGGAGCTCAAGGTGACCGAGGCGGAGCGGTTCCCCGACTTCATCGCGCAAAAGGACATCGTCATCGTCCCTCCGTCCTGGGCAGCCCCGAGCGGTCGCGCGGCGCAGGCCGCGGTCCAGGAGTTCACGGGAAGAGGCGGCCGCTTCATCGTCTTCGACTATCAGGTTGAACGCGGCTCGATGATCTACGTGGAAGAGCGGGTCCGCGACCTGCTCACGCGCTAGGAGCCGGACGATGGAAACGTCGGCGCGGGCGGAAGAACGGAAACCCACCGTGGTGATCGGGGTCATCGGATTCGACTGCCACTCGGTGGGCAACAGGATACTCGACGCCTTCTTCACGGAACGCGGCTTCCGGGTCGTCAACCTCGGCGTGATGACGAGCCAGGACGAGTTCATCTCCGCGGCCATCGAAAGCGGGGCGGACGCCATCCTCGTGTCGAGCCTGTACGGCCACGGCGAGATCGACTGCATGGGCATGCGCGGCCGCTGCGTGGAGCGCGGCATCGCCGATATCCTCCTCTGGGTCGGGGGCAACCTCGTGGTGGGCAAGACGCCCCTCGCCGAAGTGGAGGAGAAATTCCGCGGCATGGGCTTTGACCGGGTCTTCCCGAGCGACACGGACCTGGAGGAGGCCGCCCGCCTCCTCCGGGAGGATATCGCGCGGCGCCGGGCGAGCCGGCGCGGTACGCCGCAGAATACGCGGGCGTGACCATGGCCGAACTCGCGATCTCGGTGGATATCGGGTCCACGTGGACCAAGGGGGCCCTGGTCGACCTCAGCACGGCCCGCGCGATCGCGCGGAGCGAGGCCCCGACCACCCCCGACGACCTGTCCCGCGGCTTCGAGGCGGTCTGGGGACCGCTCTCCGCGGAGGGCGAACGCAGAGGAGCCCGGGAGTGCGAGACCTTCCTCTCCTCTTCGGCGAAGGGCGGACTCAGGATCGCCGCGATCGGCATCGTCCCCGACCTCACCCTCAAGGCCGCCCGCCTGGCCGCGGCCTCGGCGGGAGGGAAAGTGGTGGCGACGTTCTCGTATCGGCTCCACGGCCGCGACATCGAGGCCCTGGCCGCCGCCGAGAGCGACCTCGTCCTCCTCGCGGGGGGAACGGACGGTGGCGACGAGAGCTACGCCCTCGGCAACGCCGCCGCCCTCGCGGCCTCGCCGGTGGACGCCGCCGTCGTCTACGCGGGAAACGCGGCCGTGCGGGACGAAGTCCTCGCCATCCTGCGGGGAGCCGGGAAGCGGGCGGTAGGGGTGGACAACATCCTACCCGACCTGGACCGCCTGGAATGCGCGGGCGCCCGCGACGCGATCGCCGCCCTGTTCCTGGAACGCATCATCGAGGGGCGCGGCCTCTCCGCGGTGCGCGCGCGGTGCAGCGCCGAGCCCCGGCCGACGCCCGCCGCCGTCTTCGACCTGGTGACCGCCATGGACGGCCGGGGCGGCGTCGGCGGGACGCGCGGCTTCCTCCTCGCGGACATGGGCGGAGCCACGACCGACGTGTATTCGGCCTGCGAACCTTTCGCGGGAACGGCGGACACCGTTTACCGCGGCATACCGGAGCCGCGGATCAAGCGCAGCGTGGAAGGCGACCTCGGCCTCCGCGTGAGCGCGCGGAACCTCTGGGAGCTCTGCCGCGCGGGCGCCGACGCCGCGCTCGGCGCGCCGGGCGCCGCCGAACTCGAACGGTGGGTAGCGGACGTTTCCGCGGAAACGGGCAGGCTGCCCCGTACGGACCGGGAGCGCGCGCTGGACGACTATCTCGCCGTATCCTGCCTCGCGGAATCGATCCGCAGGCACGCGGGTTCGGCGGAAGGCGTCTATACCGCCACGGGCCTCGTGTGGGTGCAAACGGGCAGGGACCTGTCGGGGATCGGCGCCGCCATCGGATCGGGCGGCGCGCTCGCGCGGAGCGGATCGGGAGCCCTGTTCCGAGCCGCCCTCGACGCGGCAGGAGTTTCGCCGGACGCGGCGCGGCCGCGCCGGGTCCTCACGCCCCGCGGGTACGGCCTTCGCTACTGGAGGGACGCGCAGTACCTCATCCCCCTGGCGGCGAATTTATCGGTGAAGTACGAGGACGTCGCCGTGGAACTCGCGGCCGCCGGCCTCGTGGAAGAGGGAGAATCGCGATGACCGATCGAACCATGTCCGACGTCGAATTCGAACGCAGCAGGAACGAAGCGCTCGGCACCTGGCCGACCGGCGCCCTCGTGGATTTCGAGGCCGGCGTGGCTCTCCAGCGTTCCATCGGCGAGGCCAAGAACTTCGCGGCCGCGATGCGACGCGCGCGCGACGGCGGCAGGACCCTGCTCCAACCGCGGGCGGGGGTCGCCCTCGTGGACGAACACGTCAAGCTCCTCAAATACCTTGAGAACGAGGGCGAGGCGGACCTGCTGCCGACCACCATCGACGCCTACACGCGCCAAAACCGGTACGAGGAGGCCGCCAAGGGCATCGAGCGGTCGCTGGCCGCCGGCGTGAGCCTCCTCAACGGCTTCCCCGCGGTCAACTACGGCGTGGAGGGCTGCCGGCGCGTCGCCGAGGCGGTCTCCAAGCCGGTGGAAGTGCGGCACGGCACGCCCGACGCGCGCCTCCTCGCGGAGATCACCTTGGCCGCCGGCTTCACCGCCTTCGAGGGCGGAGGCATCTCCTACAACATCCCCTACGCCAAGAACGTGCCGCTGCGGAAGTCGATCCGGGACTGGAAGTACGTCGACCGCCTGGTGGGACGCTACGAGGAGCGGGGCGTCCGCATCAACCGCGAGCCCTTCGGTCCGCTGACGGGGACCCTCGTGCCGCCCTGCGTGTCGCACGCGGTCGCGATCCTGGAGGGGCTCCTCGCCTTGGAACAGGGCGTCAAATCGATCACCCTCGGGTACGGCCAGTGCGGGAATCTCTCTCAGGACGTGGCCGCCGTCCGCAGCCTCGTGGCCCTCGCCGACTTCTACTTCACCCAGGCCGGCTTCGCCGACTACGAGCTCACCACGGTCTTCCACCAATGGATGGGAGGCTTCCCGGAAGACGAGGCCCAAGCCTCCGGCGTGATCGCCTGGGGAGCCGTCGCCGCGCGGCTTGCGGGGGCCACGAAGGTCATCGTGAAGTCCCCCCATGAGGCGATGGGCATCCCGACCAAGGAGGCCAACGCCCAGGGACTCCGGACGACGCGGCAGGTCGTGAACATGCTCGCCGAGCAGGGGCTCCTGGATTCGGCTAGAGTGGAGGCCGAGGCGGACCTCATCGACCGGGAAACGCGCTCCCTCCTTGAAGGGGCCTTCGCCCTGAGTCCGAACCGCGACTGCGAGGAGGCGGCCGTCCGGGCCTTCGAGGCGGGGGTCCTCGACGTACCCTTCGCCCCCTCGAACCAGAACCGGGGCAAGATCCTGCCGATGCGCGACGACGAAGGCTGCGTGCGCATCTTCAACGCCGGCAACCTGACGCTCGGCGACGATATACGCGCCTTCCACCGGGAACGGCTGGAAGCGCGCGGGAAGACCGAGGGGCGTCCGGTCGGGCTCCAGATGGTGACCGACGACATCTACGCGGTGGGCAAAGGCAAGCTCGTGGGGAGGCCGAAATGAAGATACGGAACGTCTCGTTCGTGGAGGGCGCGAGCGCCTTCTTCTTCGACGATCAGCGGGCGATCAAGGCCGGCGCTCCGCACGACGGCTTCTCGTACGGCGGCAATCCGGTCACGGATGGTTTCGTCCGAGTACGCCAACCGGGGAAAGCCATATCGGTGGTGCTGGAGCTGGAGAACGGCAGGATAGCGGCCGGCGATTGCGCGGCGGTCCAGTATTCCGGCGCCGGCGGCCGCGATCCGCTCCTGTCCCCCGACCGCTACATTCCCTTCCTGGAACGGCACCTCAGGCCGCTCTTGGAGGGGGCCGAAGTCGCGCCTTTCCGGGAGGCGGCGGCCACCGTGGACGCGCTGCGCTTCCCCGATGGGAACGGGGAGCCGCGGCGGCTCCACACGGCCCTTCGCTACGGCCTCACCCAAGCCCTCCTCGCTTCTCGGGCCGAGGCGACCGGAAAAATTCCCGCGGAGGTCATCGCGGAGGAATGGGGCCTGCCGCTCGATGACCGGCCGGTCCCGATCTTCGGACAATCCGGCGACGAAAGGTACGTGAACGCCGACAAGATGATCCTGAAGGGGGTGGACGCCCTGCCCCACGCCCTCATCAACAACGTGGAGGAGAAGCTCGGGCGGGACGGGAGCAAGCTCCGCGAGTACCTGCGCTGGCTCGCCCGCCGCATCGAGGCCCTCCGCATGGCCGAAGGGTACGCGCCGGCCATCCACGTGGACGTGTACGGCACCATCGGCACGATCTTCGGCGACGATCCGGGAAAAGTGGCCGAATACCTCGCGTCGCTCGAAAAGGACGCGGCTCCCTTCCCCCTCTACATCGAAGGGCCGGTGGACGTGGAGGAGCGCGGGGCCCAGATGGAGGTCCTCGGCGCCGTCGTCCGGCGGCTCGCCGCGCTCGGTTCGCCCGTGAAAGTGGTGGCGGACGAGTGGTGCAACACCCTGGAGGATGTCCGCGACTTCGCCGACGCGGCGTGCTGCCATATGATCCAGATCAAGACTCCCGATCTCGGGAGCCTCGCCGATATCGTGGATGCCGTGCTCTATTGCAAGGCGGCGGGAACGGAGGCCTACCAGGGCGGCACCTGCAACGAGACGGACCTCTCCGCCCGGCTCTGCGCCCACCTCGCCATGGCGAGCCGTCCCGACCGCCTCCTCGCCAAGCCCGGTATGGGCTTCGACGAAGGGTTCTGCATCACCGCGAACGAGATGGCCCGCATCGGCGCCGTCTTCCGGATGAGGAGGAGCCATGCCGTCCGCTGAAATCCGCGTCCTGTCCCCCACCGCCATCCTGGGGTACGGCTTTCCCGAAGCCTCGTTCAAGGCCGGACTGGACCGGCGGCCCCACGTGATCGCGGTGGACGCCGGCTCCTCGGACCCCGGCCCCTATTATCTGGGAAGCGGGAAGTCCTTCACGAACCGGGCCTTCGTCAAGCGGGACCTCCGGTACATGCTCGTCGCCGGCCGGAAGCTCGGCATCCCCGTCATCGTCGGCAGCGCGGGCGGATCGGGCGCCGCGCCCCACTTGGCCTGGTGCGCGGAGATCATCCGCGAGATCGCGTCGGAGGAAGGGCTCTCGTTCAAGATGGCGGTCATACCGAGCGACGTGCCGAAGGAAACGGTGCGTTCCGCCCTCCGCGCCGGGGGCATCGAGCCGCTCGCCTTCGTGCCCGCGCTCACCGAGGAAGCCTTGGACGCGACGACGAACATCGTCGCCCAACTGGGGACCGAACCGCTCGTGGCGGCCCTCCGCGGCGGCGCCGACGTCGTCCTGGCCGGACGCTGCTACGACCCGGCCAACTTCGCCGCTCTCCCCATCGCCCAGGGCTACGACGAGGGGTTGGCCATCCACATGGGAAAAATCCTGGAGTGCGGCGCCATCGCCGCGACGCCGGGCTCGGGGGCCGACTGCGCCCTCGGCACGCTCACCGACCGGTCCTTCATCCTGGAGGCCCTCAATCCCGCGCGCCGTTTCACGGTGGAATCGAGCGCCGCCCACACCCTCTACGAAAAAAGCGATCCGTATACCCTCCCCGGTCCGGGGGGAATCCTGGACCTGCGCGCCTGCGCGTTCTCCGAGCTCGGCGGCGGGAAGGTCGAGGTGACCGGGAGCCGTCACGCGGCCACCACCCCGTATAAGGTCAAGCTCGAGGGGGCGCGGGTGACCGGCTACAGGACCATCAGCATCGCGGGGGTCCGCGATCCGGTGATGATCCAGTCCATCCGGCCGATCCTGGACAATGTCCAGGGCCAGGTCTCCGCGATGGGAGGATCGGCGCAGGCCGGCCGCATCCACTTCCACGTCTACGGCCTGAACGGCGTCATGGGGGAAGGCGAACCGCGCGTCCCCGGAACGGAGGGCGGCCCGGCCCTCCCCCAAGAACTCGGCATCGTGATCGAAGCGGTGGCCGCGACCAAGGAGGAGGCCGATACCCTCGCGAGCGTGACCCGCTCCACCCTGCTCCACTACGGCTATCCCGGCCGCATCTCCACGGCGGGCAACCTCGCCTTCCCCTTCTCCCCCTCGGACATCCCCATGGGCGAAGTCTACGAATTCTCGCTCTACCACCTGATGGCCATAGACGATCCGGTCTCCTTCCCCGCGGAGGGCAGGCGGATGATCACCCTGGAAAAAGGGAGGCAAACGACGTGAGGATCGCGCTCATGGACGCCGCGCGGGTCATCCGCTCCAAAAACTCGGGCCCCTTCGAGCTCACCTTGGACGTGATGTTCAAGGACCGGTCCACCTTCGACCTGTTCAGGCGGCGCGGCCTCGTCGACGCGCGGCTCATCGCGCGCCTCTACGGGGTGGCCGAACGGGAGATATCGATCGTCTGGTTCGAGCCGGCCAACGCGGTCAAGGCCACGTTCCGGCGCCGCGTGCCCTCCGGCACGCCGGGCGACACCGATATCTACGGGGCGCAACAGCACGGCCCCCTACTCGATCTGGAGTGGCGACTGGACGAAGCGGACTGAGGGAAGAACCGGGTCGGTCCGCGCCCGGACGGCGGATCGTTCCTTTTTTTGCCGCTCCCCTGGCCGCGCCGTCCCGGATCGGGTATCGTTCTTGCATCGTGAACGTGCGTATCGCGGATGTGGGATTCCCCCGCGCCGCCGCCGTATGCCTGCGCGAAGCGTCCTCCCGGAAAGCGGCCCTCCGCTGCATCGCCGCCGCGGCCAAAGATTTCTTTTTCTTCCAGCTCAACGCGGCCTCCCGGGGCGACCTTCCGATCGCCAACGTGGAACATCCCCTCGACGAAGAGGTCCCCTTCAGTCGACGCGAGGTCGCGGTCTACCTCGATTTCGTCTCCTTCTGGACTCGCGCCGCCCACTTCCTCATCAAGCGCTACGGCCGCAGCGGGATCCGCGACGCGGCCGCCTACATAGACGGTATGGGCGGCCTCTACGGTTGGGCGGCCGGCATCTACCGGAAGTGCCTGTCCACGACGAACCGCCCCCCGTTCGTCCTCGACCCCCAATTCATCTTCATCCATTTGACCGATCCGCATCTGCTCTGCGTTCCGAGCCTTCATGTCATGATGGTCATCCGCGCCTACACCCATTTCCGCGCCATCGTGCGCCGAAGGGGGGAGGAAGGCATCCTGGAACGCGAGGTGGCGGCGATGCGGAACGGGGCGGTGGCCATCGCCGAGTCGGTCCTCTACGTCAAGCAGCACAGCGTGAACTGCGTCAGCGCTTCCATGTATGCCATGACGCGCTACGATCCCGAACTCTTTCCCGCGGAGGAAGCCGCGCGCTTCGCCGGCGACCTCTTCCGATCGCGCGCGCGGCCGGGACCGCGGGAGGCCGCGGCCATCCGCGCTCACATCCTCGCGCTGTACCGGCGCCTCCTGGAGGATGGACGGGAGGCCGCCGATTGGCGAAAACCGCTCCTGGACTTCCTGGCCCGACAGCCTCGTTTCGGTTGACCGAGGCGAGCGTTCCGGGTATCCTCGGCCTATACTCATGAAGCATATCATCGATCCGAGGCCGCTCCTGGAAGGGGCGCCGCCCTCATCCCCCCTTTGGGCGCTCGCGGACGCCTTCGATGCCGCGGCGAACGGCATGGAGAATCCCGAGGCGGACGCGCGGCTCCAGGCGGCGACGGAGACCCGTTTCCGCCCGTGGAAGGCGGCCATAGCCGCGCTCAAGGCGCTCTACGCCGACGACCGGCGCTCGTGCCGGGAAGCGGCGGCCTCCATAGATCCCGATTCGCCCCCCGCCGTCCTCGCGCCCCTGTTCCGGGCCTGGACGCTCTCCACGGCCGCCGACCGCTCGCTCGCGATGGAGAAGGAGCTCGCCGGAGCCGAAACCGCGGTCGCCGAGCTCTTCGGCCGCCTGATCGTCGATGCCCACCCGCTCGGCATCCAGGCGGACCAGGCCGAGGAAGCCCTGCGCCAGGGCATGCTCGACCACTTCGAACGTTCGGCCGCCCGGATCTTGCGGGAACTCCACGCCAACCGCAACGTGGACGGCCCCAGCCTCGCCCTGCGGTACGCGGCCCGCTGCCTCGCCCTCTTGAGCGAGGAAGGCCAGGAGGAAGCGGATTTCTATTCGGTCATCGTCCGGGCCCTCGGCCGCGCCGACGGCTTCCTCGCCATCGGCCTCTCGCTCGTGGAGCGGGACGATTGCGCGGCCGCGGCCGCCTTCCGCGGCGCCCTGGAGGCGGGGGACGGGGTTTTCCTGGCCGGGCCCCTGCGTAGCCTCGTAGCCCAGGCGGCGGATATCCTCGACGGATCCGAACCGCTACCCAAAGGAGCGGCGGTCCGCGCGCTCCGCCCCGCCTGCGAAGACCGGGAGACCCTGCAGCTTGAACTGTTCGCGTAGGAGATGCCCATGACGATAGCGGACCTCGCGTCCATCCTCCGCGCTTCGGAGAGCGCCGACGCGGAACGGCCGGCGGCCATAGACCGGCTGGTCGCCGCGGCGACGGCCTGCGGCTTCGACGAGATCGAACGGGAATTGCCGGCCAAGGCCCGGTACATCGGCCCCGGCCCGTGGCTCGATACGATCCGCGATCTCGCGGAGGACGTGCAAGAAGAGGACTGATGTCCTATAGTTTGGGACGCTCGAGGAGTGAACCGTGAACGAAATCGAAATTCGCCTTCCCGACGGCTCCAAGGTCAGCCTGCCCTATGGCAGCCGCGCCGAGACCCTCACCGATAGATTCGGGGCGCTCAGCGCTCCGCTCGTCGCGGTCAGGGCCAACAACGAGATCGTTCCCATCGCCACGCGGCTCGAGGTCAACACCACGCTCGAGCCGGTGACCCTGGACACGCGGGACGGGTCGTCGATCTATCGCCGGTCCCTCTCCTTCCTCCTGGCGCTCGCCGCCCGGGAACTCTTTCCCGACCAAGGCCTCTACGTCGGCCATTCCCTCGGCAACGGCTACTACTACGCCTTCGCCAACGAGTACAAGCCCACCGCGGAGGACATCGCCGCCCTCGATTCCCGCATGCGAGAGATCGTGGCGGAGGACCTCCCGATCGGGTTCCGCTACATCGCCTACGCCGACGCCCAGGGAGTCTTCACCCGCAACGGACAGACGGATACCGCCCTGCTCCTGGAACAGCGGAGCGACGCGAAGGTGCCCGTCAACGAATGCCGCGGCTTCCTCGACCTCTGCGTCTCGCCGCTCGTGCCGCGCACCTCCATCCTCTCGTCCTTCGAGCTGCGCGCGTACGAGAACGGCTTCCTCCTCCGCTACCCCCACACCGGCGCTCCCTCCGTCGCGCCCTTCGAGGACAGCCCGCGCATCTTCTCGGTGTACCGGGAATACAAGAAGTGGGGCCGCATCGTCGGCGTCAACGCGGTCGGCCACCTCAACCAGCTCGTGGATTCCCGCGGCATCAAGAGCTTCATCCAGATCGCGGAAGCCTTCCAGGAGAAGAAACTTTCGGAGATCGCCGACCGGATCTACGAGAAGCGGGATTCCATCCGCGTGATCCTCATCGCCGGCCCCTCCAGCTCGGGTAAGACGACCACCGCGAAACGGCTCTCCATCCAGCTCAAGGTCATGGGGCTGGAGCCGATGGCCATCGCCCTCGACGACTATTTCGTCGGTCGGGATAAGACGCCGAAGGACGCGAAGGGGGACCCCGACTACGAGTGCCTGGAAGCCCTCGACGTGCCCCTCCTCAACCAGAACCTCCTCGCGCTCTTCCGCGGCGAGGAGGTGGAACTGCCCATCTTCGACTTCAAGACCGGAACGCGCAAGGAAACCGGCAGGAAGATGAAGCTCGGACGCAGGACGATCCTGGTCATGGAAGGCATCCACGGCCTCAACGACGCCCTCACGGCCCAGATCGACCGCGACCGCAAATTCAAGCTCTACGTGTCGGCGCTCACCCAGCTCAACTTGGACGACCACAACCGCATCCCGACGAGCGACAACCGCCTGATCCGGCGCATGGTCCGCGACCATCAGTTCCGCAGCCACGACGCGGCCGCGACCATCAAGATGTGGCCCAACGTCCAAGCCGGCGAGAAGAAGCACATCTTCCCCTACCAGGACAGCGCCGACGTGGCCTTCAACTCGGCCCTCGACTATGAACTCGCCGTACTCAAGGTCTACGCCGAGCCCCTCCTGCGTTCCGTGAAGCCGACCATGACCGAGTACTCCGAGGCGGTCCGCCTCCTCTCGTTCCTCGGCAATTTCGCGACCATCCCGCCCCAGTACGTGCCGGGGTCTTCCATCCTGCGCGAGTTCATCGGCGAAAGTGATTTCAAGTATTAGGGAATGCGGTATCGCCGGAGAGGGCGGTCCGGGCCGACGATCCGCCCGAGATGTCGTCGATCGCCTTGACCTCTTCGTCGGCCGCCGTCTTCCGGTATTCGGCCTTCCGTTTGTCCTTGAGCTTGTCCAGGATCTTCCGATCGCGGGAGGCCTCCATAAAGGCTTCCCGCGCCGCGGCGACCGCGAGCTCGGCCTTCGCCGCCTCTTCGAGCAACTTTTCCTTCGTTTTTTCCAAGCGGAGCAGGTAGAGCTCGGCGCTCCGCATGTCGGCCGCGGTCCGGCCCGGCGCGAACCGGCCTCTGGCCACGGCGACCCGCTCCTCCGCGAGCGCGCGGAGTTTCGCCTCGATCGCCGCGAGTTCGCCCATCGCCCGGGCCAGCGCCTGTTCGGCTTCCTTCTCGCGGTAGACGCGGAGTTCCAGGAGTTTTTCGAGGTCGAAGCGGAACCGTTTCACGCGCCGCCCGCGCCGGCCTCGCGCACGGTGCCCGCGTCGGCGTAGGCGCCGGCCTCGGCCGCGGGGATCTCCATACCGGCCACCTGCCCCATCGCCTCGAGCGTATCGGAGAGCGTGGACCGGTCTTCCACCGCCTGGATGAGGAAGTCCTCTATGGCCTGCCGCTTGGCCACCGCCTCGTCGATGCCGGGGTTCGTGCCGGCGCGGTAGGCGCCGACCTCGATGAGGTCCGCGGCCTCGGCGTAGGTGGCCATGAGGCGGCGCAGGTAGCCGCCCGCCTTCTTGGTCACCGGCCCCGAGACGACCGGCGCGAGCCGCGAGATGCTCGCGAGCACGTCGATGGCGGGATAGTGGTACCGCTCCGCGAGGCGGCGCGAGAGGACGATGTGGCCGTCCAGGATACCGCGCACGGTGTCGGCGATCGGCTCGTCCATATCGTCGCCGTCCACGAGGATCGTGTAGAAACCCGTGATCGTCCCCTTCTCCGCGGTGCCGCAGCGTTCCAGGAGCTTGGGCATGGAATCGAAGACGCTCGGCGTATAGCCCCGCGTCGCCGGAGGCTCGCCGGTGGCGAGCCCGATCTCCCGCTGGGCCCGCGCGAAGCGCGTGACCGAATCGAAGAGGAGCATCACGTCGAGGCCCTGGTCGCGGAAGTACTCGGCCACCGCGGTGGCCACGTAGGCCCCGCGCAGGCGCGCGAGCGGCGGGGCGCTCGAAGGGGAGACGATGACGACGGAACGCGCCATGCCCTCCTCGCCGAGGTCGTTCGCGATGAAGTCGTTCACCTCGCGGCCGCGCTCGCCGATGAGCGCCACGACGTTCACGTCCGCGTTCGTATTCCGCGCCACCATGCCGAGCAGCGTGGACTTGCCCACGCCGGACCCGGCGAAGATGCCGAGGCGCTGGCCTTTCCCCACCGCGAGGAGGCCGTCGATGGCCCGGACCCCGGTGGCGACCCGCTCGGTGATGCGCCGCCGCTTGAGGGGATCGGGGGGATCGGCGATCGCCGGATAGTAGGTCGAGGATTCGATGTCGCCCTTGCCGTCGGTGGGATGGCCGAGCGAATCGAGGGTGCGCCCGAGCAGCTTGGGGGATACCGCGACCGAGAGGAGCTCGCCCGTCGCCACGACGCGGCTCCCGACTTCGATGCCGGCGGTCTCGTCGAAGGCCATGAGCTGCACGATCTCCCCGCGGAGGCCCACGACCTCCGCCCGGATCGTGCCGCGCCCCTTGGGCGCGTCGATGCGGCACACCTCCCCGATGATGGCCGCGGGACCGCGGCTCTCGATGAGGAGGCCCTGGACCTTCACGATGCTGCCCGAGCATTTGATGGGATCGACGCGCTCCGCGGCGCCGAGGTATTTCTCTATGAGCGTTTCCATACGGCCTCCCGGAGGCGTTCCTCAGCGCTCGTCGATGGGAAGCGTGCGCGCCTTCGCTTTGATCGGGGAGATCTCCAGGATCTTCTGTTCCAGCTCCGAAAGCTGGCTGGAAATGCGCGCGTCGATTTCGCCGAAGTCGGTCTCGATCACGCAGCCGCCGCGGTCCACCGAAGAGTCTTCCACGACCGACATGTTCTTTACGCCTTCCAGGAGACGGATGAAGTCCTTGGTGTGTTCGGTCGTGAGCTTGATGTCGTCGATGTTGACGCGGATGACCACGTCGCCCCGCCCCTTGACCTTGCGGAGGGCCTGGACGACGTTGGAGACCACGACGTTCCGCTGGTTCTCGGAAATCACCTTGATGACCTTGCGGGCGATGAGGAGCACGAGGTCCACGAGCTGCTGCTCGGTCTCCGCGAGTATCTCGGCCCGCTTGTCCTGGGCGCGCTCGAGCACCGTGTGGATGCGTTCCACGAGTCGTTCCGCCTCGGCCCGCCCCTCCGCGAAGCCCGCCTCGCGCCCCGCGTCGAATCCGCGCTTCTCGGCCGCCGCCTGGGCCTCGCCGAAGGAAGCCTGGGCCGCGGCCTCGACGGCCGCGGCTTCCTTCTTCGCCTCGGCGATGATGCGCTCGCCCTCGTCCTCGGCCTCCCTGCGGAGCTTCTGGGCCTGGTCCGTCTTCCGCTTCACTTCCTGGAACGCGGCCGCCTCGGCCTCCTTGACGATGGCCTCGGCTTCGGCCTTCGCGGCGTTGATCATGGCTTCGCGCTGGATGTCCCAATCGGCCTTGAAGGCTTCGGCTTCCCGCCGGAGATCGTCGGCGGTAGGGCCCGCGTATTCCTCGACTTCGTCGAGCGATTCCAATACCGGACCCGGCGCCGGCGCGACTCCCGCGAAACCGCGGGGCGCCTCCAGGATAACTTTCTTGTCGCTCAGGACGATCTCGCCCTGCCTCAGAACAGCCTTGGCCATCCGCCCGATCCTTTATACGACGAGTTCGTCTTCGCCCGAGCGGGCCACGACGATTTCGCCGGTGTCCTCCAGGTGCCTGATGATGGAGACGATCTTCTGCTGGGCCTCTTCCACGTCCTTGAGGCGTATCGGGCCCATGTACTCCATATCCTCTTTGAGCATGCCCGCGGCGCGCTTCGACATGTTCCGGAAAATCTTGTCCTGGACTTCGGTGTCCACCGACTTGAGGGCCTTGGCGAGCTCCTGCGAGTCCACTTCGCGCATGACCTTCTGGATGGCGCGGTCGTCCAGCATGACGATGTCCTCGAACACGAACATGCGCTTCTTGATCTCCTCGGCGAGTTCGGGGTCCTCGTCTTCCAAGGCCTCTATGATCATCTTCTCCGACGAGCGGTCGACGAGGTTGAGGATCTCGACGATGCTCTCGACGCCGCCGGCCGCCGTGTAGTCCTCGCTCGAGAGCGTGGACAGCTTCTTCTCCAGGACCCGCTCCACCTCGCGGAGGACTTCGGGGGAGGTCCGGTCCATGGTCGCGATGCGGCGGGCCACGTCGCTCTGGATCTCGTGCTGGAGGTTCTGCAGGATGATGGACGCCTTGTTCGGCTCCAGGTACGCGAGGATAAGGGCGATGGTCTGGGGATGCTCCTGCTGGATGAAGTTGAGGAGGTGGGCAGGGTCGGTCCGCCGGATGAAGTCGAAGGGGCGCACCTGGAGCGAGCTCGTGAGCCGGTTGATGATGTCGATGGCCTTCTGGCTGCCCAGGGCCTTCTCCAGGAGCTCGCGCGCGTAGTCGATGCCGCCCGTGGAGATGAAGTCGCTCGCCATCATGAGTTCCTGGAATTCCAGGAGGATGGCGTCCTTCTGCGCGGGTTCTATGGTCTCCAGGCGCGCGATCTCGAAGGTGAGCGTCTCGATCTCGTCCTCGCGCAGGTGCTTGAAGATTTCGGCGGAGATCTCCGACCCGAGGGTGACGAGGAAGACCGCGGCCTTCTGACGGCCGGTGAACTCCTTGACGGACTTGCTTTTCTTGCCGCTCGACGAGGGCGAGGCCTGGGTCGTCGCGGGGGGGAACGATGCTTTGGCCATTCCGCTATTCCTCCAGGAGCCAAGTCCTGATCAACTGCGCCACGTCCTCCGGATGCTCCTTCGCCATGTTGATGGCGTTTTCCTGGAGCTCCATGCGCTTGCGCTCTTCCACGGACATCGAAACCTCGACGCCCTCTTCCTCCGCCTGCCGGAGCGCGCTCTCGCGGAGCATCTGGTGCTGCCGGGAGAGTTCCTCTTCCCGGAGTCTCCGGCGACGCTCGAGCTCGCGGGAGATGATGCGGAACATGATGAACGCGACCAGGAGGACCGCGATGCCCGCGAGGAGGAGCAGCATGGTCGTCTGGAACTGCCGCTGGCGGATGAAGGCCAGGTCCTCTTCCACGAACTGCTTCGTGCGATCGAACTGAATATTCTGGACCGTCACGGAATCCCCGCGGCGGCGGTTGTACCCGATCGCGTCCTGCACCAAGGTCGCGGCTTTCTTGAGCTCGTCGTCCGGGATCGGGAGGTACTCCCGCTCGATCGATCCGTCCGGCGTCAGGATCGGCTCCCCTTTCTCAGTATACTTCCATTTCCAGCGCCCGTCGATGTTCACCGAAACGGTGACCCGGTCTATGGTGGGGCTCCGCTCCTCCTGGATCTGGCGCTTGTTGATCTCCTCGTTCTGGGTCAGGGTGGTCTGCTCCACCTTGCCGTAGAGGTTCGACATATCCTTGAACGCGGGCGGGGTCTGGCCTTCGACGCCGGCGGGGCCTTCGGGATTGAAGCCGGTGCCCTCCCACTTCGTGGAGGAGGACGACGAGGAACGCGTGATGGATCTCGCGTACTCGGAGTCGTCGTAGGGCGTGTCCGGATTGTCGGCCTTGATCTCCACCGGGAAGTACTCTTCGGTCTGGATGGCCTTCTTGGACATGTCCATGTCGATCTTCACGTTGAGGTCGCGCACGCGGTCCCCGGTGTAGATCTGCTGCAGGGCCTTGAGCACGGAGGCGCGGTACTGGGCTTCCAGGGACGCGATGAGCTTCTGCTCGCGCTTGGAGAGCTCCAGGCGGTCGATGTCCGCGAGGCCCGCGAAGTCGTTGAGGATGAGGCCGTTCTGGTCGGTGATGACGATGTTCTCGTCCTTGAGGCCTTCCACGGCGAATTTGAGGATCTTCTGGATGCCCTCGATCTTCTTCCGGTTACCCGCGATATCGCTGCCCGGGCGGGGCGTGATGATGACGCTCGCGGTGACGGGGTTCTGGTCCGCCTGGAAGAGCTCCTTTTCCGGCATCACGAGGGTCACGTTCGCGTCGTCGATGTCGTCGATGGCCTTCACGTGCTCGGTCACCATCTGGGTGATGGAGCGGCGGAGGTTCACGTTGCGTTCGAAGTCGGTGAGGGTCCACCGCTCGCGGTCGAAGAGGGCCCACGGATCGGTGCCCTGGGGGATGAGGTCTTCGCGGATGAGGATGGACCGCATGCGCTTGGCGATCTGCTCGTCGCCCACCATGACCACGCCGGCCGCGTTCACCGTCGTCTTGACGCCCTCCTCGTTGAGGCGGGTCAGGATGCGGTCGCGCGCGGTCTCGTCCCGGATGGGCGCGTCGATGAGCGGCACCATGGTCGGGGCCGACGATACGGCGAAGAGGGCCACGACGCCGGCGATGGCCGCCGCCGCGATGCCGACGAGCACGAGTTTCTGGACGAGCGTCCACTTTCCCCAGAGCCCCTTGATCTGCTCCAGGAACTTTTTAAGCCATTCGTTCATGTTCCCCTCCCCAGAAGAACGTCCTCAGGTCGTCCCGTCAGCGCGTATTGATGACTTCCTTCCAACCGCGGACGATGCGGTCCAGCACCGTCCGGGCGATATTGAGCGAAAGATTGGCCTTGGCCATGGCGGTGGTCACGTCGTGGGCATCCACGGAATCCGGGTCCACGACCGCGGCCGTCATGAGCTCGCTCGAGGTATTCTGGTCCGTATTCACCGCGTCGAGCGCCTTGAGCATCGCGTCCTCGAAGGAGCCCGTGCGGAGGGCGGCCTCGGCGCCGACCTTCCCGCCGAGCAGCGAGAGGGCCTCTCCCGAAGCCTCGACCTTTCCCGTCTTCGGCACGAGGTGGCGCGGGTTCGTGATCATCATCGCGACCTTATCGCCGCTCACCAGATCGGGCTTCAGGATGTTCATGCTCTACCTCCCGGTTCGGCCTAGCGGCCGCCGATCTCCAGGGCCTTCATGAACATGGCCTTGGACCCGTTGACTATGGAAGCGTTCGCCTCGTACGCCCGCGAAGCGGCGATGAGGTCCACCATCTCGGTGACGATGTTGACGTTCGGCATCTCCACGTAGCCCGCGCGTTCGCCCGTCTTGATCGCGTCCGGGTGGGTGGGATCGTACACGAGGCGCGGCTTGGCGTCGTCCTTCTCCACCGTGACCACGCGGACGCCCTTGCCCACGCCGCCGTCCATCATGTCGGGCAGGAAGGGGGAGCGCCAGTACGGCTGCTCGGTCCGCGGGCGGAGGACCACGCGGCTCCGGCGGAAGGGACCGCCCTCGGCGGTGCGCGTCGTGGAGGCGTTCGCGATGTTGTCGGCGATCACGTCGCTCCGGAGGCGCTCGGCCGTCATGCCGGAGGACGCTATGTTGATCGAACTGAAAAGTCCCATATCCTATCCTACCTCAGCACGAGATTGACCTGGCCGAACTGGAACGTTTGGGCCTGGGCCAGGAGCGTGTACGAGAGCTGGTTCTCCAGGGAGAGCATCAGCTCTTCCTCGGGGTCCACGTTGTTGCCGTTGTTCTTGGCGGTGGTCACGTAATCGAGGACCCGACGCGGCTCGACTTCGCGATAATCCCGCTCGCGCCAGTTGGGGATGTGCTTCTCGTTCGTGAGCGTGAGCGAAAGAGCGGGCCGCTGCTTCTCGGAATCCAGGGCGCGCTTGAGTTCGCTTTCGAAATTGACGACCGTCCGCTTGAAGTTGGGGACGTCTGCGTTCGCCATATTGTTCGCGATGACGTCCCGCCGGATCAGGCTCGCGTCCATCGCGCGCTGTAGGATATCTATCGTCTTCGTGAAATCGTTTCCGATAGCCACTTCCGCCTCCAAGAAAAAGCATTCTACCTTTATACCATCGGTAGGGAATGCCCTCCGGTTTACAGTATGTATCGCCCCAGGTCCTGATCCTTGACCAGGCCGGAGAGCCGCTCGTTCACGTAGGCGACCGTAATCGGCACCTTCGAGGGCGCGATGTCGGGAGCCTCGAAGGAGACCTCCTCCAGGAGCGCCTCCATGATCGTGTGGAGCCGCCGGGCCCCGATGTTCTCCAGCCGCGAGTTCACCTCCGCGGCCAGGGACGCGAGGCGCTCGACCGCGTCGGGGAAGAACTCGATCTCCACCCCCTCGGTGGCCAGCAGGTCCGCGTACTGCTTGGTGAGGGCGTTCCGGGGCTCGGTGAGGATGCGGAGGAATTCCTCGGCGCCGAGCGCCTCCAGCTCCACGCGGAGCGGGAAGCGCCCCTGGAGCTCGGGGATGAGATCCGACGGCTTGCTCACGTTGAACGCGCCCGCGGCGATGAAGAGGATGTGGGCGGTGTTCACCGCTCCCCACTTGGTGTTCACCGTGGAGCCTTCCACGATGGGGAGGATGTCCCGCTGCACGCCTTCCCGCGAGACGTCGGCGCCGCCGGCCCGCTCGCCCTTGGCCGCGATCTTGTCGATCTCGTCGATGAAGATGATGCCGGTCTCTTCCACGCGCCGCCGCGCCTCGTCGGCGACGCGGTCGCGGTCCACGAGCTTCTCGGCTTCCTCGTTGTAGAGGAGTTCCTTGGCGCGCTTGACGTTGACGACCTTGCGTTTCTTGGAGCCTCCGAAGATCCCGGCCAGGCCCGAAAGGCTGGACTCCAGGTCCTCCATGCCGCTGCCCGCGAATATCTCCATGGCGGGCACCGCCGGCGCTTGCTGGATCGAGAGCTCCACGGTCCGGTCGTCGAGCTTGCCTTCGCGGAGCATGGCGCGGAATTTTTCCCGCGTGGAGTTGCCCTCTTCCGCCGGGGCGTCGGCGCTCAGGAGGGGGGAACCGGCGGCGGTCGGAGCGGCGGCCTTCTTGCCGGAACCCGGCAACAGCAGATCGAGGAGGGCTTCCTCGGCCCTGCGCTCGGCCGCCTCGCGGACGGCCTCCTGCATCTCGGTCTTCACCATCTGGACGCCCGCGGCCATGAGGTCGCGGACCATGGACTCCACGTCCCGTCCGACGTACCCCACCTCGGTGTACTTTGTGGCCTCGACCTTGAGGAAGGGGGAGCCGGAAAGCTTGGCGAGGCGGCGGGCGATCTCGGTCTTGCCGACGCCGGTGGGGCCGATCATGAGGATGTTCTTCGGCGCGACGTCCTCGCGGACGTCGGGGGCCAGCTTGAGCCTGCGGATGCGGTTGCGGAGGGCC
Source organism: Spirochaetota bacterium (assembly GCA_023406985.1). Classification (GTDB taxonomy): domain Bacteria; phylum Spirochaetota; class Spirochaetia; order Treponematales; family Breznakiellaceae; genus JAEXTK01. The sequence continues at coordinate 8,110 of JAEXTK010000192.1, read as the reverse complement.
ACGGCCACCGCGCGCTTGGCCTTCCTCTGGCCCACGATGTATTTATCGAGCTCCGCCACGATTTCCCGCGGCGTCAGGCGATCCAGGTCCTTTCCTTCCATGCTAGCCTATCTCCTCCACGGTGATGTGGTCGTTGGTGTAGATGCAGATGGAGCCCGCGATGCGGAGGCTCTTCTCCGCGATTTCGGCGGCGGAGAGGGTCCCCGCGTCGAGATAGGCGAGCGCGGCCGCGTAGGCGTACGAGCCGCCCGATCCGATCGCGAGGGCGTCGTCCGCCGGCTCGATCACGTCTCCGGTGCCGGAGATGAGGAAGGTCTTGTTCTTGTCGGCCACGAGCAGCATGGCCTCCAGGCGGCGCAGCGCGCGGTCGGTCCGCCAGTCGGTGGCGAGTTCCACCGCGGCCCGCGCCAGGTCGCCCGAGAACTCCTTGAGCTTCGCCTCGAACCGCTCCAAGAGGGTGAAGGCGTCCGCGGTCGCGCCCGCGAAGCCGCAGAGGACCTTCCCGTCCTGGGTGCGCCGTACCTTGCGGGCGTTGTTCTTCATGACCGTGTTACCCGCGGTGACCTGTCCGTCGCCCGCCATGGCCACCTTGCCGTCCTTGCGGACCGCGATGACCGTCGTGCTCCTGATCTTCATCGTTCCGTTCCTTTGCGGTCGCTGCGCTTCGCGCCGTGCGGGTGCGCCTTCGCGTAGACCCGTTTGAGTCGTTCCATATCCACGTGGGCGTAGCGCTGCGTCGTGGAGAGGCTCGCGTGCCCGAGCAATTCTTGGACCACCCGTACGTCGCAGCCCGCGTTCACGAGGTGCGTCGCGAAGCTGTGCCGGAGGGCGTGCGGGTAGACCGGCTTAGCCAGGCCCGACCGTTCCGTATAGCGCGCGACGATCCAGCGGATGCCGTTCGCCGAGAGCGGGGCGCCCCGCAGGCTCACGAAGAGGGCATCGGTCGCCTTCTCGGCGGAGATCTTCTCCGCGCGGTGGGGAAGGTAGGCCGCGAGCGCCTCGCGGGCCTCTTCCGAGAAGAAGATCCTCCGTTCCTTGTCGCCCTTACCGACCACCCGGGAACCGGAAAGATCCGCGTCCAGTTCGGAAAGCGCGAGGGACGCCGCCTCCGAGACGCGGAGGCCGGCGGAATACATCGCCAGGATCAAGGCCTTGTCCCGCTTCGGCCACAGGATGCCCGCGGTATCGGGGAGCTCGGCGAAGGAGGCCATCTCGTCCTCCCAGAGGAAGGCGGGAAGGAATTTTCCGGTCTTGAGGTTGCGCGACGTGGCCGCGGGATCGTCGCTCCGCAGCTCGAAGCGGAGGAGCCAGCGATGGAAACCGCGGATGGAAGAGAGCGCGCGGTTGATGCTCACCGAGGCGGTCCCCTCTTCGGAGAGGCGGGTCACGAAGGAACGGATATCGGCCGCGGTCGCGGCTTCGGGGAGGCCGCACCGCTCCGCGCAATGCGCCTCGTAGCGGCCGAGGTCGCGTCCGTACGCTTCGATCGTGCGCGGCGAGACGCCGCGCACGGCGCGGAGATAGGCGAGGTATTCCTCAATCCTCGCCGTCATGTTCCGTTTCCTCGTCCGCGCTGTGCAGGTAATCGCAGTCCGGGTTGATGCAGGCCTTGTGGGACCCGTTCTTCTTGTCGTACTTCTCCACGAGGAAGCGCCCGCACTTGGGGCAGTTCATCGGGAGCGGCTTGTAGTGGCTGATGAAATCGCAGTCGGGGTAGCGGGTGCAGCCGTAGAATTCCTTGCCCCGCCCCTTCGTCCTGCGGGCGACGATATCCCCGCCGCAGCCCGGAACGGGGCACTTCGCGAGCGGGATGGACCGGGTGTTCCGGCATTCGGGGAAGCCCGTGCACGCGAGGAAGAAACCGAAGCGGCCGAGCTTCTTCACCATGGGCCTGCCGCAGAGGTCGCAGACGTGCTCGGTGACCTCGTCCATCGTCCCCTTGAACGAGTCGAGGGTCTTGGAGACCTCGTCCACCCTTCCCTTGAAGGGATCGTAGAAGTCGCGGATCATGTCCGACCAGCGGATGCGGTTCTCTTCCACCTCGTCCAGCTTCGTCTCCATGCCCGCGGTGAAGGCCGCGTCGACGACGTGGGGGAAGTATTCCACGAGCATGTCGCAGATCATCCGGCCGAGGAGGGTCGGCACGAGCTGCTTGTTGGACCGATTCACGTAGTACCGTTCCAGGAGCACGGAGATGATCGGCGCGTACGTGGAGGGCCGGCCGATGCCGCGCTCCTCCAACGTCTTGACGATGGAGGCGTCGGTATAGCGCGCGGGCCCCTGGGTGAAGTGCTGCTCCGGATGGAAGAGCTGGAGGTCCAGCTTCTCGCCCACGGCGAGCTCGGGAAGGGGCGACTCCTTCTCGTCCTTGGAGGCGAGGACCTTCACCACCTTGTAGAACCCCTTGTCCACGAGCTTCGATCCGGAAATGCGGAACACGGCCTCTCCCGCGCCGATGTCCACGCTCACCGTCTTCGTGCGCGCGTTCTTCATCTGGCTGGAGACGAAGCGTTCCCAGATGATCGTATAGAGCCGGAGCTGGTCCCGCGTCAGGTGATCCTTGACGTTCTCGGGCGCGTACGCGACGTAGGTCGGCCGGATCGCCTCGTGGGCGTCCTGGGCCTTCTTTTCCACCGCGTATTCGATGGCCGCGGGGGGCAGGCTCTCGGGGAAACGCTCGCCGATCCAGGAGCGGACTTCTTCCAGGGCGCCCTGGGAGATGCGGACGGAGTCGGTACGCATGTAGGTGATGAGGCCGACGCGGCTCGTGCCGATGTTCACGCCCTCATAGAGCTGCTGGGCGATCTGCATGGTCTTCTTGCTCGTGAAGCCGAGCCGATTGGCCGCGGTCTGCTGGAGCTTGGAAGTCGTGAAGGGCGGCTTCGGCTTGACCGACTTCTCGCTCTCCTTCACGTCGATGACGGAGCACTCGGACCCCGAAATCCGGTCGATGATGGCCTGGACGTCCTTCTCGCTCTTGAGCTCGCTCCTCTCGCCCTGCCAGGACACGAGCTGGGCGGTGAAGGCGGCCCTCCCCTTCTTGAAATCGGCGTCGAGGGTCCAATACTCCTCGGGGATGAAGGATTCCACCTCCTTCTCCCGCTCGCAGATGAGGCGGAGGGCGACGGACTGGACGCGGCCCGCGGAGAGGCCGTTCTTCACCTTTTTCCAGAGGAGCGGCGAAAGATTATAACCCACGAGCCGATCGAGGACGCGGCGAGCCTTCTGGGCGTTCACCTTGGACTCGTCGATGTCCCCCGGATGGGCCACGGCTTCCTTGATGGCCGCCGGCGTGATCTCGTTGAAGGCGATGCGCTTGACCGGCACGTCCGCCGACTTCGCGGCGATCGCGTTGCGGAGATGGTAGGCGATGGCCTCCCCCTCGCGGTCATTATCGCTCGCGAGCAGGACGGTCTCCGACTTCTTCGCGTCGCCCTGGAGCTCCTTGAGCAGCTTGGCGCGGCCGCGCACCGTGATGTATTCGGGCTCGAAGTCCTTGTCCACGTCGATGGCGATGCGGGACTTGGGCAGGTCGATGAGATGGCCCATGGAGGCTTTGACGATATATTTCGGACCGAGATATTTCTCGATCGTCTTCGCCTTCGCGGGCGACTCCACGATCACGAGTATCTTCTTTTTCTCGGCGCCTTTCTTCGCGCCGCTCTTCTTCGCGCCCTTGGTCGCAGCCATATACGTACTCCTACTGAAGCTCAAAATCGAGGAAACGCGCGAGTTCCCGCGCGGCGGCCGCTCCCGTTTCCCGGCCCGTCGCTCGGGAAGCGGTTTCGGCGGGTTCGGTCCCGCGGCCGGCGCCGCTCCCGCGCGACGGCTTGACGGGAACCGGGAAGCCCCAATCCGCGACCACGTCGAAGGCGGTCTCCGCCACCGGAGCCCCCGCCTCCGCCAACGACCGCGTCCCCGCGCCCCGCGCGGAGCCGAGGCCTGCCCGGACTACCCAAAGGTCCCGCCCCTGATCGGCGGCGAAATCCGCCGTGATCAGGGCCCCCGACGATTCGGGTGCCTCCACCACGACCGTCGCGCGGGCGAGGCCCGCGATGATGCGGTTCCGCGCGGGGAAGTTGCCCTTCCTCGGCGGTTCTCCGCAGGGATACTCGCTGACGAGGACGCCGCCGGACTCCACCACGCGCCGCGCGAGCGCCCGATTCGATTTCGGGTACACTTCGTCGAGCCCGGAACCCAACACCGCGATAGTCCGCCCCCCCGCATCCACGTTACCCCGGTGCGCCATCGCGTCGATGCCCCGGGCGAGCCCGGAAACGACCGGTATGCCGCATTCGCCGAATCCGTAGGCGAAGGCGTACGCCGCCGCCAGGCCTTCGCCGGACGGTTCCCGGGTCCCCACGACGGCGGCGACGGGCCGCTCGGGATCGGGAAGGGTTCCCCGGTAGAAGAGCACGGTCGGCGGATCGGGTAATTCGCGGAGCAGCGGCGGGTAGCGGTCCGAGACGTAGGGGACGAAGGCGATGCCCGATCGCGCGGCGGCCGTCCGCGTCCGCGCAGCCGCGGCGAGGAGCGCTGCGGGCTCCCATCGCTTCCCCGCCAGGGACCGGCCGACCAGGCGCTCCAAGTCTGCGCACGAAAGTAACGGCAATTCGCGCTCTCGGTCAAGCGATTCCGCCAAACGGACCCGTTCGGCGCACCGCAAGAAATCGATGGCCGCAATGGCCAGGTCCAGGTCGCCGCGATCACCCATAGAGCGCATCCAGGGCGGCCTTCTTGTTGGCTTCGGCCTCCCGCCGTTTCGCGTCGTCCTTGGTGGTCGCGAGTATCCGGTCGTACAAGTCGACGGCCTTCTGATAGCCGCCGGTGACGTAGTAGGCGCGCGCGAGCACGAACATGGCGTCGGCGTCGCGGGATTCCAGCTCCAGGTAACGCTCCAAGAGCGGAATCGCCTCCGCGCTCCGGTCGAGCTCAAAGACGTAGAGGATGCCGAGCGCGTAGAGCGGGCGGGAGAACCGGCCGTCCAGGGCTATGGCGCGCAGGTGGGCGTCCTCGGCGAAGGAAAGGAGACGTTCCCGCTCGACGTTCCGTCCGTTGAAGGAAAAATCGAGGGTGGACTTGGCGACGATGGAGGCGGAGATACCCGCCCGATAGAAGAGGGACGCGTCCTCGGGAAAGTACGCGATCGCGCGTTCCAGGGCCTCGAGGGCTTCGCCGTGCATCGCCTTGTCCTGGAGGCGCACGGCGAGCAGCTTCCAATAGATGCCCGCCTTGCCCGCGTCGGCGACGACCGCCTCGATCCGATCCTCGTACGCGGCGATGGCCTTCTTCAGGCCTTCGATGGTCTCGGGCGGAGCCCCGCCGCTGCCCATTTCGGCGACGCGGGTCGCGAAGGCGGCGCGGGCGGCCTGGGACCGGTAGGCGACGAAGGCGAGGATCGCGCCGGCGACGGCGACGAGGACTATACCGGTGATGAGCAGGGCCCGACCCTTCGGCGCCGGCTTCTTTTCCTTCATGGCGGACCTCCGCTCCCGTACGACTTCGTCGCGCCGACCGCTTCGATCTTCCCTCATTCCCCGTGCCTCCCGAGGCGCGGCAGGTAGCGCCGATGGCTCTCGCGGAGGGCGGCGGCATCCACGTGGGTATAGATCTGGGTGGTGCCGAGGTCCGCGTGGCCGAGCAGTTCCTGGACCGACCGGAGGTCGGCGCCGCCGGCGAGCAGTTCGGTCGCGTAGCTGTGCCGGAGGGTATGGAGTTTGGAGGAAGTTCCGGCGAGGGAAGCGACGGCGGCGTAATTCTTCCAGATGCCCTTGCGGGACAGCCGTCGGCCGTACCGGTTGATGAAGAGCGCCGCGCTGCGGCGCGGACCGGCGAGCGCGGGCCGCGCTTCGTCCAGGTAGCGCCGGAGCCAATGGGCGGCCTCCCCGCCGAACGGGACGAGCCGTTCCTTGTTGCCCTTGCCGCGCACGCGCGCGAGCCCTTCCGAGAAAAAGACGTCCGCGAGGTCGAGGCTCACCGCCTCGGAAACGCGGAGTCCCGCCGAATAGACGAGTTCGAAGAGGGCCCGGTCGCGCACGCCGCGGTCGCTCCCGGTATCCACGGCCGCCACGAGGCGTTCCACCGCCTCCTTGGAAAGGACGCCGGGAAGGCGCCGGGAGGCGCGCGGCCGCTCGAGCGCGATGGCGGGATCGTCGGAGCGGAAGCCCTCGTCCACGAGGTGCCGATAGAAGGAACGCAAGGCCGAAACCGCCTTGGCGATGGACCGGGGGTCGAGTCCATCGACGTCCGCTCGGTCCCGGAGGTACCGCGCGAGGTCCGCCGCGCCGACGTTCTCCGGATCGAGGCCGGCTCCGGCCGTCCAAGCCAGGAAGCCGCGGATTTCCGACAGGTAGGCCGCCACCGTGAGCGGTGCGCGCCGCTCCGTCGCGACGAGGCGCGAACGGTAGCCCTCGACCAGACGGAAAGCGTCCATCGGCTTCTACGCTTCCTTCTTCTCCGCGCCGTCCTTTTCGGGGACGGGGCGCTCCGTGGAGAATTTCCGGTCGCGGATGACGGTGGGCACGTCCAGGTCGTCTTCCCTGAAGTTGCGGTACGACAGGAATTCGGCCGGTTGCCGCGTCTTCTCGGTCATGGACTTCCACTCGTCGTAGCGGATGTAATCCCCGTCCTCGCGCGTCCTGGTCTCCGCGGGCCGCACGGCCTCCTCCACGCGGGAACGGGCCTCGGTCTGGAACCCGGTGGCGATGACGGTCACCTGCACGCGGTCGTTCATCGCGGGGTCCTGGGCGTTGCCGGCGATGATGAGGGCGTTGGCGTCCGCGTTGGCGGTGATGATGCTCACCACCTCCTGGAATTCCGTGAGCGAGAGGTCGTCGCCGCCGGAAACGTTCACGAGGATGCGCTTGGCCCCTTCGATCCTGCAATCTTCCAGGAGCGGATTGTTGATGGCGTTGGTGGCCGCGTCCACCGCGCGGTTGTCCCCGGAGCCGAGGCCGACGCCCATGAGCGCGTCGCCCTGGCCCTGCATCGTGGTCCGGACGTCGGCGAAATCGATGTTGATGATGCCGGGGACCGTGATGAGGTCGGAGATGCCCTGGACGCCCTGGCGGAGCACGTCGTCCGCGATGAGGAAGGCCTCCTTGATGGGCGTCCGCCGCTCCACGATCTTGAGGAGGTGCTGGTTCGGGATCACGATGAGCGTATCCACCGCCTCGCGGAGCTTGGCGATGCCCTCTTCGGCCAGGCGCATCTTGTACCGCCCCTCGAATTCGAAGGGCTTCGTGACTACGGCCACGGTGAGCGCGCCGAGGTCCCGCGCCACCTGGGCGATGACCGGCGCGGCGCCGGTGCCGGTGCCGCCGCCCATGCCCGCGGTGACGAAGACCATGTCCGCGCCCTTGAGCGCGTTGGCGATCATGTCCTTATCCTCGAGGGCCGCCTTCTCGCCGACTTCCGGCTTCCCGCCCGCGCCGAGGCCGGCGGTGAGCTTGGAGCCGAGCGGCAGCTTGGCGGTCGCCTGGGACTGGTTCAAGGCCTGCAAATCGGTATTCGCGACGATGAACTGCACGTTCTGCAAGCCGCAGGCTATCATGCGGTTGACCGCGTTGGAGCCGCCGCCGCCCGCGCCGATCACTTTTATGACCGTCGGGTTCGCGCTTCGCTCCTCGACCACTTCGATATTCATGTTCCCCCCCCATCGTCTTCACATCAAGCAGGATATCCGTTCCCAAGCGGATATCCTGCGCGTACGGTCAGAAAAATTCCTTCTTAAGCCATTCCGCCAGTTTTCCGAACAGCGGCGACTGACCCTTCTCGCGGCCGCGGCCCTCGCCCGATCGTTCCTGGGCCCGGGGCGCCTCGCGCTCCGCCCCTTCCAGGACGAGGCCGACCGCCGTCGCGTACACGGGACTCCGATACTCCTCCACGAGCCCGCCCACGGACATCGGCACGCCTATGCGCACGGGAAGGCCGAAAATCCGCGTCGCGAGCTCCGCGACGCCCGAAAGCTGGGAACCGCCGCCCGTGAGCACGATTCCGCCGCCGAGCGGCCGAGAAAGCGCGAGCTTGTCGATCTTCTCTTTGGAAAGCCGGAGGATTTCCTCCATCCGCGGCTGGATGATCTGACAGATCTGGCTCCGCGGTATCGGCA
>JAEXTK010000186.1 GCA_023406985.1 Spirochaetota bacterium | reverse complement strand
GGCGCTGAGGGATTCGAACCCCCGACATTCTCGGTGTAAGCGAGACGCTCTAACCAGCTGAGCCAAGCGCCCGTGACCGGGGGAACCTACCATGGGGGGAGGGGGGGAGTCAAGGCGGGGGGCGCGGAGGGGATTTTTATAGTACACAGAATTTAAGTAAAATTTTGAAAAACAGGGGTTCCGGGTCTTGCCCGGCCGCTTTCGGCGCGTTATTCTGGCAGCCTCATGGATAAGCTCATCATAAAAGGCGCCCGGGAGCACAACCTCAAGAACATCGACTTGGAGTTGCCGCGGGACAAGCTGATCGTCATATCGGGCCTGTCGGGATCCGGAAAAAGTTCGCTCGCCTTCGATACGATCTTCGCGGAGGGCCAGCGGCGGTACGTGGAGAGCCTTTCGGCCTACGCGCGCCAGTTCCTCGGGCGGATGGACAAACCGGACCTCGACTACATCGAAGGGCTCTCGCCGGCCATCTCCATTGAGCAGAAGACCACCCATCGGAATCCGCGGTCCACCGTGGGGACGGTCACCGAGATCTACGACTATTACCGGCTCCTGTATGCCCGGATCGGGGTGCCGCACTGTCCGCAGTGCGGGCGGGAGATCCGCGAACAGCCGGTGGATCAGATCATCGATACCATCATGGCCTTCGGCGAGGGGACGAAGATCCAGCTCCTCTCTCCCGCGGTCCGGGGCAAGAAGGGCGAGCACCTGAAGATCATCGAGGACGCCCGCAAGGCCGGCTTCGTGCGGGCCCGGATCGACGGCCTGCTCGTGAGCCTGGAGGACGAGCCGAAGCTCGACAAGCAGAAGAAGCACACGATCGAGATCGTCGTGGACCGGCTCGTGATCGGGAAGGAAATTCGGAGCCGCCTGGCCGAGTCGGTGGAAACGGCCTTGCAGACCGCCGACGGCATCATGGTGGTCCTCAAGCAGACGGAGGCGGGCGAGGAGGAGCAGTTCTTCAGCCAAAAGAACGCCTGCCCGGACTGCGGCATCTCCATCCCCGACCTCCAACCGCGGCTTTTCTCCTTCAACAACCCCTTCGGCGCCTGTCCCGCCTGCTCGGGCCTCGGCGCCAAGCTGGAATTCGATCCGGACCTCGTCATTCCGGACCGGTCGCTCTCTTTCAACGAGGGCGGCTGCATCCCCTACAATCCGGACGCCGCCTGGCACCGTAGCCGATTCGAGAGCCTCGCGAAGCACTACAAGTTCAAGCTCGACACCCCCTTCGAAGACCTGCCGGCCAAGGTCATGAGCGCGATCCTGTACGGCACGGACGAGCCCATCGACGTGACCTACGAGAACCGCGACAAGACCGGTAAGTTCGAGTACCGGTCCAAGTTCCCCGGCGTGCTGGAGGACCTCAAGCGGCGCTACCTGGAGACCCAATCCACGGGCGTGAAGGAGTGGCTGGAGAAGTTCATGAGCCAGAAGCCCTGCGAGGAGTGCGGGGGAAAACGGCTCAAGAGCGAAGCCCTCGCCGTGACCGTGGGCGGCAGGAACATTTGGGAGCTTTCGAGCCTCTCGGTCGTGGATACCCTGGCGTTCTTCGAAACGGTATCCCTGAACGAGACCGATCGGAGCATCGCGAAGCAGATCCTCAAGGAGATCAACGCCCGGCTCGGCTTCATGAAGAACGTCGGGCTAGACTACCTGGACCTGGAGCGGAAGGCCGGCACGCTCTCCGGAGGCGAGGCCCAGCGCATCCGGCTCGCGACGCAGATAGGCTCGAGCCTCGTGGGCGTGCTCTACATCCTGGACGAGCCGTCCATCGGCCTCCACCAGCGGGATAACCAGCGCCTCATCGATACGCTCACGTACCTGCGGGATATCGGCAACACGCTCATCGTCGTGGAGCACGACGAGCAGACGCTGCGTACGGCCGATTACGTGGTGGACCTCGGCCCCGGGGCGGGGGTGCACGGCGGCCACGTGGTGGCGCAGGGCACGCCGGCAGAGGTCATGAAGGTCAAGGAGAGCCTCACCGGCCAATACTTGGCGGGGACCCTCACCATGGCGACGCCCGCGGAACGGCGGAAGGGCAACGGCAAGTACCTCGTCCTCAAGGGCGCGACCGAGCACAACCTTAAAGGCATCGACGTGGAGATACCGCTCGGCGCCTTCACCTGCATCACGGGGGTGTCGGGCTCGGGCAAGTCCACCCTGCTCTCCGACGTGCTCTTCCCGGCCATCTCCAACAAGGTCTCGCGGTCGAGCCATCCGGAAGGCGCCTACGAGTCGCTCGAGGGCGTGGAGCACCTGGACAAGGTCATCAACATCGACCAGAGCCCCATCGGGCGCACGCCGCGGTCCAACCCCGCCACCTACGTCGGCGTCTTCTCGGGTATCCGCGACCTCTTCGCCACGCTGCCCGACGCGAAGGCCCGCGGGTATAAACCCGGCCGCTTCTCTTTCAACGTCCGGGGCGGCAGGTGCGAGAACTGCCAGGGCGACGGCACGATCAAGATCGAGATGAACTTCTTGCCGGACGTCTACATCATGTGCGACGTCTGCCACGGCAAGCGGTTCAACCAGGAGACGCTCGAGGTCCGCTATAAAGGAAAGAACATCTCCGAAGTCCTCGACATGACCATCGAGGAAGCCGCCGAGTTCTTCGCCTACATTCCGCATATCGCGCGGAAGCTCGAGACCCTGCTCTCGGTCGGCCTCGGGTACATCAAGCTCGGTCAGTCGGCCCTCACGCTGTCGGGCGGCGAGGCCCAGCGCGTGAAGCTTGCCCTGGAACTCTCCAAGCGGTCCACCGGCAAGACGCTCTACATCCTCGACGAGCCGACCACGGGGCTCCATTTCGCGGACGTCAAACAGCTCATGGACGTCATCCAGCGGCTCGTGGACACGGGGAACACCGTCGTCATGATCGAGCACAACCTGGACGTGATCCTGCAGGCCGATCGCCTCATCGATCTGGGGCCCGAGGGCGGCGACCGCGGAGGCGAGCTCGTGATCGCGGGAACGCCCGAAGAGGTGGCGGCCTGTCCCCAGTCCTATACCGGGTACTACGTGAAAGAGATGATGGAACGGCGGACATGACGCCCGCGTTCCGGCGGACGGCGGCGCGGGCCGCTACGGCGTTCCTCATCCTGGTCCTCCCCTTACATGCCTACGGCAAGGGACAGGCCGATGCGAAGGCCGCGGAGAAGAAGAACGCCGGAACGAAATCCGCGGCCGTCGGAACGCCGGCAGGGACGCGGGAAGCCGCCGCTACGACAGCCGCTGCCACCGCCGAAGCGGTTGCCGCCGCGGGGGGAACGGCCGCAGCTGCGGAGGCGGCCGCCCCCGCGGAGGGCACGGGCGCCTCCACCGCCGCCGGCACGGCCGGCACGCCAGCTTCCACCGCCGGCACGGCCGCGGGGACGGCGGAGCGGAGCGCCGCCGCTGAAGCCGTTTCCAAAGCGGCGGACCGATCGAGCGAGGACGCGACCACTGAACTCGATATCAGGACGTCCACCCTCCTCGAACTCGCCGCCTGGTGCCGCTCGCTCGGGCTCTCGGAAGGGGGGACGCGCGCGGAACTCGCGGCCAGGCTGCGCGCCCATTACGGCCTGGAGGCTCCGCCCCCGGCGGCGAGCGAAGGCAATACGGTCATCGTGGAGTCCGCCCGCGGGACCGAGTACTTCACGCTCGAGGCGGTGAACGAGGAATACGCCCGCCTCCGGGGCGACGTGATCGTGAGCCTCAAGGACGGCGACACGACGCACCGGATCCGCGCCCGCGAGCTCCTCTACAACAAGACGCGCAATGTCCTGACCGCGACCGGCTCCGTGGAATACGTCAAGACCGCGTCCGATCTGACCGAAATCTTCCGCGGGGAATCGCTTACGGTGAACATGGACACCTGGGCGGGCGTCTTCCTTGACGGGTCCTCGGAGAAGACGGAAAAGGCGGGCGACGCGGCGTACCGATTCTCGGCCGCGCTCATCTCGCGCGCCGATGAGGACGTCACCATCCTCACGGATGCCGTGGTGAACAACGCCGCGGACGAAGACCGGTACTGGTCGCTCGCCGCATCCAAGATATGGCTCCTCCCCGGCTCGGAGTGGGCCATCGCGAACGCGGTGCTGAAAGTCGGCGCGATACCGGTCCTCTACATCCCCTTCTTCTATCTTCCCGCCGACGAGATCGTCTTCCATCCGGTGCTCGGCTACAGGTCGCGGGAAGGATCCTTCGTCCAGACGACGACCTATCTCCTCGGTCGCCCCAAGGCGAGCGACGCCAACGAGAGCTCCATCATGAAGATCATCGGCGGCGGCGAGGACATGGAGATGCGGCGGGAGGGGCTTTTCCTGCGGCGTACCGGCAAGAAGGCTCCCGCGGAGGAACGGACGAGCTTCGCCCTGCTGCTGGACGCCTATACGAATCTCGGCTACTACATCGGAGGGGAGTTGAAGATCCCGGAGACGGGGGCGCTCGGGAAGACCGACCTGTCGATGGGCATCGGGTTTACCCGCGACGTCTACAATTTGACGAGCAATTATTATAGTCCCTTCGAGAACGGCGAGGGGCCCGCCCGATGGAATACCTCCACGTTCTTCGCCGCCGAGGTTCCCTTCCGCTATAGATTCAAGACCACGGGGTCCCTGTCCTCGGACCGGAGTTCCCTCTCCTGGGCCTTCCCCTTCTATTCCGATCCGTACGTCGACGAAGACTTCCTGGACCGTTCCGAAGAGATGGACTGGTTCAACGTCATCAAGCAGGGAGCCGCGACGGAAGACAGCGATATCGGCACCCTCGGCAGCTACGAGTGGCGGTTGGCCGGGAGTTCCCGCCCGGACGTCGCGGCGTTCGATCCCTACTTCTCCACGTTCAACATCTCGAGCGCCGTCAGCTCCCTCACGTTCAAGACGAAGGAATCGACCCTGTACAAGGGGACCGCCTCGCCTGCGCGGACCTTCTTCTACCCCGATACCTTCACGTTCCTTTCCCTGAGCGCCACTTTAGCCGGGAAACCGGTCTCCACGAAGGCGCAGAGCGAGCCGAAGAAGGGCGCCGAAGCCAAAAAGGACCCCCTGGAGGGCCTCGGATCTCCGCGCGCGCCCTGGGAGGAGTCCGCGGCGGCCGGGGCGCCGGCTACCCCGACCGCGGCGGGCGCCCCCGCCCCCCCCCCCGCAATT
>JAEXTK010000263.1 GCA_023406985.1 Spirochaetota bacterium | reverse complement strand
CGCCGTCCGCCTGGAATCCGCCCTGGTGCAGACGTACGGGAAGTCCGGGTGGGCGCTCGTGCTGCCCGTGGGGGAGGGCCCGTCCAATCGGGCCTGCCTCCTCGCGCCGCCCTTCTTGGACCTCCTGCTTTCCCGCGGCTCGTGGGAGGAGGGCTTCGGCGCCTACGGAGCGCCGCTCGCCGATCCCGGACTTCGGGAGGGAACGATCGCCCAACGGTTCTCGGCAGGTTGGATGGAAGCTGACTGAGAAGCGGGATCCGATGCGCGAAAGCGGACCGCCGCTCCGTACGCGACGTCGTTACCTTTTTTCGCTCCGGCCGTAGTACTCGAGGAACGGAGATGAAGGGGCGGCGCGATGGACGATGAAGGTTTGGCGGAACGCGGCAGAAAGGGCGACCGTGAGGCGTTCGCGAAGCTCTATGACCGCTATGCCGGCCGCATTTTCGCCTACCATTATTATCGGAGCTTCTCCAGGGAGACGGCCGAGGACCTGACGAGCCAGACCTTCCTCAAGGCCCTGGAGGGCCTTGGCCGGTACGAGCGCGGAAAGGGCGCCTTTTCCGCCTGGCTCTACGGGATCGCGCGGAACTGCCTGATCGACTGCGTGAGGATGCGGGGGCGGACGGTTTCGCTCGACGCCGAGCCGGCGTTGCTGGACGCCTGGGACCTGGCCGAGGAAGACGATTTTACCCATGACGTCGCCGAGCGGGATCGCTGGGAACGGCTCAAGCCGTACTTCCGCGCCCTCTCTCCGACCGCCAGGGAAATCGTCATCCTCCGCCTCTGGGACGGTCTGAGCCACGCGGAGATCGCGCGGCTTACGGACCGGACGGAGGCGGCCTCCAAGATGGCGTTCTCGCGGGCGCTCGCCTCCCTGAGGAATTCCATGCCGCTCGCCCTCTTCATCGCCGTTCTCATCCAGCGCCCGCTTTCGGGCGCGTGACAAGGAGAACGGTATGGAAAAGCGGATCGCGAGGATACTGAAAGAGCTCTACCGAATAGATCCCGCCCTCAGGGAACGGGAGGAAGACATGAAGAAGGTGATCCGAGAGATGTTCGAGGGCAAGCCGGAAGCCAAGATCGATCCGGCGTTCGAAAAGGAACTGAAGGAGAAGCTCCTGGCGGCCTTCTCGGCCGAACGGAAGCCGAAGGTCCTGCCGTTCTTCGCGCGTCCGGCCTTCTTCATTCCCGCGGGAACCGCCGCGGCCGCCTGCCTGGTCGCGCTCCTGACGTTCCCGTTCATCCTGGCGGATCGGGGACGGCCGGCCGAGGCGGGGACGGCGGTAGTCCGGCGTCCAGTCGAGGCGGCTTCCGCCGCGGCCGGACCGGAGGGCCCCGAAGCGGCGGTTGCTTCCGCGGCGGCCCGCGGCGAGGGCTCCGGGCCGATCGATGCGCCCGCGGTCGCCGTAAAAGTCGCCGAGGCCGCCGAGCGCCCGAAGGTCGCGCGCGAGCCGATGCCCGCGGGCGGAGCGCCGGCCCCGGCGCCGCAAAAGGCGGCGCGGCGGTCGCTTCCGCGGGAGTCGCCTGAGTCCGACGCGTATCCGGCCGAAGCGGTGCGCGAGGAACGGCGGGCGCCGGCTCCCCCGGCTCCCCTCCTATCGGCGGCGAAGCCCGCCGCGCCTCGCGCCGACCTGGCTTCCGGCGCGGCCTACGCCGACTTTGAGGGCGGAGCGGCCAAGAAGGATACGGTTTCCTCCGGGTCGCCCGCACGGGGAAGGAGGGAGTTCAACACCGAGGCCTACGACCGCGTCGCGGAGAACGCCTTCCTCAAGACCGTCTCGAATCCGCTTTCGACCTTCTCCATAGACGTGGACACCGCTTCCTTCGCGAACGTCAGGCGCTTCCTGGAAGGCGGCGAGTTGCCGCCGCCCGACGCCGTCCGCATCGAGGAACTGGTGAACTACTTCCCGTATTCCTACGCCGAGCCCTCGGGAGAGGCCCCCCTCGCCTGGAATACCGAACTCGCCCGTTGCCCGTGGAACGCAAGCCACCATCTCCTCCGCATCGGCCTCCAGGCCAAGCGCATCCCCGCCGAGGAGCTCCCCCCGAGCAACCTCGTCTTCCTCCTGGACGTCTCCGGTTCCATGGAGGACGAGAACAAGCTGCCTCTCGTCAAGGAATCGATGAAGCTCCTCGTGAAAAACCTGCGGAGGGAGGACCGGATCTCCATCGTGGTCTACTCCGGCGCGGCGGGCCTCGTGCTTGAGCCCACGGGCGGCGACGAGAAAGACGCCATCATGAACGCTATCGACAATCTGGAAGCCGGAGGCTCCACCGCGGGAGGAGAGGGGATCGAGCTGGCCTACAAGACGGCCAAGGAGTCCTTCATGGCGAAGGGGAACAACCGCGTGATCCTGGCCACCGACGGCGACTTCAACGTGGGCGCCTCCTCCGACGCCGCCATGGAGCGGCTCATCGAGGAAAAACGGAAGACGGGCATCTTCCTCACCGTCCTCGGCTTCGGCATGGGGAACTACAAGGATTCCAAGATGCAGAAGCTCGCCGATACCGGAAACGGGAACTACGCCTACGTGGACAGCCTTCAGGAGGCGCGGAAGGTGCTGGAGAAGCAGATGGCGGGGACGCTCTTCACCCTCGCCAAGGACGTGAAGATCCAGATCGAGTTCAATCCGGCCACGGTCGCCGAGTATCGCCTCATCGGCTACGAGAAGCGCCTCCTGGCTGCGGAAGACTTCGATGACGACGCCAAGGACGCGGGGGAACTCGGCGCCGGCCACACGGTGACCGCGCTCTACGAAATCGTGGCGTCGGGCGGCCGGGCGCTTGGGAACGGCCTGAAGTACCAGAGTACCGCGGTCACGCCCGCCGCGCTCTCGGGCGACCTCATGACCATCAAGTTCCGGTACAAGAAGCCGGACGGCGAGACGAGCCGCCTTCTGGAGACTTCGGTGCCGTGGGCCGTCGCCGAACGGGCCAGCGCGGACTTCCGCTTCGCGGCCGCCGTCGCCGAGTGGGGCCTCCTCCTCCGCGGTTCGGAGCACAAGGGGAGCGCGAGCTACGCGAAGGTCCTGGACCTCGCGACCGGCGCGGTGGCGGCTTCCGGCGACCCGGATGGGTACCGGAAGGCCTTCATTGGCCTTGTCGAAAAATCCAGGGAGCTCGCGAAAGAATAGGCGGAGAAAATTCCGCGCAAAGTACGCCGAGCCGCAGCGGAGAAGGATGGAGGGAATGGAGCGTCGCCCACGCCCTCCCTCTCTCTCCACTCGAACGATCTTTGCGCCCTTTGCGCCCTTGCGCCCTTGCGCGAAACAATATACGGATATGGAAAAGGCCGGGGACGCGTGCGCGTCCCCGGCCTTTTTTTAATCGATCGACTGCGGAGCTCAGCCGAAGATGTGGAACACCGCGATGAGCGGGGCGAAGAGGCTCGCCACGAGGCTCATCACCGTGATGAGGGTGTTGAGCGAGGGGCCGGCCGTATCCTTGAAAGGATCGCCGACCGTGTCGCCGACGACCGCCGCCTTATGGGCTTCGGAGCCGGGACCGCCGCAGTTGCCCGCTTCCACGTACTTCTTGGCGTTGTCCCAGAGGCCGCCCGCGTTGGACATGAGGAGGGCGAACACGACGCCGGTGAAGATGGCTCCGCCGAGGAAGCCGCCGAGCGCGCCCGGCCCGAGGATGAAGCCGACGGCGAGCGGGCAGATGACCGCGAGCGTCGCCGGGAGCGCGAGGGCGCGGAGGGCGCCCTTGCTCGCGATGCCGACGCACGCCTTGTAGTCGGGGAGCTCCGTGCCGGCGAGGATGCCGGGCTTCGCCTTGAACTGGCGGCGGATCTCCTCGATCATGGTGAACGCGTTCTTGGTGACCGCGAGCATGAGGAGGGCGCTGAAGAGGGCCGGGATGATGCAGCCGAGCAGGACGCCCGACAGCACGAGCGGGTCCTGGAGGTTGAGGATCAGGTCTCCGCCCGAGTACTTCTTGACGGCCTCCGTGTACGCGGCGAACATGGCGAGGACCGTCAGGGTCGCGGCGCTGATGGAGAAGCCCTTGGTGATGGCCTTGGCGGTGTTGCCCGCGGAGTCCAGGACGTCGGCGCGGTCCACCACCTCGTGGGGCATGTCCGACATCTCGGCGATGCCCTTGGCGTTGTCGACGATGGGGCCGTACGCGTCGTTGGAGACGACGATGCCGGTGAGGGAGAGCATGCCGACGGCCGCGATGCCGACGCCGTAGATGCCCGGGAGGCCGAAGGCCTCGGCGGAGAAATAGGCGGCGAGGGTGGCGGCGACGATGCCGATGATGGCCGGAGCCATCGACACGAGGCCGTAGCTGAAGCCCGTGATGATGGTGAGGCCGGTTCCGGAACCGGAGATGTTGGCTACCGTCTGGACCGGCTTGTGCTCGTCGTTCGTGAAATAGTCGGTGGTGAAGCCGATGATCGTGCCGATGACGAGGCCGGAGAGGGTGGCGATGAGCGCGCCCCAGTTGAGGCCCTGGCCGCCGGTCGCCGCGGCGTACGCGTTGATTCCGGCGAAGACGCCCGTGGCGAGCACGGCGAAGATCACGCAAGAGAAGACCGTGCCGAAGTTGAGGGCGCGTCCCGGTTTCCCGTCCTTGCCTACTTTCACGAAGTTGAGGCCGATGAAGGAGGAGACGATGCCGACGATGCAGAGGAGGAGCGGCAACACGATGTACTGGGCGCCGATCGTCGCGGCGAAGGACGCGCCGAGCAGCATGGCCGCGACGGTGGCCGCGACGTAGCTGTCGAAGATGTCCGCGCCCATGCCCGCCACGTCGCCGACGTTGTCGCCGACGTTGTCCGCGATGACCGCGGGGTTGCGGGGATCGTCTTCCGGGATGCCGACTTCCACCTTGCCGACGAGGTCGGCGGCGATGTCGGCGGTCTTCGTGTAGATGCCGCCGCCCGCCTTCGCGAGCAGGGCGAGGGACGAGGCGCCGAAGCTGAAGCCGAGCACGATCTCGGGGTCGCGCCAGATGAGGTAGAGGAGGCTCATGCCGAAGACCGCGACGCCGACCATGGCGAGGCCCATGACGGTGCCGGCCTTGAACGCTACGTTGAAGCCCTTGGCGACGCCGTCGTTGCAGGCCACCGCCGTGCGGACGTTGGCTTCCACGGCCACCGACATGCCGAGCCAGCCCGCCAGGGCCGAGCAGAGCGCGCCGAAGGCGAAGGCGCCCGCGGTGAGGAGACCGTGGTTCTCTTTTTCAAGGCCGGAGAAGACGAAGGCCAGGATCACGCCGAGCACCACCGCGACGATGATGAGGGTCCGGTAGAGCATCTTGAGGTAGGTCGACGCTCCGTCCCTGATCCAGCCCGCGATCATCTGCGCCTTCTCGCTGCCCGCGTCGAAGCTCTTCACCTTGAAGTACGCGACGAGGGCGGCGAGGATCGAAACGGCTCCCGCGATGATACCCGCGTAGAGCCAGATGTCCGAGTTCATATTCCAGAACCTCCTACATATTTGCGGAGCGCCACCAGTGGTAGTGCTCGTTCTTCAGTTGCTCGACGGAGGGGAGCGGATACATCGCCAGGCCCTTCGCGGTTCCGTAATAAACGCCGTTTTTGATGGTTCGGTACGAGAACGAGGACGGGTGGAGCCGATCCACGATCTTCGAATCCACTTCCTTGATCTTGAGCTGGATGAGGCAGCTGCGCAGGTGGTCGATATTCTCGTAGGGCAGGTCGTTGACTTCGCCGCGCTCGGGATCCGTGGCGAGTTCTCCGAGTTTGAGCTCCACCCAGCAGAAGGCCGGCACGGACAGATTTTTCTTGCCGTCGTCCATGAAGAAGGCATGGAAGGCCTTGGGGCCGAGCCTGCTGACGACGAGGGGGGAAAGCGGCGCGAGTTCGTGGTAGAGGTGGAGGCCGGAGGAATCCGGGGAGATCGATTCGGCCCGATCGACGCCGAGGGTCCGGCCGTCCTTGGTCGTGAGGTACAGGCGGCCGAGGGCGGAAAGCGGCACGTGTTCGACGACCCGGTATACCGCGACGTAGACCGAGCGCTTGGGACCCCCGTCCTTGTGGGGAACGCAGCGGGCCAGCGCTTCGTCGATGCGGAAGAAGGGATCCCGGAAGGCGGGATCGATCTCGAAGAAAGCGGCTTGTCCTTGGGTTTTGCGTTCGGCCCCTACCGCGTAGTAGGCTCCGAATTCATCCGGCGTCAGGTTGCTCGCTATGAGCGCTTCGGGCATCAGCGAAAGGTACAAATGCTTTTCCATCCGGACCTCCTGTCTGGGCGTAGTATAGGTATATTACCCCATTTCGGTAATCCCGTATCGATAGTTTGCGCAGAGTAGCGGTTCGGGCATATACTGATTAACGCATGGTGTTTAAGGAGTTTAAAAATGACGTTAAGTTTGAAACGTATCATTATCCTCCGCGACATCTTCGTCACCGCTATCGCGCTCGCCGTCGCCGGCGCCATCTCCGTCGGTTACTTCGACCGGACCCTGCTCAACGCCAACCGCTCCGATTACCAGGAGCGCCTGAGGACCATCATCCATGAATACGAGCTCGTCGAGTCGAACGGCGGCCGCGCGGCCGGCGGAGACGCGGACGCGGTGTCGGGGGCATCGACCGCCGCGGACTCGGTGGAGAGCATCCTCGCCACCCTGCAGGGGCGATACGGCAGCGCGGTCATGAAACCCTACGTCGTGGATTCCAAGGGAAACGTCAAGCTCGACTACGCGGACGCGCCCGCCTCCCGCTTCGGATCGCTCGAATCGGTCATCGCCGCGAAGGACGGCGACGCGCTCCTGGAAACCGAGCACGGCAGGATCCGGGCGTTCATCTCCTACTATCCGGCCTGGGACTGGTTCACGTTTTTCGCCGTGGACGAGGACGCCCGACGCGCGCCGGTCCGCGATTTCCAGGGCCTGGTGCTGGCGACCTACGGGATCGCGATAGCCGCGCTCATCGCCGCCCAGCTCATCGGGCTCGTGCGGGACTTCGCGCCGCTTTCCCGGCTCATGGAACGGCTCGTATCCTTCTCGGGGGAATCCTGGGACCTCTCCGCGGAATTCAAGAGCGAGGGGGCTACGGAGCTCCGGGGCCTGCAGGCCGCGTTCAACAGTTTCGTCATGCGCCTGCGGGGCCTGATCGAGCGCATGAAGAGCACCGACCGCGAACTGTCGTCCACGGGCGAGCGGCTCGTCGCTTCGGTGGCGGCGGTGCGGAAGGCCCTGGACGAGGCCACGGAGGATCTCCAGGAGCTCAGGCGGCTCGCCGTGGAGGAGGAGGGGACCGCCGTGGAGCGCGCCTCCGGCACCGTGCGCGCGGCCGCCGCGGACGCCGCGGCCCTCGCCAAGGAGAGCGGCGAACAGGCGGAGACCGCCGACGCCGCTTCGCGGCGGGTCACGGGCATGGCGGCCGCGATGGGAGCCGCGGACGCCGCGGTGGCTTCCATCGGCGGCGCGGTGGCCGACTTAGTGGTTTCCGCCCGCCGCGGCAGGGAGACCCTGACGGAAGTCGACCGCGAGGTGGCCAGGGTGGCGGCCATGTCCGATCGGCTGGCCGAGGCCAGCCACGTCATCGGCGACATCGCGGCGAGGACGAACCTGCTCGCCATGAACGCCGCCATCGAGGCGGCCCACGCCGGCGCCTCGGGACGCGGCTTCGCGGTGGTAGCCGACGAGGTGCGGAAGCTCGCGGAGTCGGCGGGGGAAGAGGCCCGGCGCATCGACGGGGAGCTCTCGGCGATTAGGGATTCGGTCGCGCGGGTGGTGAGCCAGACCGGTGTCGCGGGCAAGGCCTTCGACGAGGTGCAGGCGACCGTGGATCGCGCGGACGCCGACTCGGGCAAGGCCGCCGAAGCGGTGTCGCAGCAATCGGAGGCGGCCCGCGCCGTCGTGGAGGCGCTCATGACCATCCGCGAGCGGACCGACGCCCTGTCGCGCGCCGCGGCCGAACTCGGACTCAGGAGCGGCGATGCCGCCGAACTCGTCGCGGGACTGTCGGCGCTCTGCCGCCGGACCTCCTCCGCGGCGGAAGATGCCCTGGCCGCGGCCGAACGCATCGCGGCCGGCACGGACGAGGCCTCGCGCGTCGCGGAGAAAAATAAGGCCATCGCGGAGACGGCCGTCGGCGATCTGGGCAAATTCACCGTGTGAGGGCGGCGCGCGGTTTAGGGCGGCGCGCCGGGTGGGGACGGCGCGCCGGACAAAACGGCGCGGCAAAAAAAAGGACCGTCCTGGCGGACGGTCTCTTCTACGGCAAGGCTGCGGCTACGCACGCCTCCGCGCGGCTCACGAACGGGCCGCGCCGGGCTCTTAATAGTCGCTCTTGCTCTTGGTCGGCCCCTTGCGGGACTTCTTGAGCAGCTTGCGCTGCAAGGCCTTGTTCTTCCGGTTCTGGATCGTGGAAGGCTTCTCGAAGCGCTCCCGTTTCTTGAACTCGCGGATGATGCCTTCCTTCTCGACCATGCGCTTGAAACGCTTGATCGCCTTCTCCAGCATCTCGTTGTCGTCTACGATAATGTGAGCGATGGTTGATCACCTCCCTTCCGTCTACCGGTCATGATTCCCGCCTATTTTACTGAGTACGGAACCTTTGTCAAGGACCGCCCGCTCCAGGAAGGCGTCCGGATCGGTGGCCTCGCCCGAGACGCGGACCTCCCAATGGAGGTGGGGGCCGGTGGAGAGGCCCGTGGAACCCGAGGCCCCGATGAGGCGGCCCGCCTCGACGGCGTCCCCCTCGGCCACGTCCAGTCGGTCCAGGTGGTAGTAGAGCGTGAAGACGCCCGGTAGGTGTTCGATCACCACCGAGTTGCCGGTCACGATGCGCGGCCGCGCGAGGACCACGCGGCCCGCCGCGGCGGCGCGGACCGGCGTTCCGCGGGGCACGCCGTAGTCGATGCCGGCATGGATGCTCGTCTCGGAAGAGCCGTCCGCGTACCGGTACCGTCGCCGGTCGCCGAAGAGGCTCGTGCGCCGCGTGGAGTCCACCGGAGGCTGGAAGGGCCCGGCCGCGAAGGCCGCGTCCGGGTCGAAGGCGACGAGGAGCCCCCAGAGGGCGGTCGATTCGGCCTGTTTCTGGAGGGACTCGGCGGTCCTGAGTTCGGTGTTCGACCGATTCAATGCTACGTCTTCCCGCGCGAACTCGCGGCCGCGCAGCTCCAGCGGCCGCTCCATGACGGCGCCGCCCGAGTCCTCCAGGATCACCTTCGCCCGGCCCGAAGGGGCGGTGGAGGGGACCGCGAGGATGGCGCAGTAGACCTCGTCGCCCGCGTCGTCCGCGGCGAGGCGGAAGACGGGGGCGGCCGCGAGGCGGCGACCGTCCGGCGCCACGAGGATAGCCCGCACGCGGGAAGCCGGCGTCCCGGCGGATCGCGCGCCCTCCGCTCCGCGGCCGCGGAAGACGGCGGCGACCGTCACGGGCTCTCCCGGGCGGGCGGAGTCGCTCAGGAGCTCCATGCGCCCGCCCGCGGCGGTCGGCGCCTCGATGCCGGCGCCGGCGCCGAGGAAGAGGAACGCAGCGGCGAGGACGCCGAGCGCGGCCGCCGTCCGCCTGGCCGCGTTCATGAGCGCTTGAGGTCGGTGACGACCAGCTGGGGCGTCGCCGATCCGTTGAACCAGTTCCGCGTCACCTTGAAGACCAGGTCCACCCGGTCCTCCAGATCGAAATCCACCTTCACCTTTTCGGCCGCCTGCCAGTAGACGGCCGGCCACTTGTGCTTGCCCGAGTCCAAGGTGAGCTTGACGTGCTTGACCTCTCCCTTGCCCATGAGGGCGATGTCGGCCACCCGGAGCCCCTTGGCCAGGAAGAGGAGCGGCACGTTCCCCTCGCCGTAGGGTTCGAAGAGGTCCACGGTCTTGAGCACGTCGGGCGTCAAGTAGGGGAGCGGCAGCTCCGCGTCGACGGTCACCGTCTCCTCGTCCTCCTCGTTTCCGAGCTCGATGGTCGCGGCGGCGGTCTTGAGGCGCTCGAGGAAGGCGTCCCAGTTGGACCGCTTCATGCTGAAGCCGGCTGCGTAATCATGGCCGCCCCAATCGATGAAGAGGTCGGCGCACTGGTCCAGGAGGCCGCGGAGGTCGTACCCGCGCGCGGAACGGAGGGACCCGGTCGCCGTCTCCTCCCCCACGAAGGCGACGACGAGGGCGGGTACCTTGAATCGGCCGACGAGGCGGCCGGCCATGAGGCCGGTGATGCCGCGGTGGATCTCCGCCCCGTACGCCATGACGAGCTTGCCGCCGAAGCTGTCCAGGCTCGCCGCGGCGAGCGGCTCCGCGACGGACCAGACTTCGGCGCCGAGCTTCTTGCGGTCTTCGTTCATGCCGATGACCTCCGCCGCCAGGCGGTCCCGCTCGCGAGCGTCGCCGTGGAGGAGCAGGCGCACCGCGACGTCGGGCTTCCCCATGCGGCCGGAGGCGTTGATCGCGGGACAGACCTGCCAGGAGAGGTCCGTGGCCGAGATCCGCCGGCCCGCGAGGCCCAACTTGAAGAGCAGGTCCGACACGCCGGTGCGCGGCTTCGCCTGCATGGCGGCGAGGCCGGCGCGGACGATGATGCGGTTCTCGTCCACGAGGGGCATGAGGTCGGCGAGGGTCCCGAGGCAGGCGAGCTGGAGGTCCTCCGCGTCCGCTTCCCCGAAGACCTCCTCCTTCTTGCGCGCGAAGGAGACGAACAGGTTGACGAAGACGTCGAGCTCGCCGACCGACTTCTCCGCGTAGCGCGCGATGCGGGAGAGCTCCTTGATGCGGAGGAGGCTCTTGCCCGCCACGGCGGGGATGACCTTGGCGATCTCGCCCGCGACGTCGAGCATCGCCACCTCGACTCCCGGACCGAACACCTTGGCGAGGGTCCGTTTCTGGAGCGGCGCGTCCCAGACGAAGATGGACTGGCCTTGGAGGAAGGGCACGAGGCGCGTCCTGCCGATCTCCACCATGCCGGGCACGATGGTCTCGGAGAGGCGATCGACGACCGCGAGGTTGCGGAGCTTGACCGCCTCGATGACGTAGGCCTCGTTGGCCGGCCGCGCGTCCAGGAGGCAGATGTCCTGGCCGTAGAGTTCGCTCCGGGCGGCGAAGCGCAGGGCGGAGACGACCTTGTACGCCACCGCGCAGCCGGCCAGGTCGCGGAAGGGGTAGGCGGAGGACGCGAGCTTGGGATTCACGATCGCCACGGCGCGCGGCAGCTCCGCCTGCGGGTTGTGGTGGTCCACGACGACCACGTCCACCCCCAGTTCCGCGGCCCGGTCGATCTCTTCGATGTTGGAGATGCCGCAGTCTACGGTGACGACCAGGGTCCCGTACGCGGCCGCGAATTCCTCCACGGCGGCGATCGAGAGCCCGTAGGGCTCGTCGCCGACCGGCACGCGCCAGGTCACGTCCAGGCCGAGGGCGGTCAGGGCTCCCGTGAGCAGGGCGGTGCTCGTGATGCCGTCCACGTCGCGGTCGCCGAAGACGAGGACTTTCTCCTCCTCGTCCTTGGCCGCGAGGATGCGGTCCACCGCGTCCTCCATGCCGGGAAGCTCGAAGGGGTTCCGCAGGTGGCGGGGATCGTCTTCCAGGTAATAGCGGACGCTTTCCCCGGCGGTTATGCCCCTGCGCGCGAGTATCGACGCGGCCAGGAGCTCGCAGTCGTACTTGGCCGCGAGGTCGCGGACGAGTTCGGGGGGGATGTCTTTCTTTTCCCAATTCATTTCGAGGCGATTTCCTTCAGCACGAGCCGGCGCGGCGATCGCGGCGTATCGCTGTATTCGAGGGCGTCGCGGAGGAGGGGGAGGGCCGTCTCCAGGCTCGCCGCGTCCTTGCCCCAGACGGTCATCACGGTCTCGCCGAGGGCGACCGCCTCGCCGCCCTTCTTGTGGAACCGGACGCCGGCGACGGGGCTCACCGCGTCCTCGGTGCGGTTGCGGCCGACGCCGAGGCTCACGCCCGCGATGCCCACCTTCCAGGCGTCGATGCGGGCGAGGTACCCCGACTGGGCCGCCGTCACCGCGGCGACGTGGGGAGAGCGGTACGTCCCCCGGAGGGCGAGGAGCGCCTCCGGATCGCCGCCTTGGCTCCGCACGTTGTCCAGGAAGAGTTTGCGCGGCCGGCCCGACGCGAGGGCCTCCTCGCAGAGCGCGCGGCCGGCCGCGGCGTCCTTCGCCTTCCCGGCGAGGACGACCATGCGGGCGGCGAGTTCCAGGGTGACCTCCATGAGGTCGGCCGGCCCCGTTCCCTCCAGGCAGTCCAGGCATTCCTCCACTTCCAGGAAGTTGCCCACCATGGCGCCGAGCGGTTCGTCCATGTCGGTGAGGAGGGCGATGATGCGCTTGCCCATGGCCGCACCGGTGTCCACGAGGGAGCGGGCGAGCTTCTCGCCGTCCACGGGATCCTTCATGAAGGCGCCGGAGCCGTACTTCACGTCGAAGACGAGGCTCTCGGCCCCTTCGGCGACCTTCTTGGACAGGATGCTCGCGGTGATGAGGGGAATGGATTCCACCGTGCCCGTCACGTCCCTGAGGGCGTAGAGGAGGCGGTCGGCGGGGACGATCTCCTTGGTCTGGCCCGTCATGGCGAAACCGTCGGCCTGGATGAACGTACGGAATTCGGCCACCGTCAGGTTGGTCCGATAGCCCGGTATCGATTCGAGCTTGTCGAGGGTTCCGCCGGTATGCCCGAGGGCGCGGCCGGACATCATGGGGTCGCGGATGCCGAGGGCGGCGACCACGGGCGCGATGACGAGGCTCGTCTTGTCGCCGACGCCGCCGGTGGAGTGCTTGTCCACGAAGGGTCCCGCGATGCCGGAGAGGTCGATGACGGCTCCCGACCGGAGCATGACGTCGGTGAGGTAGCCCGTCTCGGCGCTGGTCATGCCGCGGAAGAAGACGGCCATAGCCCAGGCCGAGACCTGGTAATCGGGGATGGTCCCGGCGACGTACCCGCCGATGAAGAACTCTATTTCCTGCCGGGTCAGCTCGTCGCCGGCCCTCTTTTTCATGATGATGTCTACTGCGCGCATGGCCGCCTCCCCTCTTTCGCATCGGGCGGCGGCTTCGCGAATCCTAGCCGTCCCACCCGTCCCAGGTCCGCAGTCGCTTCCCGAACGCCTCGGCGAGCACCTCCGTCGCGAACCGCCGCGCCTGCGCGAGCGAGGTCGCGTCCAGCCCCACGCGGAGCGCCTGGACCGCGCCGAGGCCCTCCACGGCGGAAAGCCAACGCCGCGCGCCCGCGCTCACCGGCGTGCCCCCTTCGAGCGAGCTCCGTTCGGCGCACGCGTCGCAGAGCAGCGCGGCTTCGCGCCGAGAGTACCATACTACTTCATCGGCGGCCGGGCTACAAGCGCAACGGGGGCAGGATTCCGTCTCGGGCCGGGAGCCGAGGAGGTCGGCCCATTTCCAGAGGAAGCGGGTGAGCGTCCGGCCCGACCCTTCCTCGTCGGCGGCTTCGAGGGCGTCGAGCGAATCGTCCGCGAGGGAGAGGGCCTCGACCCAGGAACCGCCGCCGCCGTGGCTCGCGAGGATGGTCTCGGCGACGGCCGCCGCGGCGAGGCTCCGCTCCAGGAGTTCGCGCAACCGGGGGCGCCAGTTCCGGACATCGAAATCGACCACCTTGCGCGAGTCGCGCACGGGGTCGTAGTAGAGCCAGAGGGTGCCCCGGTGCATGCTTTCTACGTGCGCGCGGAGCTTGCTTTTAGGACCGCCGAAGACCGTCGCCCGGAGGATGCCCTCATCGGCCGTGAGGAAGGTCGCCTCCCGGTTGGATTCGCCCGACGAACGGACGGAGAGGACGAGGGCCTCGTGGACGCGGGTCCGGCTCATGCTCAGTCGGCGCCGGAAGGCGCCGCGTCGGGCCGTTTACCGCG
>JAEXTK010000261.1 GCA_023406985.1 Spirochaetota bacterium | reverse complement strand
CCGCCCCCCACCGGATCCGGGTGGAGTTCACCGACGGCCGGCCGGCGCTGGAGAAGGAATTCCGACTGCCGCTCATGACGGACCTCTTCCTGCTCTCCGTGCCCAAGATGATCGCGGGCATCGACCCCTTCGTGGAGCCCTTCGTCATGGAGATCGCGACCTCCCGGACCGAGGACGAAGGTCCGCCGGCCGCGGCGGACGGCGCGGCCGGCCCGGGCGGAACGCCCGCTCCGGATGCCCCGGCGGGGGACGGCGCGTCCGTAAGGGACGCGGCCCTGCTGCCGGTCGGTCCGTAGTGGACGGGGGCGGAGGTGGCGCAGCGGGCCGACGAGCTCCTGGTGATAGCCGATACCCACGGAGCGGTCGCCGTCCTGGCGGCGGTGCTGAACTGGGCGCGGAAGCGCGGCGTGGGCGCGCTCGCGTTCCTCGGCGACGGCCTGGACGACCTCGCCGCGGCGACCGACCGCGTCGGCTACCACCCGCCGTGCGCGCGGGTGCGGGGCAACGGGGATTCCGATCACGCCGTTCCTTTCGTGGATACCCTGGACTTCGCCGGCCGTCGCTTCTTCCTCTGCCACGGCCACCTCAACGGGGTTCAGGACAGTTTCGTTTCGCTCGTGACCGCGGCCCGCTCGGTGGACGCGGACGCGGCCCTCTTCGGCCATACCCACAAGCCCTTCTGGGACGAAATGGACAGGCTGCTCGTGCTCAATCCGGGCAGCCCGTCGCGCCCGCGGGGCGCCTTCGTCCCCACGTTCGCCACGATAGCCTGTCCGGAAGGCGGGTGGTTCCAAGTTCGTCACTGGGCCATCGCCGAGGGGACCCTCGGCGGGTTATCGATCCGGGAGTACGATCCGGCATAGATCGGTATATACTTTCCCCATGGATCGCGACTCGATCGACGGCGAGATGGCCGCCGACTTCCTGCGGAAGCTCGGTCGGCACCTGGACTACAACATCAACATCATGGACCGCAACGGGGTCATCATCGCGAGCCGCGACAGCGCGCGCGTCGGCACCTTCCACGAGAGCGCCTTCCGTCTCCTGGAGACCGGTGCGGATATCCAGCAAGTCGGCACGGACGAGCCGCTCCCCGCGGGGACGCGCCCCGGCGTCAACCTTCCCATCGTCTACCGGGGGCGGACGCTCGGGGTGGTCGGGGTGACCGGCGATCCCCGGGAGGTCCTCCCGGTCGCCTACGCCATCAAGACGAGCGTGGAGTCCATGGTCGAGCTGGAGGCGTACAAGGATAAGGCCCTCCAGCGGATGGACAAGAAGAACCTGTTCATCAACTACCTCCTCTACGACGACGAGGCGCCGCGCGCCGCGACGGAGAGCCTCGGGGTGAAGCTCGGCTACGCCGCCCACGCGCCGCGGGCGCCCATCCTCTTCAGGCTGGAGGAGGGCCTCGCTCCCGCCGAGGCGCTCAACGCCGTCAAGGCGTCTTCCCTGCACCGGGCCGAGGATCTCTCCTGGGCCACGCGGGAGGGCGCCGTGCTCGTGTTCAAGACCATCGACTTCGCCGACGGCGGAGTCATCGCCGACTACGAGGCCGGCGTGGAGGCCTACGTGGAAGGGGCCGCCGCGAGCCTACGGGCTCGATTCCCGACGATGCGCCGGCTCTTCCACGCCTACGCAGGCGGCCTGCAGACGGATTTTTCCCGGTACCGCGGCGCCTACCGGCAGGTCCTCTGGCTCGCCGATCGCCTCGGGACCACCGAGGCCAGGGTCTCCTATTTCTACCATTACGTCGGGGACTTCCTGTGGTCCCGCGTTCCCCGCTCCGACGTGGTGGACGTCTTCGAGTCCCTGGCCGGCCTCCTTTCCGCCGACTACGCGGCGGAACTCCGGATCTCCGTGGAGGCCCTCCTGGAGAGCGCCTTCAACGGTAAGGAAGCCGCCGCGCGCCTCGGGATACACCGCAACACGCTCTCGGCCCGGCTCGCGCGCCTCCAGGCGGTCTTCGGCGTGGACCTGCGCGGCGATCCGCGCGCGCGCGACTTCTTCTCCCTCCTCGCCAAGTATTTGGAAGGTTCCGGTCGCTGACCTCCCCGCGAAAGTCCCGTATTGTGCACGGTGCACACTCATCGCGCCCTCTATTGCGCCACGGTACCATTTGCAGGCTCCGGAAGGCGGGTCTACACTGAGGTTAATTTCCGGGACATAAGGAGGCATCTATGGTATCCGGAGGCATCGCTCTATTCCTGTTATTGATCGCCGTCGTGGTAATCGTTTTGCTGACGGGGAGGTACAAGGTCAACGCGTTCCTGGTGCTCATCGGCATCGCGTTCGCCTACGGCCTGGCCATCGGCATCCCCGCCTTGGACGTCATCAAGCTCGTCAAGAGCGGCTTCGGCGGTACGCTCACGAACATCGGCATCGTGATCGTCGCGGGCACCATCATGGGTACCATCCTGGAGAAGACGGGCGCCGCGCTCGCCATGACCCAGGCCATCCTCAAGGTGGTGGGCAAGAACCGCGCTCCTTTGGCGATGAATATCGCCGGTTACGTGGTGTCCATCCCGGTTTTCTGCGACTCCGGTTACGTCATCCTGAACCCGCTCAACAAGGCCCTCGCCAAAGAATCCGGCACGTCCATGACGGTCATGGCCGTCGCGCTCGCGACCGGCCTCTACGCCACCCACGTCATGGTGCCGCCGACTCCCGGTCCGCTCGCCGCCGCGGCCGCGCTCAACGCCGACCTGGGTAAAGTGATCGTCTTCGGCCTCATCGCCGCCATTCCGGCCGCGCTCGCCGGCCTGTTCTGGGCGCTCAAGGTCGCCAAGAAGTACTACATCGAGCCGGACATCCACGAGACCTACTCGGATATCCTCAAGAAGTACGGGAAGCTCCCGAACACCTTCCTCTCCTTCCTCCCGATCGTGCTCCCGCTCGCCCTCATCTTCCTCAAGACGATCGCCGAGTACCCGACCAAGCCCTTCGGCGAGAACGGCTTTCAGAAGGCCTGCTCCTTCTTCGGCGATCCGGTCGTGGCCCTCATCGTCGGCATGCTCGTCGCCCTCCTGCTCGTGCGCAAAGGCGGCATGAAGGAAGCGATTTCCGGTTGGATGGGCGAGGGCATCAAGGAATCCGCCATCATCCTGGTCATCACCGCCGCCGGCGGCTCCTTCGGCGCCATCCTGGCCAAGTCGCCCATCGTCGATTTCATCAAGCAGAATATGTCGACCCTGCCGCTCGGCATGCTGCTCCCGTTCATCATCGCCGCGGCGCTCAAGACGGCCCAGGGCTCCTCCACGGTGGCCATCGTCACCACGGCCGGCATCCTCGCGCCCATGCTCGGCACGCTCGGCCTGGACCCCGCGCTCACCGCCATCGCGATCGGCGCCGGCTCCATGGTCGTCTCGCACGCGAACGACTCCTACTTCTGGGTCGTCTCGCAGTTCTCCAATATGCCGGTCAACACGGCATATAAAGTGTATACTTCCGCGACGGCCGTCGAGGGTGTCGTGGGCATCATCGCCGTGCTGTTGATGTCGCTGTTCATCTAAGCGGCACCACCCCTGTCCGCCCGGAGAGGCTCGCGCCTCTTCGGGCCGGGCGCCTCTCCTAAGGAAGCACACCGCCATGAAATTCCTCAATTCGCTTGCCGAACGCTTCGGCCTCAACGCGTACGCGATCGGACGCTTCGACCTCGCGGAAAAATGGTTCCGCCGGCTGGAGAAGGTGGAGGGCGAGACCCTCCGGGTCCTCCGCAACCTGGGGGTGATCGCGCTCGCCCGCGGCGACGTCAAGACCGCGGAGGCCTATCTCCGGCGGGAAGAGAAGCTGTACGGGGCTTCCTATCGTAGGAACCGGTCGCTCGCCGACCTGTGCTACACCTCCCTCACCCGCGAGGAGGCAGCATCGCGGTACGCGGCGGCCCTGGCGGACGGGGAGGCCGCGGAGGCTCCCGACTACGAGCGGGCTTTCATGGAAACGCGGCTCGCGATCTGCAAGGACCCCGCGCGGTTCGAAGCGAGCAGGGAGAGTACCCGGCTCTTCGAGAGGGGTAAGGCCGCAGGGGAGGCCGGGGATGTGGAGGCCGCGCTCCAGGCCTTCCTGTCCGCGGCGGAGCAAGATCCGACCAACTGGCCGGCCCTCAACAACGCCGGCGTCATCCTACTCGGCAGGGAAGGCGGCGCGGAAGCGGCCCTCGAACTGTTCAGGAAGGCGGCCGCCTGGGTCCGCGTGCCCATGATCGAGCGCAATATCGCCCTCGCGAAAGACGCCTTGGAACGCGGCGCCGCGCGGGCGGAAAAGGAAGCGAAGCGGACGAAAGCCCGCGTCGGCTGAGAGCGAAGAAACGGTCCCGAGGAGGTCCGTCGTGAAGATCGTCGTAGCGCCCGATTCTTTCAAGGGCAACCTGTCCGCCGCGCGGGTCTGCGCGGCCTTGGCCGAGGGCATCGCGGATGTCGATCCGGATGCCGAAATCGTCTCCATTCCGCTCGCCGACGGCGGCGAGGGCACCGCCCGGGCGATCACCCTGGCCGCAGGCGGCGAATTCCGGAAGGCGTCCGTCACCGGCCCGCTCGGAAGGCGGGTCGAGGCGGAATTCGGCCTCATCCGCGGAGGCGCGGTGGCGGTCTTGGACATGGCGAGCGCCTCGGGGATCGAGCTCGTGCCTCGGGGCGCGCTGGATCCGATGGCGGCCACGACCTACGGCACGGGCGAGCTCATCCTGGCCGCCCTCGATGCCGGAGCCCGCGAGATCGTGCTCGGGATCGGCGGAAGCGCCACCGTGGACGGCGGCGTCGGCATGGCCCTGGCCCTGGGATTCAATGTTCTTGACGAGGCGGGGAACCCCGTCCCCCTGGGCGGCGCCGGGCTCGCCAAGGTGGCCTCGGTATCCCGGGGCGCCGCCGACCCGCGCCTCGCCCTCACGAAGATACTCGTCGCCTGCGACGTGACCAATCCGCTGCTCGGCCCGAAGGGGGCCGCCGCGGTCTTCGGCCCGCAGAAGGGCGCCACGGCGGCGACGCTCCCCCTCCTGGAGGCGGGGCTCGCCAGACTCTCGGAAGCGTGGAAGGCCGCGGGCATGGTGACCGACGTCGAGCGGGCCGGGGACGGCGCCGCGGGCGGCCTCGGCGCGGCGCTCCGCGCCTTCCTCAAGGCCGAGATGCGCTCGGGCGCCCGGACCGTCATGGAGTATGCCGCCTTCCGCGACGCCGTTTCCGGCGCCGACCTCGTGATCACGGGGGAGGGCATGACGGATTCCCAGACCGCCGGCGGCAAGCTCTGTTCCGTGGTCGCGGAGGAATGCCGGTCGGCCGGCGTCCCGGTGGCCCTCATCTCCGGCGGCCTCGGCGGCACGGTGTCCGCGCTGCTCGCCACGTACGACTACGCGGTCTCCACTTCCTGCGGCCAGACGAGCCTGGAGGCGATGATCCGCGACTCCCCGCGCGACCTGCGCTTCGCCGCGGCCAATCTGGTCCGGGCGTATACGCTCGGGGCTGCCGCCGGGCGGCGCTCGATCGCCCGCCGGTGATCGGGGAGCCGCGGCCGGACCGTGACGCATCCCAAAGCTTCGGGACACTGATCAGCGCTTGCCCGAACCCGGCTTGCCCCTGCCGGGTCCGGCGCGCTAGAATGACGCATCCCGCCATCAGGAGCTGCAGCATGAGGAAGGTCTCGCTCACCGGCATAAAGCCCACCGGCGTACCCCATATCGGAAACTACTTCGGAGCCATCAAGCCGGCGCTCAAGCTGGCCGAGGATTACGACGCCCGCTACTTCATCGCGGACTACCACGCCCTCAACCAGGTCAAGGACCCGGCCGAGTTGGCGTCCTCCATCCGCCAGGTGGCCGCCGCGTGGCTGGCCGCGGGCCTTGATCCCGAGAAGGTCGTCTTCTACCGCCAGAGTTCCGTTCCGGAGACCTTCGAGCTTTCCACCATCCTCATGGCCTTCACCTCCAAGGGGCTCATGAACCGCGCCCACGCCTACAAGGCCGCCGTCCAGGCCAACGCCGAGGCGAACGAGGATACCGACGCGGGCATCAACATGGGCATGTACACCTACCCCGTGCTCATGGCCGCGGACATCCTCCTCTTCGACACCGACGTGGTGCCCGTCGGCAAGGATCAGTTCCAGCACGTGGAGATGGCCCAGGACATCGCGCAGTCCCTCAACTTCAACTACAAGAAGGAAGTCCTCCGCATCCCGCAACCCGTGGGCCAGCCGGACCTGGCGACGATCCCGGGCCTCGACGGCCGCAAGATGAGCAAGAGCTACGGCAACGTCATCCCGCTCTTCTCGGGCGAGAAGGAGCTCCGCAAGCTCGTGATGCGCATCGTCACCAACTCCCAGGGAGTGGAAGAGCCCAAGGATCCGGACGCCTGCCGCGTCTTCTCCCTCTACAAGCTATTCGCGACGGAAGCGGAGCAGGCCGAACTCGCCGGCCGCTACCGCGCGGGCGGCATGGGCTGGGGCGTGGCCAAGGAGGCCCTCTTCCAGGTCATGAACCGGGAGCTCACCCCGATCCGCGAACGCTACGAGGCCGTGCTCGCCGATCCCGTCTCCCTGGACAAGACCCTCGCCCGCGGCGCCGAGCGCGCCCGCGAGATCGCTTCGCGCACTCTCGCGCGGATCAGGAAGACCGTCGGCATCGATTGAGGCTAGGGCGGGGGGAAGACCTTTGGGAGCGAGCGAAGCTCGCCAAGGTCTCCCGCCCCGCGCCCCCTCATCCAAAGCGCCGCTTTCCCCTCCGAATGTTTTTCCCCACCTGTTTTTTCATGATAGAATTCCCGCGCCAGTAGCCCGGTCAAAATACCTGGAGGCCGATACCCTGCTTCGGAGTCTATACGAAGGAGGTCGTCGTATGCGGACAGGAATCTCGAAACGTTCGATCATCTTCCCTTCGATCATCGCCTCATGGATCATCGCCCTCTCGATCTTGCTGCCGCTCAGCGCCACCGCCGAGGATCGGCAGCTCTCGGCCGCCGACGCGATCGATCTGAGCCCCGTCTCCATCCCCGCCGACGCCGCCGCGTGGGGCCGCGCGTACGAGTTGATCGCGACCGAATCATTCGATTCACCGCGTCGGATACCGGCGCCCGGTTTCTCGCTCGGCGAGGCGGGGCGCTGGTCGGGCGAGGGCTGGGTGAGCGGCCGGTCATCCGGAGTCCGACCGTACCGCTGCTTCTACCGCAGCGATCCGTCCTCGCTGCCGCTCGAGCCGCGCGGCACCTATGAGATGCGCTTCTCCTATCGCATAGAGGAAGAGCTGGACCGGGGCTTCGAATTCCTGTTCTATTCGCCGACCGGCGGCGCGGCCGGCATATGGATTCCCTCCTTGGTCGTCAATGGCGCGGTCGGTAAAACCGGACGCGGTACGCTCAGGGCCGCGCTGCGCGAGTATCCGGACTATGAAGTCCGCTGGAATATCGTGGGGCGCGGAGCCGTGGCCATCACGGATATCGAACTCGTGGACCTGCGGACCGGCATGACCGTCGCCCGCGATGACATGACCCTGACGGGAAGCGGATGCGGACCCCGCTTCGCGTTTTCCGGCCAGGCGGAATGCGGACCCGACCCCTCCTTCGCGGGGCGGAGCTCCGCCCGGCTCAAAGCGGGCGCCTCAATCCGCACGGTGCCTGAAGCGCTCCCGCTCCCGGCGGATTGCGTCCTCATCCTCGAATTCGATTACCGGGTCATCGCGCGGCCGGGAGGGCTCGACCCCCTCGGCGGGATCACGCTGTACGACCCGGCCGATCCCGCGCATCGGCGCCGGGGCACGCCGTTCGCGGTCTCCTGCCCGGACCGGAGCCGCTTCTGCGGAGGCGTCAAGGCGGGAGACTCCGCGCGTCCCTACGTCCTCGAGTTCCAGACGGCCGCCGCTTCCGAGCTCGCGATCAGCGACGTCAACGTCTATCTCCAGCGGACCCTGCCGCGGCAGGCCGCCGAGAATCCCGCGTTCGCCTTACGGTCGGCGCCGTTCCCTCGGCTCGGCAACTACCAGCTGGGCGAGTCCTGGTGGGTCGCCCGCGACGCGATGGGGACGGCCACGGAAGGCCTGCCCCTCATGGCCACCGAGGAGCTGGAACGCCGGCTCGCCCTCTTCGACGTGATCGCCGGCCTCTCCACGTCTTCGAGCACCGCGGATCCGGCCTTGGCTCGTCGGCTCCGGGCGCTGAATCCGGACATAGTCCTGCTCCCGTACCGGATCGCCCATGAGCAGTGGGTGGACCGATCTACCGACGCGGCGCTCCCGAACCCCTTGGCCGACGCGGACACGCAGTTCCTGCGGGGCATCCAAGACGCGTGGTGGCTCAGGACGAGCCGGGGCGCGCTGGTCCCGGATCCCGATTTTCCCGCTATCCGTAAATTGAACGTCTCTCCCTTCTGCCCGCCCGACGCCCGGGGCAGGGACTACGGCGACTATCTGGCCGAATCCGTCATCGACCTGTACCTGAAGGACGGGACCTGGGACGGGATCTTCTTCGACAACCTCTTCGCCTCGACCAACATCCATATCCTCAACGCCCGGGAGCCGCGCAAATTCGACGCGGACTACAATCGCAACGGCCGCCGCGACGAGGGCCTTCCCTGGGCGAACGAGATGACCGCCTCGGCCTCCATCAAGACCCTTCGGGCGATGCGCTCTCGCTTCGGCGACGCGGCGGCGATCGTCATCAATCACGGGGGCTACCCGGATTTGGCCCTGGCGCCCCTGGTCAACGGTTTCACGTTCGAAATCTTCAACTTCGCCTGGTACGGTTGGCTTTCTTCCGATTACGACCGATTTTCGGAGATCAACTGGGGCCTATCGCTCAGCGAATATCGAGCGGCCGAGGCGCGCGGCCGGCAACCCGTCGTCAATATCATGGAGGCCACGAGCCTGAAGCGCGAGGGCATGAGCGGCCAGCTCCATTTCACGGGCGACTACCGGCGGATGAATCCGCGAGAGCTGCCCGTGCAGCGGCTGGCGTTGGGCACGGCCTTGCTCGGCGACGGTTTTTACGAATACGACCTCGTGGACAACCGGAGCGCGCCGATCTTCTTCGACGAATGGTGCGTCGATCCCGACGGCCGATCGACGGACACGGCGGAAGGCAAGGGCTGGCTCGGCGCGGCCCTCGGACCCGCGGCGGAATTGACCAAGGACCTCAGGACGGTGGCCGAGCGTCCCGACCGGATCGTCGTCGGCAAGCGGGCCGCGAAGGAATACCGCATCGATTGCGGCGTCAATCGGTCGGCCGAGAGCCGGCAATACACTTTCGACTTCGATTGGCGGATCGTGGAGACCTTGGACAAGGAAAACGGTTTCAGCCTTCTCGTGGACGGGGCGCCCGCCGATTGGGCGCTCATCACGTCCCTCGTCGCCGGAGCCGAAGCCCATTACCGCCTCCACTTCACCGTCAAGGGCGGCCAATCGGTCAGCTTCCTCTTGTACGAGCCGGAGGTCGGCGCGGTGGCCGTCAGCGGCATGCGGGTCACCGCCGGCAGGGCCGGCGTATTCCGGCGCGACTTCGAACGCGGCGTCGTCCTGGTCAACGCGACGAAAGAGCGGATCGAGCTTTCGCCCGCGGAGCTGGCCGGTCCGCTCGCGCGCCGCGGCCTCAGGCGGATCGCGGGGCGGCTGGACCCGCAAAACGACGGCCGTCCGGTGACCGGCGCGCTCGCGCTGAACGCCGCCGACGCGATCGTGTTGATCGCGGATCGATTGAGTCCGTAGATACGGCCCCATGAAAAAGGCCGCCCGGTCACCCGGACGGCCTTTCGTTCAGTGCCAGAAACCCGCCGCAGTTTCGCGCTACCGCGCGCGACGTTTCAAGCACGGAGCATAACGCCTACGGCTTGACGGCAGCAGTTTCGCGCTACCGCGCGAAACTGCGGAAATAGGATCGCGTAGCGATCCTATTCACCGACCCGGATACCCTGCCAGGCCGTATTGTACAGTTCCAGATTTTCCCCGAGGTCTTCCTTGAGCTCGACGTTCTTGAGCGCGTCGGCGGTGTAGTAGGGGGTGATCTTCTGGAGGGCTCGGGCCGGGATGTTCGCCGTGGCGGGGAAGCCGAAGCTGTCCGTGAACTCGGCGTAGATCTCGGGCCGGTGGATGAAGTCGATGAACTTGAGGGCCGCGTCCATGTTCTTGGCGCCCTTGAGGATGCACATGGAGTCGATGTAGGCGGGGCCGCCCTCCTCCGGGATGAAGAAGTCCACGTCCTTCTTCTGGTCCTCGGTGACCTCGGCGTAGACGACTTCGGCGTAACCCTGGACGACCCAGAACTCGCCCGCGGCGAAGCCCTTGCCGAAGGCTTCGGCGTCGAACTTGACGAGGTTTGGCTTCCACTTCGCGTTGATGAGGTTCTTGGCCGCTTCGATCTGGGCGGGATCCTTGGTGTTGACCGAGTAGCCGAGATGCACGAGGGCGTCGCCCATGACCTCGCGCATGTCGTCGAGCATGGTCATCTTACCCGCGAGATCCTTGCGCTCGAAGATGGACCAGTCGCGCGGATACTCCTTCACCTTCGACTTGTTGACCGCGATGCCGGCCGCGCCGAAGTAGTAGGGCACGCTGAACTCCATCGCGGGATCGTAGGTCGCCTTCTCGAGCACCACGGGGTCGATGTTGCCGAGGTTCTGGAGCTTGGACTTTTCGATCTTCTCCAGCATGCCCTCGTTCTTCATGATGGACACGTAGTCGCCGGAGGGGAAGACGATGTCGTAACCCGTGCCGCCCGCCTTGAGCTTGGCGAACATCTCCTCGTTGGACGCGAAGGAATCGTACACCACGTCGATGCCGTATTCCTTCTCGAACTTCTCGATGACCGAGTCGGGCGTGTAGTACGTCCAGTTGTAGATGTAGAGCTTCCCGCCCGCGGCGGAGCCTTCCGCTTTCTTCGAACAACCCGCGGCGGATACCGCGATTACGGCGGCCGCCGCGGCGACCGCAATGAGGCGGACCTTCTTCATCGTCCTACCCTCCATGATGGTGTGGCCTCCCGTACGGGAGACGCCGAGCCTGACTGGATCGCGCTTGCCGGATACGCCGCCAGCACGGGCGTCTCCGGCTCCGGCCTGGCGTGCGGACCGGATGCACGGCCGCCCGTACCCCCGAAGGGAGGGCGGCCCCAACTTATCGGCCCCGCGCGGGTAGGTCGCGCGGTATCACTTCGCCGCGATGTACTTCAGGAAGTTCCTGAGCGAGTACGTGAGGACCACCGTGCCGAGGATCATCACGACCGAGAGGGCGTTGATGACCGGCGACACGCCGAAGCGGATCGCGGAATAGACGTACAGGGGCAGGGTCGTGGAACCCGGTCCCGAAACGAAGAACGTGATGACGAAGTCTTCCAGGGAGAGGGTGACCGCGGTGAGGAACCCGGAGATGATGCCGGGCATGCAGACCGGCACGATGACGCGCAGGAGCGTCTGCCGCTCCGAGGCCCCGAGGTCGTGGGCAGCCTCGATGATCGAATAATCGAACTCGTCGAGCCGCGCCATGACCATGAGGAACACGAAGGGCAGGTTGAACGTGGTGTGCGCGATGAAGATCGTGACCAGTCCGAGCTTGAGCTTGATCCCCGCGAAGAACACGAGGAGCGACACGCCGATGATGATCTCCGGCAGGATCATGGGCAGGAACGTGATGGCCTGCACGTACGACTTGAGCTTGAACTTGTACCAGTTAACGCCGATGGCGCCGAGGGTGCCGATGACCGTGGCGGTGGCCGCGGAGGCGAAGGCGACGATGATGCTGTTACCGAAGGCCCGCCAGAGGTCGGCCGAATCGAAGAACAGCTTCTCGTACCAGACGAGGGAGAACCGCGTCCACCCCATGCCCTTGGACTCGTTGAAGGAGTACAGGATCAGCACGAAGAGGGGCAGGAAGAGGAACACGATCGTGGCGATGAAGACCGACTGGGAAAAGGAGAACCTCTTCCGGTAGGCCCTCCGGGCGTGCCGGGCCGCCTCGCCGGACGGAGCCGGTTTGCGGAACGCGATGACGCCGCTCATTGCCCGCCCCCGAAGGAAGAGCGGACGCTCCGGCCCACGGTCTTGGCGATCGCCGAGAGGTTGTGTTCGCTCCCGTCGGCGAAGGTCCGCTTCTCCTCGGCGACGCGGACGGCGTCGCGTTTCTGCATGGCCATCATGATGAGCACGCCCGCGGTCGTGACCACGGTGATCACCATGGAGATCGCGGAGGCGAGCGGCCAGTTGCGGGTCTTGGTGAGCTGATCGGCGATGACGTTACCGAGCATGTACGAATCCTTGCCGCCGACGAGCAACGGCACCGCGTAGGCGCCGAAGATCGGGATGAAGGTGAAGAGCACCGCGGTTAAGACGCCGCTCCGGATGTTGGGCAGGAGGATCTTCGTCATGGACTCGCTCTTCGTGGCCCCGAGGTCCCGCGCCGCCTCCAGGAGCGAAAAGTCGAACTTGTCGATCGTGGAGAAGAGCGGCAGGATCGCGTAGGGGAGGTACATGTAGACGAGGACGAGGATGACCGCTTCCTGGTTGTAGAGGAACTGCACGTAGTTCTTCACGAACCCCAGCCGGAGCAGGAGCTCGTTGAGGAAGCCGTTGTTGCCCAAGATGGCCATCCATGCGTAGACGCGGATCAGGAAATTCGTCCAGAACGGGATGATCACGAGGAGGAGGAGCGTCGTCTGGTTCTTGCTCTTGGCCATGAAGTAGCCGCAGGGCAGGGCGATCAGGATGGTCAGCACCGTGGCTATCACGGAAGAGAGCAGCGTCTTGAGCGCCACCGAGGCGAAGGTCGGGTTCGCCAGGGCGCGGTACGCCGCGAGCGAGAATTCGCCTTCCACGCCGCCGTAGAGCCCCTTCTTGAGGAAGCTGTAGAGCACGATGATGAGGAGCGGCGCGGCGAAGAAGAGCGTGAACCAGAGGGCCGTGGGGCCCGCGTAGCGGAGCCCGTAGTTTTTCGTGGCGGAGGGAGGTTTCACGATTCTTTCACCGCGACGATATACCCGTCGTCCGCGCTCCAGGAAAGGTACACGGAGTCCTTCCAGACGATATCCGGTCCCTCATCGGAGTAGTTCGCGTGCTGCTTGATGACCTTGATCACCGCCTGCTCGGAGATGCGGACGTAGAATTTCGTCTGGA
This sequence comes from Spirochaetota bacterium, assembly GCA_023406985.1. GTDB lineage: Bacteria > Spirochaetota > Spirochaetia > Treponematales > Breznakiellaceae > JAEXTK01. The sequence goes on along the minus strand of JAEXTK010000261.1, from coordinate 11,018 downwards.
AACCCGAGTAGATCGGCTCGTCCACCACGCCTTCCAGGAGGTTGATGTCCTCGCGCTTGGTGGAGGGTTTCTCCGAGGCGATGACGATCTTCTCGGGGCGGATGGTGAAGGTGACCTGCTGGCCCTTCTTCACTTCGTCCACGGTGGTGACCTTGACCCGGCCGAGTTCGGGAATATCCAACTCCACCATGGAGACCTCGCCCGAGGCGCTCGCGGCGCGGGGGGCGGGGAGCTTTTCCACCGAGAGGACGCCGCCGTCGTAGAGGTTCGTCTCCCCGATGAAGCGGGCGACGAATTCGCTCGCGGGGCTCTCGTAGATCTCGTGCGGGGTGCCGACCTGGAGGACGTCGCCCTGGCTCATGACGGCGAGGCGGTCGGAGACCGAGAGGGCCTCCTGCTGGTCGTGGGTCACGTAGATGAAGGTGATGCCGATCTTGTCGTGGATCCGGTCCAGTTCGATGAGCATGTGCTGGCGGAGCTTGGCGTCCAACGCCGAGAGCGGCTCGTCGAGGAGCAAGACGCTCGGCTCGTTGATGAGGGCCCGCGCGATGGCCACGCGCTGCTTCTGGCCGCCCGACAGGAGGCTCGGCTTCTTGTGCGCGTGCGCCTCGAGCTCCACGAGCTTGAGGTACTCGCTCACCCGATCCTTGATGTCCGAGTTCGGCAGCTTCTTGATACGCAGGGGGAAGGCTACGTTTTCAAACACCGAGAGGTGCGGGAAAAGCGCGTAGTTCTGAAAAACCGTGTTCACGTGCCGCTTGTTCGGCGGTAGGGGGAGCACGTCGGTTCCGTCCAATGTCACGACGCCGTCGTCCGGCGTCTCGAATCCCGCGATTATGCGGAGCAGGGTCGTCTTACCGCACCCAGAAGGACCGAGCAAGGAAAAAAACTCTCCTTTCTTGATCTCCAGGCTCACGTCTTTAAGCGCCCTGAAATCGCCGAACGCCTTGGATATGCGTTCGATTTTGACGTCGCTCCCTTTCAATTATGGTCCTTCAACCTCCCGTACGGCAGATGCCCGCGCGGTTCGTGCCGACGCGGTCCATACGCGACAATGCGTTTTTTGATCGCCGTTGTCAATCCTTTGTTATTCTTCGCAGAGTCGCATTGTTTTCTTTCTTGACCGGCTGTATGCTATTTTAGTATCTCAAGGCGAGGAAAAAGTATGATAACGGAGACCCTTTTCGGGAAAAAAGTCGGCGGCGTCAGAGTCGTCCCGCTTACGCTCAAGATCCTCGTCGTGTTCGTAGTCTTCATCCTGGTTTCGAACTTTTCGTCCAACTACATCAACCTCACGCTGAACCGCGGCGAGTTGGTGCGGCTCATGAACGATCTGCTCGTCAAGGAGCTGAAGGAGATCTATACCTTCGCCTCCAACCAGCATGACATTTTCCTCTTCTCGGGCAACCAGGCCGAGGCGACGAAAGCGATGGAGGCGAACGCGGCGCGCGAGCTCAAGCGATCCGGATCCCTAGCCCTGGCGGTGAAGCCCGACGGCAGCATCTTTTTCCAATCCGGAGGGATCGAGCGATTCGCGACCTTCCCGGATTCGGAGGTGCTCGCCGCCATGGCGCAGGATCGCGACTCCGGCAAAGCCTCGGAAGGCCCCGTCTTCCCGACCATCGAAGGACGCGAGTACTTCGGTGTTTACAAATATAACGAAAAATGGAACGTCTTCTTGATGCGCTTGGAGGACCGCGACGAGTTCTACCGGCCGACCCAGGTCATCATGTTGCAGATCGGAGCCATCATCCTCCTGATCACGCTCGTGTTCACCGGCCTCGGCATGGTGCTCGTCCGGTTCATCCTCCGCTTCGTGCGGAAGATCACCGAAGCCCTCATGCACATGCAGGAATCGCAACGCCTGGAACTCATCGACCTGTCCGAGGCGCCGAACGACGACGTCACCTACCTCGGCGCGTCGTTCAACTCGCTGTCGTCTTCCATCGACAACCTCATGACCATCTTCCGGAGCTTCGTCTCCCAGGACGTCGTCCAGCGGGCGTACAAGGAACGGGAGATCCGCCTGGAAGGTACGCAGCGGGACCTGACCATCCTCTTCACGGACATCAAGGGCTTCACGTACATGACGGAGACGCTCGGCAACGACATCATCGCGTTGCTTAACCTCCATTACGACCGCGCGATCCGCCGCATCCACGAGCACTACGGGATCGTCGGCTCGATCATCGGCGACGCCCTGCTCTCCGTGTACGGAACCCTGGAGACCGGCGGATCCAAGTCGCTGGAGGCGTTGCTGTCCGCCTACGAGATCCAGGCGGTCGCGCAGTCCCTCCGGGTGGCGATGAACGAACGCAAGGAGGCGATCGAGCGGGAACGCGGCGGCCTCAACGCGGCCGAGCTCAAGGTCTATCGGGCGGTCCTCCTGGAAGTCGGCGTCGGTATCGACGGCGGCGAGGTCTTCTACGGAAACATCGGCTCCAGCGAGCGCATGGCGAATACGGTCATCGGCGACAACGTCAACTCCGCCTCGCGGCTCGAGGGCCTTACCCGCGTCTACCGCGTACCGGTCATCGTCTCCTTGTACGTCGCGGAGGAAGTCCGCAAGGCGACCGACCGTTTCCGGTTCGTGGAATTGGATACGGTCCAGGTGAAGGGCAAGACCGAGGGGAAGAAGATATTCTACCCGCTCGACCTGGACGCCGCGGATCCGACCGAACTCGAACGCTACGACCGCTACAGCAAGGGACTCAAGGCCTACTACGAAGGACGCTGGGACGAGGCTCGGCTCGAATTCGCCTCCTCCGGCGTCATGGCGGCTTCGGTGTTCCTGCAACGCATTGAAGGACGGACGGCGCCGGCCGACTGGAGCGGCGTTTGGACGATGGAGTCGAAATGAACGATTTAGAACGTCGGGATGCCGCCCCCGATCATCGTCGGGACGAGATCCTCCTCTTCCTCGGCAACGAGACCGAGAAGCTCCGCGCCGGCGGGGCGAACAGCTACGACCTCGTTTCGGAGTACCGCAAGACCAAGGCCAACCGGCAGCCGATCATCCCCATCGTCATCGTGGCGATCACGGTCGTCGTGCTCGGCGTGTCGTTGCTCGTCACGCGGGCCATCGATATCCAATCGCGCAAGGTCGCGGTGGATATCAAGAGCTTCGAGGACCTCAACCTGCAGGACCTCCTCGACATGGCGAAACGGAACAACGATGAATTGGACAAGGTGACCCGCGAGCTGACGACCCTCCAGTCCACCCTGCGGACCGAGCTCAACAAGATCGCGGACCAGCGCCGGGCCGATCTCGCCCTCGCCGACGCGATGAAGCTCGCGCCGGAAGAGGCGGCCAAACGCCAGCAGGAGATCGAGGCCGCCGTCGCCGCGAAGATCCGGGCGGTCAATCAGAAGTATACCCCCCAGATCAAGGCCAAGAGCGACGAGGTCGCCGCCCTGCAGTCCAAGATCGCGGCCTACGACGCCGGCAGCCTGGAGCGGGCGCGGAAACAGCAGGCGGAGCTCGATAACCAACGCCAGATCTTCGAGATGGAGAAGCGGCAACTCGAGCAATTCTACGAGAAGCGGATCGCGGACCTGGAGACTTCGCTCCAGGCGGAGAAGGATGAGAACGAACGGCGCCAGCGCGCCACGATCGCCGAGCTCACCGCCCGGTACAATCCGACCTGGTCGGAGGAGCGCGTCCTCGCCCTGGCTGCGGGAGACGCGGGCAAGGCTCGGCCGGCCGTTCCGCGTTTCCCCGCCGAGGCTCCGCGCGGGTCGCCGCTCGGCACGGAGGAGATACGCGCGACCGCCGGGAAGTACGACGATCTCCGCTACCTCGTCGGACGGCTCCGCGGCGTGCCCTACCTCAACTCGGTGCCCGGCGTCCTGGCCGCGGTGGACGAGTCGAGCGCGGCCCTCGCGTCCGATTTCGCGAGCCTCCTCGTCACCGTTTCCAACAACGCGGTGACGCGGGATTCCCGCATCCTGAGGCTGGAATCGGCCCTCGTCGAGACGAGGAACACGGCCGAAAGCTACGACTACGCCATAGCCGGCTATGCCTCGCTCGCGAGCGAGTCCGGCATCGTCATCGATCCGCGGAACGCCTCCCGCGTGGTCGTCTACATCGATCCCCTGTACCACATTTCCGACGAAGGCGCCGCCGCGTGGGTTTTCCGCGCGGACGACGAGCCCATCGCGGAGCTGACCCTGCGGCGTGAAGGGGAAAAGACCTTCGCGTCCGTCGATCGCTTGGAGGAGGGGCAGGTGATCCGTCCCTTCGACCGTATTCTCATAAAGTCGTCCAGTCGTTCGGAGGTTGCCCCATGAACGCCTTCCGTACCGCCATCGCCGCCGCGGCGATAGTCAGCGTGTCGTCCTCGATAGCCTTCGCCCAGGCTGCGCCCTCCGGCCCCTGGGTGGACATACTCGGTCGGAACGGCGTGAAAGTCGTCTCCAGCTCGGCCAGGGGGGACCGCACGTCCTATACCCTGGAATCCTCCGCGGGCCGGTTCACCCTGGACGCGGCCGGCACGGTGTCCCCCGAGGCGGCCCGCGCCTTGCTCGCGCTCGGAGGGGCCATCTCGGGCTGGAAGAGCCTCACGGCCGGTTCCATCGTCTTCACGGCGCTCGGCGACGACGTCCGCGTGCGGGTGGTGCCGACCAAATTCGCGGAGGGAACGCGGGATTTCCTCCCCTACGTACCCTCGGGCCTCGTCTTCTCCTCGGTAGGCGCCTTCATCGACTATGAATTCCGCGTCAAGGTGGACGCGTATTTCCTCCGCTTCCGCGGCCGGTTCGACGGCGAGCGGGCGCTCCTGGACCGGTTGGCCGCCGCCATCGACGACCCGGCGGTCTTCGTCCGGGACAACGATCCCGAATACCACCTGGCGCGGACGATAGAGCAGGAAGAGGTGCTGATCGCCCACAAGGACCAGCTCGCGGCCCAGGAGGGCCGGATCGCGGCGCTCGAGGCCCGCATCGCGGCCCTCGAGACTCGGCTCTCGGCGCGCGAGAAGGTCCTCATCGCGAACCAGGCCAAGACCGCCGCGAAGCCCGTGGATCCCGCGATCATCGAGCGGGTCGCCGCGTTGCGCACGGAGAACCCGAACATGGCTTCCAAGGATATGGTCCTCAAGCTGAAATCCGAGGGTCTCGTCGCGACGATCAAACAGGTGGACGCCGTGCTCATCGTCCTCTTCGGGAAATAGCGCGCGGACCGCCGCTTCCCCGGGCCGCGCGCGGAGCGCGCGTCGCCCCAACTCCGCCGAGACGCCCCTGGAGACCGCTGCGGCCTTCAGGGGCGTTTGCTATTGAGCTTTTTAACATTTAGGAGCTTTGTGGTGTTTCCAGCTCGACGAACGTGCGGATCGGGAGTATGATGTTCGTGCGCCATGGAAACGATCGGCACCGATGCTTTTGCAACATTCTTCCGACGAGGCGGCGAGGAAGCCGGGCCCAACGGCGACGAGGCTCGCCGCGCCGTTTTCGACGCACTCATCGACTCCATCCCGAATGCGGTCTACTATAAGGCTCCGGACGGGAGATACATCGGCTGCAACAAGGGGTACGAGAGGCTGCTCGGGCGCCCGAAAAATGAGATCGTCGGCGCAACCGATTTCGAACTGTTTCCTTCCCGCATCGCGACGCGCCTCTTCCAATGGGACACCGAGCTCGTAAAGGGCGAAGAGCGCCAAGTCGTGGAGGCGCGGCTCCCGGGTTCCGACGGGGTGGAACGGAGCCTCATCCTCCACCGCGCGGCGCTCCGGGACGCGGCCTCCGAAGTCGCCCTCTTCGTCGGCACGGCGATCGACGTCACCGTGGAGCGCAGGGAGGAGCAGGAGCGCTCTGCCGCCCTCGTCATGGCCGCGGCCGCGGAGATGGCCATCCAAACCATCGAGGGGATGATCGATCCGGTCATCATCCTCAGCGGTTCCGGAGCGATCGAGCGGGTGAACCGCGGTTACGCGGAGCTCTTCGGACTCTCGCGGCCGGTCATCGGACAATCCCTCAGTTCCGTGTTCCTCGATTTCTCGCCGGAGGCCGCATTCGCGCTCCTCAAGCGGTGCACCGCGCAGGGCCGCATCCGCGACGTGGAGGCCCATGTCGAGGACGCCGCGGGGCGGCGCCTGCCCGTGCTCGCCAATATCTCCACCCTCCGCGACTCGCAGCGGGCGATCGACGGTTTCGTCGTCGCGATCCGGGACATTTCCAGCCTCATGGACGCCAACCGACGCCTCCGCGAGAACGAGCGCACCCTGGACGCCATCCTCAACGCGTCCGAGGACGCGGTGTTCCTCGTGGACGGCGCGGGCGTCATCAAGGCGGGTAACCGCGCCCTCGCGGAGCGCTACGCGGCGCCCCTCGGCTCGCTCGTCGGGAAGAAGCTCCAGGATCTGCCGGACGAAGGTCTCCGGGACATACGGGAACACTTCTTCGAGGAGATCATGGCCACGGGGCGCCCCGCGCGCATCGAATACGAGCGGGATCAGAAGGTGTATTACAACTCCGGCTTTCCCATCTTCGACGCGGAAGGGAAGACCCGGGAAATCGCTGTGTTTTCCTACGATATAACCGACCGGAAACAGGGCGAGCGCCTCCAGCGGGCGCTCTACAGCATCTCCGAGGCCGCCTATTTTGCCCAGGATATGCACAACCTGTTTAGGATCGTGCACCGCATCGTCGGCCGCCTCGTGCCCGCGGAGAACCTCTTCATCGTCCTCCGCGACGCCGCGGGGGGCATGGATTGTCCCTACTACGTGGATGAAGCGGGAGAAGCTTCCCGCGAGACGGCGCGCGAGGCCACGCTTTCCGACGGCCTCGTGGAGCACCTCATCCGCGAAGGCCGCGCGTTGCTCCTCAAGTCCGAGGATATCGAGCGGATGCGGTCGGACGGCGAGGCGCGGACGGCCGGACCGCCGCCCCGGGAGTGGCTCGGCGTGCCGCTCAGGAACGGCGACGGGACCATCGTGGGCGCGCTCGTTGCCCAGATCCGCCGCAGCGGCGTGTCCTACGGCGACGAGGACCGGAAGATACTCAACTTCGTTTCGTCCCAGATCGCCATGGCGATCGAGCGGAAGCTCAACGAGGAAGCGCTCCGCACCAAGAACGACCGCCTCAAGGGCCTCACCGACGGCACCATCCTGGCCCTCGTCAAGGCCGTGGAGATCCGCGATCCGTATACCGCCGGCCACCAGCAGCGCGTCGCGAAGCTCGCGAACGCCCTGGCGCGCGAACTCGGCCTGAGCCCCGACCGGACGGAGGCGACGCGCATCGCGGCGTTGCTCCACGACGTGGGCAAGATCGCGGTCCCCTCCGAGCTGCTCTCCAAGCCGGGGAAGCTGTCGGACCTGGAGTACCAGCTCATCCGACAGCACCCGGTGGTGTCGTACGAGATCCTGCGCTCCATCGAATTCCCGTACCCCATCGCGCAGTACGCGCTCGAGCACCACGAGAAGTACGACGGGTCGGGGTATCCCGCGGGCCTCGCCGGCGAGGCGATCAACCTGGAGAGCCGCATCATCTGCGTGGCGGACGTCATGGACGCCATGGTGTCCCACCGGCCCTACCGGCCCTCCCTCGGCCTCGCGGCCGCCCTCGCCGAGATCGAGCACAGTTCCGGCACGCTCTACGACCCCGCGGTCGTGACCGCGTGCGTCGAGTTGTTCCGCACCGGGTCCTTCGCGTTTTAACGGTTTCACCCCGAAATCGCCCAAACTTTTTGCTTGACAAGTCGAGAATCTGTATTACACTGTGGTAAACCGGTTTAATAAATCGGTTAATCTACCTTGAATAGCCAAGGAGGAGGGATCGATGAAGAAGTTAATTACCCTGCTTGTGGTATCCGCGCTCGTCGCCGGTACCGTATTCGCCGCGGGGCAGCAGGCCGCGTCCGCTACGGGACCGGTCAACATTCAGCTTTGGACCCAGGAGGGCGAATCCGAGGGCGCGTTCCAGTTCGTGAAGGCGCTCGCCGCCGAGTTCGTCGCCGCCAATCCGCAAGTCAAGATCGAGGTGGTCCAGAAGGACACCGAAGCGCTCCGCGAGGACTTCCAGACCGCTTCCCTCGCCGGTTCGGCCCCCGACCTCCTCTGGACCGTTTCCGACCACGCCGGCCCCTTCACCGCCGCCGACCTGATCCGGCCCGTGGACGACGTCGTCAAGACGAAGGACTTCGTCGAGTCGGTCGTCATGAACGGCAAGACCTGGGCGGTGCCGATCTCCTCCGGCAACCACCTCATGCTCCAGTTCAACAAGAAATTCGTCCCGGTCGCTCCCAAGAACACGGACGAGATGATCAAGCTCGCCAAGGATCTCCAGGCTTCCGGCAAGGTCCAGTACGGCCTCGTCTATAACCAGATCGAGCCCTTCTGGCTCGCCCCCTGGCTCGGCGGCTTCGGCGGAAAGGTGTTCGCGGCCGACGGCGTGACCCCCACGCTCGACACCCCCGAGATGGTGAAGACCCTCCAGTTCATGGCCGACCTCAAGACCGTGCACAAGATCGTGCCGCTCGAGTGCGACTACAACGCCGCCGATACCCTCTTCAAGGAAGGCAAGGCCGCGATGATCATCAACGGCGACTGGTCCCTCGGCGACTACTCCAAGCTCCTCGGCGCGGATCACGGCGTCGCGCCCATCCCGCAGGTCAAGGGCGCCAAGTGGCCGGCCCCGTACACCTCCGGCAAGTACTTCATGATCGCCAAGGACGTCGACGCGGCCCAGCTCGAGGCCATCAAGGCCTTCATCGGCTTCGTGACGAGCTACGACAAGCAGGTCGCCATGGTCACCACCCTCAAGCGGCTGCCCGGCCTCAAGAAGGCGCTCGAGGACAAGGCCATCACCTCCGACCCCATCCTCAAGGGCTCCTCCGAGCAGATGGCCAAGGGCACCCCGATGCCGACCGTCATCGAGATGCGCGCCAACTGGGATGCCATGAAGCCCGAGCAGAACAAGGTGCTCGCGGGCTCCGAGACCGCCGCCCAGGCGGCCAAGAACATGCAGGCCGCCGCCCTCGCCGGCATCAAGGCCCTGCAGTAATCCTCTCCGGATAATGCGGAGGCGCGGAGGCGATCGGTCCTCGGCGCCTCCGCCTGTCAAGTTCACGCTCATAGTCCGAGGAGGCCGGTCATGACGCTCACCCTCCAAATCATGTTGCGGAGTCTCGGCGAGGTCGGTTCCACGATCCTCGGCGTCCTCCTCATCGTGTTCGCGCTCGAGTTGGTCCTTTGGCTCGTGTTCGACAAATGGTTGCACCTCAAAAACGCGATTCCGATCATGCTCCTCGCCCCCGCGGCGATCGGGCTCTTCCTGCTGGTCGTGTATCCGATGCTCTTCGAGCTCCGCCTGACGTTCAGCAACATGAACATCCGGCGTTTCAAGAATCCCTCCTTCGGGATCGAGCATTTCCTCAATAACCTCCGCTGGGTCTTCACCCAGCCGGTACTCAAGCAGACGACCTTCTGGCCCCTCCTCCTGCGCACCTTCCTCTGGACGGGCATCCAGATCACGGGCCATGTCTGCTTCGGCCTCGCGCTCGCGATGCTGCTCAACAAGAAAATACGTTTCCGCGGCCTGTACCGCACCGTTCTCGTGTTCCCCTGGGCCGTGCCCCAAGTCGTCGCCGTGCTCGCGTGGCGGGGCGAATTCCACTTCGAGTACGGGTACCTCAACGTGATCCTCACGCGGCTCGGCATGGCGGCCATCAACTGGAAAGTGGATCCCTTCTGGAACTTCTTCGCGGTCAACCTGGTCAATATCTGGCTCGGCGTACCCTTCATGATGATCACGCTGCTCGGCGGTCTGCAGAGCATCGATTCCACCTTTTACGAAGCCGCCGAGATCGACGGGGCGGGAGGGCTCGGTAAATTCCGCCACATCACCCTGCCGCTCCTGAGGCCGGTGCTGACTCCCGCGGTGGTGCTCGGCATCATCTGGACCTTCAACAACTTCAACGTTCCCTACTTCATCAACGAGAACGAGCTGGAAAGCTCGGACATCCTGGTGACCGCCCTCTTCCGCTCCGCGTTCGAGTACAACAACTACGGATTCGCCTCCACCTTCGCGTTCGTCATCTTCGCGATACTCATGGCGCTCACCGTGGTGTACATGCGCGTGTCGGGGTTCCGGCCGACGGTCCAAAGGGCTCACGTCGTCCAGGAAAAGGCGTAGGAGGCCACCATGAATAAGCAGCATCTTTCCTTCGCGGAATGGCTGTTCGGGAAGCGACGGCAGGGGAGCCGGGCAGGACTCGCGCTCACCCACCTCGTCCTCATCTTCTTCTGCATCCTGGCCGTGTATCCGGTCCTCCGCATCCTTACGGTTTCCCTGAGGCCGGGGGACCGGCTCCTCTCCACGTCGCTGGCGATCATCCCGAGCGATTGGTCCTTCTCCAACTACGCGATGGTCCTCTTCCAGCGGGATTTCCTGCGCTGGCTCTGGAACAGCCTCGTGATCACGGTATCCACGGCGGCCATCGGCGTCATCATCGCGTCCACCTCCGCCTACGCCTTCGCGCGGTGGAATTTCCGCGGCAAGAACGGGGCCCTCATCTTCCTCTTCGCCACGCAGATGATTCCGGCGGCCATGCTCATGATCCCGCTCTATATCCTGGCCGTGCGGCTCGGACTCATCAACACGTGGCGCGGCCTCGTCGTGGCCTACTCGGTGAGTTCCGTTCCCTTCTCCATATGGATACTGAAGGGATACTACGACACGATTCCGATCGAACTCGAGGAGGCGGCCCTCATCGACGGGACGAGCCGCATGGGGGCCTTCTACAAGATCATCCTGCCCCTCTCCACGCCGTCCCTCGCCATCGCGTTCCTCTTCAACTTCACCCAGGCGTGGAACGACTTCCTCCTGGCGCGCATCATCCTGGCGCGGCCGGAGATGGCCACCTGGCCGCTCGGCCTCCAGCGCATGCAGACGCAGTTCCGCACCGAGTGGGGCGCTTTCTCGGCAGGGGCCCTCTTGGTGTCGGTGCCGGTGATGATCCTCTTCTTCATCTCGTCCAAGTACCTCGTGTCCGGCCTCACGGTCGGCTCGGTCAAGGGCTGAGC
>JAEXTK010000173.1 GCA_023406985.1 Spirochaetota bacterium | reverse complement strand
TTGCTTTTCTCCGCCCGCCCCCGCCGGCCGCCCGGAGGGGATTCGAAGGAGGGAACGCAGGGTGTTTTCCGGATGCCGTTCCGCGAGTGCGATTTCCGGGGCGGATCGCGGCGCCGGCCCGTACGGGTCGGCTTACGAGTGGGTTCAGCGCGTCAAAAAGACGCCAAAAGTTTTCAAGGAGGGAGTATGAAGAGCTGGAAGAAAGTTCTGGTCCTCGCGTTGATGGTGCTCTGCGTGGTGTCCACGGGCGTATTCGCGGCCCCGAAGACCTGGGTCGTCGGCTTCTCTCAGATCGGCTCCGAGAGCGAGTGGCGCAACGCCAACACCATCTCCGTGCAGAATACCTTCAACGAGGACGACACGGTCACGTTGCTCTATTCCGACGCGCAGCAGAAGCAGGAGAACCAGATCAAGGCGCTCCGCACGTTCATCGCCCGCAAGGTGGACTGCATCCTCTTCACCGCGCTCGTCGAGACCGGCTACGGCCCCGTCCTCGCCGAAGCCCAGCGCGCCAAGATCCCCGTCATCATGATCGACCGCGACGTTCAGCCCGCGGACCGCAAGTATCGCCTGACCATCATGGGCTCCGACTTCATCAAGGAAGGCGAGAAGGCCGCCGAGTGGCTCGGCAAGTACCTCGAGAAGAAAGGCATGGCCGGCAAGCCGATCAACATCGTCGAGCTCCAGGGCACGACCGGTTCCGCCCCCGCCATCGAGCGCAAGAAAGGCTTCGAGAACGGCATGGCCAAGTTCCCCAACTGGAAGATCACCCGCTCCCAGACCGGTAACTTCACCGTCGCCGAAGGCAAGGCCGTCATGGAAGCCTTCCTCAAGGCCGACAAGACCATCCAGGTCCTCTATGCCCACAACGACGGCATGGCCCTCGGCGCCATCCAGGCCATCAAGGAAGCCGGCCTGAAGCCCGGAAAAGACATCATCATCATCGGCGTGGACGCCGTGAAGGGCGCCTTCGAAGCCATCGTGGCCGGCGAGATGAACTGCACCGTGGAGTGCAGCCCGCTCCTCGGACCGCAGGCCCTCCAGGCCGTGAAGGATCTCCGCGACGGGAAGACGCTCCCCGCCAAGATCAACACGATCGAAGGCCTCTTCGACGAGACGAACGCCGCCGCGGCCCTGCCGACCCGCCAGTACTGATCTGAAGATAAAACGGCATTTTTCCTGAAGAACGCGAGCCGGCCCGGCCTCCGGGCCGGCTCGCCTCCAAAGCACGCACATCCGTAGTGCAGCCAAAGAGGGAGGCATGGAATGCCCAATACCGTTCCCGTGCTGGAAATGAGGGGGATCAGCAAAGCGTTCCCCGGCGTTCAGGCGCTGCAAGATGTCAATTTTCGTCTCAATGCGGGTGAAGTCCATGCCGTCATGGGCCAGAACGGCGCCGGCAAGTCCACCTTGGTCAAGGTAATCACCGGCGTATACAAGCAAGACGCGGGCCAGATGTTCTATCTCGGTAAACCCATCCAGCCCGACTCGCCGCTCGCGGCCCAAAAACTGGGGATCAGCACGGTCTACCAGGAAGTGAACCTCTGCCCCAACCTCACCGTCGCGGAAAATATCTTCATCGGGCGCCAGCCCATGAAGTTCGGAAAGATCGATTGGAAGACCCTCAATAGGCGGGCGGAAGAGCTCCTCGGCCGGCTCAACATCTCCGTCGACGTGACCAAGATACTCTCTTCCTACTCGGTCGCCATCCAGCAGATGGTGGCCATCGCGCGCGTCCTCGGGATCTCGGCCAAGATACTCATCCTGGACGAACCCACCTCCAGCTTGGACGAGAACGAGGTGGCGCAGCTGTTCAGCGTCATCAAGAAGCTGCGGGACGAAGGCATGGCCATCCTCTTCATCACCCACTTCCTGGACCAGACCTACAGCATATCCGACCGGATCACCATTTTACGTAACGGCGTCCACTGCGGCGAATTCATGGCCGCGGAGCTGCCGAAGATAGACTTGATCGCGAAGATGCTCGGTAAGGAACTCACCGAATTCAGCCAGGTAGCGCAGGGCGGAAAAGCCGCGGCGCGGCCGGCCGGCGAGAAGGGCGCGGACCTCCTCTCGGTGAAGGGCCTCGGCCTCAAAGGCTCGGTGGCTCCCTTCGACTTGGACCTGGCGGAGGGCGACGTGCTCGGCCTCGCGGGCCTCCTCGGCTCCGGCCGCACGGAGATGGCCCGCCTCCTCTTCGGCATAGACCGCGGAGCGGAGGGCGAGGTCTACATCAAGGGCAAGAAGGCGAACGTCGGCTCTCCCGAGCACGCGGTCAGGGCCGGTATGGGCTTCTGTTCCGAGGATCGCAAGAGCGAGGGCATCCTCGCCGACCTGTCGGTGCGCGAGAACATCATCCTGGCCCTCCAGGGCAGGAAGGGCATCCTCCGCTACATCCCCTTGAAGAAGCAGACGGAGATCGCCGAGAAGCTCATCAAGTCCCTCGGCATCAAGACCCCGAGCCCCAACAGCGCGGCGAAGCAGCTCTCGGGCGGCAACCAGCAGAAGATGATGCTCGCCCGCTGGCTCGTCACCGAGCCGAACCTCCTCATCCTGGACGAGCCCACGCGCGGCATCGACGTCGGCGCGAAACTGGAGATCATGGAGCTGATCCTGGACCTTTCGCGGAAGGGTATGGGGCTCATCTTCATCTCTTCCGAGTTCGAGGAGATCGTCCGCTGCTGCAACCGGATCGCCGTCCTCAAGGATAAAGCGAAGATCGGCGAGCTGAGCGGCGAGGCCGTCAGCGAAAACAACATCATGCGCGCCATAGCCGGAGGGTTGTGAGTATGGCAAAACGGTTTTTCTCCGGCCGCAGCAATCTCCTGTGGCCCGTCATCGCCCTCGCGGTGCTCCTCCTCTTCAACCTATTCTTCACGCCGAATTTCTTCCGCCTGGAGATCAAAGAGGGGCACCTGTACGGCAACCTGATCGACATCATCAAGAACGCCGCGCCCATCATGCTCCTGGCCATCGGCCTCACGCTCGTCATCGCCACGAAGGGCATCGACATCTCGGTCGGCTCCATCGTGGCCATATCCGCGGGCATGGCCGCCATCATGATCGGCGGCGACCTGGCCGGCGTGCCCAAGTACCCGATCTGGATGGCCATGGCCGCGGCCCTCGGCGTGTCCGTGCTCGCGGGTATGTGGAACGGCATGCTCGTTTCGTGGGTCGGCATGCAGCCGATGATCGCGACCCTCATCCTGTCCGTCGCGGGCCGCGGCATCGCCATGGTCCTCACGAACGCGCAGATCATCTGGCTCTACAACGACGACTTCTTCTTCTGGGGCTCGGGGTACGTGCTCACCCTGCCGGTCGCCATCTTCATCGTCGCGGGGGTGCTCCTCTTGACGATGCTCATGGCGCGGAAGACCGCGCTCGGCCTCTTCATCGAGTCGGTCGGCATCAACCCCACGGCGACCCACTTCTCGGGCATCAACTCCAAGCGGGTCAAGTTCTGGTGCTACGCCTTCTGCGGCTTCTGCGCCGGGGTCGCGGGAATCCTCGTGTGCGCGAACTCGGAGGCGGCCGACGGCAACAACGCGGGCAACCTCTACGAGCTGGACGCCATCCTCGCCGTCGTCATCGGCGGCACCTCCATGAACGGCGGCAAGTTCTACCTCATGGGCAGCATGATCGGCGCCCTCATCATCCAAACGCTGACCACCACCATCTACGCCTTCAACGTGCCGCCGGAGATCTCGCAGGTCGTGAAGGCCATCGTCCTCCTCATCGTGAGCCTCCTGCAGTCCGAGAAGCTCAGGGCGAGCATCGCGGCCTTCTTCGGTCGGAAGGAGCTTGCGGCATGAAAAAGCGAGCGCTCATCAACGCCACGAACATCCCGACGCTGGCGACCATCGTCCTCTTCGTCGCCATGTTCGTGGCCGGTTCCGTCGCGTTCCCGGGCTTCCTGTCCGTGCAGAACTTCCTGAACCTCTTCATCGATAACGCCTACCTGCTGATCCTCGGCGTGGGCATGACCTTCGTCATCATCTCGGGCGGCATCGACCTGTCGGTCGGCTCCGTGCTGGCGCTTTCCACGATGATCGCCTCCAGCATGCTGACCAAGGCCGAGCTGAGCCCGGCGATCGTCATCCCCGTGGTCCTGCTCGCGGGCACCGCGCTCGGGCTGCTCATGGGGTACATCATCCAGACCTTCGACCTGCCGCCCTTCATCATCACGCTCGCCGGCATGTACCTGGCCCGGGGACTCTGCTACGTGATCAGCATCGATACGATCACGATATCGAACGAGTTCTTCATGAACATGTCCATGGCGCGGATCAACGTGATCGGGGAGAACTCCCTGAGCGTCAGCGCGGTCCTGGCCCTCATCGTGCTCGTCGTCGGGCTCGTCGTGGCCCGGTACACGAAGTTCGGGCGCACGGTCTACGCTATCGGCGGCAACGAGCAGTCGGCCATCCTCATGGGACTCCCCGTGGCGCGGACCAAGATCACGATCTACGCCATCAACGGGTTCTGCTCGGCCCTCGCGGGCATCGTCTTCACCTTCTACATGCTGTCGGGCTACGCGCTCCACGGCAAAAGCATGGAGATGGACACGATCGCCTCCGTCGTCATCGGCGGCACCCTGCTCACCGGCGGTGTCGGCAGCTTCATCGGGACGCTCTTCGGCGTCCTCGTGTACGGCTGCATCCAGATCCTCATCATGTTCCAGGGATCCCTCAACTCCTGGTGGACGCGCATCGTCATCGGTTTCCTCGTCTTCCTCTTCTGCCTCCTCCAGAGGATGTTCGAGGCGGGCCGGACCGTGAAGGTCGGCGGCATCGCGCTCAAGAAGGGCAAGGCGGAAAAGGAACCGGCCGCGCGCTGATTCGCGCGCGGGATTCATACCCCGCGGCTTGCCGCGGGAAGGCCGGATCGACGCGCGCGCGCCGATCCGGCCTTTTTTCGCCGCTCGTTGCGTGTTCGGCGTATCCGTTGTATCTTGGGCATCCGATGAAATTCCGCTACGACGTACACGGCGACGATTTTTCCCTCGCGGGCCGCGCGTCGAGCGATATCAAGCGCGTCCTGCAACGCCTCTCCCTGCCCGCCGACGTCGTGAAGCGGGTCGCGGTGGCCATGTACGAAGCCGAGATCAACATGGTGATCCATGCCGGCGGAGGCGTCGCGGAAGTCGACGTCGGGCCGGAGGCGGTGGTCATCGTCATGACCGACTCGGGGCCGGGCATCCCCGATATCGCGCTAGCGATGACGGAAGGCTACTCCACCGCGAGCGAGCGGGTGCGGGAACTCGGTTTCGGCGCGGGAATGGGGCTCCCCAACATGAAACGGAATTCGGATGAGATCGACATACGGAGCGTCGTCGGGAAAGGGACGACGGTGACCATGACCATACGCGTCGATGCCGCCGGGGAAGGCGCGCGATGACGGACGCCCCGGCCCGGCACGCCGTGCTCCTGGACCGCGCCGCCTGCAAGGGCTGCACCGTCTGCATCACGCGGTGTCCCGTGGAGGCCATCCGCGTCCGCAAGGGGAAGGCCTCCATCATCGCCGAGCGCTGCATCGATTGCGGCGAATGCATCCGCGCCTGCCCCCACAAGGCGAAACGGGTGGACGCGGACGCCCTCGCGGCCATCGGCGGCTTCGACTTCCGCATCGCCCTTCCGGCTCCGGCGCTCTACGCGCAGTTCAAGGGATCCCACGATGCGGGGCGGATGGAAGCGGCGCTCCGCTCGCTCGGCTTCGACGCGGTGGTGGAGGTGGCGGAGGCCGCCGAGATCGTCGCCGAGGCGGTGAAGGGGCAGATCCGGGCCGCGGCCGCCGGGCGGGGTCCGCTCATCTCCTCCTCCTGCCCGGCCGTGGTCAGGCTGGTCCAGGTCCGGTTCCCTTCCCTGATCGACAACCTGATCCGCGTCCTCTCTCCGATGGAAGTAGCCGCGCGGCTCGCCAAGCGGCGCTATTTCACCCGGGATACGGGAGGGGGCGTCGGGGCCTTCTTCATCTCGCCGTGCCCCGCCAAGGTGACCGCCTCCCGCGCTCCGCTCGGGCACGAGCGGTCGGCGGTGGACGGCGTGCTCTCCATCAACGACCTCTACCTACCGCTCCGCGCCGCCCTGGCCGCGCCGGAAGCGGAGCGGACGGGGGCCGCGTCGGATCGGACGTCGAGCCCCCGGGCCGGGGGCCGCGGGCTCGCGTGGGGCCGGGCCGAAGGCGAGGCCGAATCCCTTGAGGGCGCGCGGGTCATCGCCGCCGACGGGATGGACCGGGTCATCGGCCTCCTCGAGGCCATCGAGAACGGCGCCCTGGACGACGTGGACTACGTGGAGGCGCTCGCCTGTCCGGGCGGCTGCGTCGGGGGGCCCCTCGTGGCGGAGAACGCCTCCCTGGCCCGCTCCCGCCTACGCGACCTCGAACGGGCGCGGGAAGCGGCCAACGTCGTCGGCCGCGGCGGCGCGGGCGGAGAAGCCCCCGCGCTGGACCTCTCCTGGACCGGGGATATCTTCTCGCGCCCGGTCTATCAGCTCAACGCCGATTATCAGGTGGCCCGGACCATGCTTGAGGACATGGAGGCCATCGTCGCCTCCCTTCCCGGCCTGGACTGCGGGTCCTGCGGCGCCCCGAGCTGCCGGGCCCTGGCGGAGGACATCGTGCGCGAGACGGCCGCCAAGACCGATTGCATCTTCATCCTCCGCGAGCGGCTCCGGGACCTCACCAAGGAGCTCCTGGACCTGGAGGCCATGGAGCCGCCGTCCTTGGACAAGTGACCTTTTTTCGATAACCCGTCCGAGCGCATGTACTTCCGCGATCGAATCGTGCTATACCGTATATCAATAATAAAGTCTTCTCGATGACGGGCGTACCCTGGGGAGGACTTCATGAGCGAGCTTACGAACGAGACGATCGTAGGGGTCAAGACCTTCTTCGTCGTACCGGAACTGTCGACGTTCCCGGAAGAGTTCCTGAAGAGCTTTTTTCTGAAGGGCTACGAGACCTATATCTTGGACGACGATCCCTACTGTCCCCTGGATACCAAGATCGAGGTCCTGTTCTCGATCTTCCCGCAACTCATCCTCTTCTTCAATATCGATCGGCCCATCAAGGGCATCGATTGGCCGGTGTTCATCGCGAGCCTGCAGCGTCGCTACGGCGAGCGCGCCATGATCGGCGTCATGTACCAAAAGCGGAACAACCAGGAGGAAGTCCGCAAGTTGGAGCGCCTGTACCTCTACACGATCGGGATCGTGTGCGGGTGCATCCCCATGGAGTATCAGAAGGCGAAGAACCTCTACCTCTTCATGAACGTCCTCGCCGCCAACCAGGCGAACGGCCAGCGCAAGTACCTCCGGGCCATCTGCGACGACACCTACAAAGCGAACATGGATTACAAGGGCGAGAGCCGTCGCTGCACGCTCCGCGATCTCAGCATCAGTCACTTCTCGTGCGTCTTCCAGGGACCCGTTCCGGATATCGCCGTCAACGAACGGATCAAGGGTATCCAGATGAACCTGCGGGGCATCATCCTCAAGGTGGACGGCGTGCTCTGCCTCAAGCGGGTCCTCAGGACGGATATGATCAACGTCTTCGTCTTCCGCACCGAGGACGGCAAGGAAGGCCTGAACCAGGAGCACCTCAGGAAGGTGAACGAGCTCATCTTCCATAACCTGAACGGCAAGATCCAGGAGCTGCTGCGCAAGGAGTACGACGCGGTGCGCGGCCAAGCGCTCAAGAGGCGTCGCGAGCTGACGCCGGCGTGGTTCGAGCCGTCCCTGCCGGTCCAAGGCGCGGGCACCGGGGAAGCCGAGCTGGAGTCGGTGGACTAGGAACTTTTTACGATGAGGTACGGTATGAAGGATCTACGGCTAAAGGCCCTGCTTTCCCTCTTCGGCGTCCTGACCGCGGCGGCCTACGGCCTCCAGCTCTATATGGCGCTCTTCATCATGCGCAGCTTCGACGCGATGCTGCGCGCCCTGCCGGTGTATTCCGTCATCGTCCTCGCCATCGTGGCCGTGGGGCTCGTCCTCCTGTGGCGGATCGTGAAACCGCTCTACGATACGGTAGCCGCCATCGACGCGGGCGGGAGCCCGAGCGAAACGGAGCGCTTCCGGGCCTACGACGTGTACCGGAGGGCGAACCGCCTCGTCGTGGCCGCGAACATCGCGTCCTTCGCCTTCGGTCCCGTCGTCTTCGTCCTCGGGTACCACTTCGCCTTCCACCACCAGTACGGCCTCAAGTCCGCCGCGGAAGCCTTCATGGCGAGTTTCGCGATCGGCCTCATGACCTCCGTGCAAATCTCGATCCTCTTCGATCGGATATTCCACGAACCGCTCGTGCGGCTCGGCCTGACCAGGCTCCCGAGCGGCGGCAAGCACGCGAGCGTGAAGCGGCGGATCGTGCTCGCGGGCATCGCGAGCTGCGTGCTGTTCGCCGTCCTCCTCGGCATCGCCGAATTCTCCGCCATGGAAGCCGCCGAGAAGGAAGGGCTCCGCATCGGCGTCATCATGTTCCGCGGCGTTCTGCTCGGCCTCATCCTCTTGGGGTGGTGCATCGCCCTCTTCTGGAGCATCGCGGGCGCCATCTCGAGTAGGGTGACGGTCCTGGAGCAGCGCCTCCGCGAGCTCCTCGCGGGCGGCGGCGACCTGGACCGCCGCGTGCCGGTGGTGAGGGACGACGAGATCGGCGACGTCGCGGGGGCGCTCAACCGATTCCTGGACGAGATCAGCGCCACCCTCCTCAAGGTGCGGGAACTATCGGACCGGGTCCAATCCGGCGCCGGGTCCCTCGCCTCGTCCGCCGAAAACGCGGGCACGGCCGTCGGCGGCCTGGAGACGTCCATGACGTCCATGCGCTCGTCGGCCGAACGGCAGATGGAAGCCCTGCGCACCGCCGAGGGGGAGATCGGCCGGATGGTGGAGTCGATCGATCACGTCGCCGACCGCGTGGCCGACCAAGCGAGCGCCGTAGAGGAGAGCTCGGCCGCGGTGAGCGAGATGGTGGCGAACATCGCCTCCGTGTCGAGGGTCGCGGCCCAGGCGGACGAGATAGCCGGCGCCCTCAGGTCCGCGAGCGCCGAAGGCGGCGACGCGCTCAAGGCGTCCCTGGACGCGATCCGCGAGATCGAGACCGCGTCCGCCTCGGTCCAGGAGATCATCGGCGCCATCTCCAAGATCGCCGCCCAGACCAATCTCCTCGCCATGAACGCCGCCATCGAGGCCGCCCACGCGGGCGAGGCGGGAGCGGGCTTCGCCGTGGTCGCCGACGAAGTCCGGAGCTTGGCGGAATCCTCCTCGCGGAGCGCCAAGGAGATCGTCGCCCTCATCAAGGGCATGAACGAGAAGATCGGCAAGGGAGCCGCCCTGGCCGGGAGGGCGGGGGAAGCCTTCGGCAGGATCAACCGCGGGGTGGAGGAGACGGGGGAGCTCGTCAAGACCATCGCCGCCTCCATGAGCGAACAGCAAGGCGGCGCCGAGGAGATACTCAAGAGCGCCAACGCGCTCACCGACACCACGCAGAACATCCGCGCCCTCACGGCGGAGCAGAAGTCCGGCTCCAAGAACATGACCGAGACGATGGGGCACGTCGTGACGGCCTCGGAGGACATCGTCGCGGCGGTGGAAGCGAGCGCCGGATCCACCCAGGCCCTCGGCCGGGTCGTCGGCATCGTGGGCGAGGAAGCCGAGAAGAACCGCGGCCTCGTCGCCGGCCTGGAAGAGGCCGTGTCCAAGTTCAAGTTCTCGAAGGCCTGACCCTTCCGCCCGCGGCGGCGCTCCGGCCCCGGCGCCGTTCCGGCGCCGAAGCGCCGCGGGCCGTCACTTCCATTTCTGCACTTCGATGATGTTCCCTTCGGGGTCGCGGGCGTAGGCGAAATTGATGGTGCCGACGCCCGCCACCTCGGCCGTCACGATCCTCCCGACGAGTCCGCCGCCGTGCAGCTGGATCGCGGCGACCGCGACGTCGACGTCGTCCACCGCGAAGGCGATATGGCCGAAGCCTTCGGCGTTCGGCCCCGTTTCCCGCTTCTTCCCGTTCTTACGGTAGGTGAAGATCTCGAGGGTCGGTCCCCCTTCCCCGAGGCCGGGCAGGCGGAGGTGTATGCCCTGGACCGCGGCCCCCGGGATGCCGGTGGCTTGGTCCAGCCAGTCGCCGCGGAGATCGCGCTCGGGCGGCACCGGGACGCAGCCGAAGACCGCGATGTAAAAGTCGGCCAGTTTTCGCCAATTCCGGGCGACCAGGTTCGTATGGACGTATTTCGCGCGCATGGACGGCTCCTTCACGGGGAAGGGTAGACCATCCAAAGGTCCTTTTCACGTTGGCCGGACGGGCGGGATCGGGCGGGACCGCGGGCCGGACGGGCGGGAACGGGAGGACCTGCGGGCCGGGCGGACCCCCGCTGAAGGCGGCGAGCGCGGGAAGTCGTCGGACGGCGGGGCCGGCTCGCGCGGAGAACGCCCCGTCGCGGACGGCGGGGCATCCTCCATCCCGCGTACCGGTCAACCGGATATGTCTGCCCTTTTTGATCAAAATAGAGAGAATGTAAAATTTAGAATTAATGGTTGCTTTTCTGATCCGTAATGGTAAAATAAATGTAAATAATTAATTTTGTAAACACAAGGAGGGACATATGAAGATAGGCGGAAAACTGATCACCGGCTTCATCTCCATCGCGGCTCTCGGCGCGGCGGTGAGCATCTTCGGCATCGTCAACATGCAGAGAATTTCCCGGGCGGACTCCTTCATGTACGACAACATGCTGGTGCCGATCACGAACCTGCTCACGATCACGGAAAATTTCCAGAGGATCCGCGTCAACGTGCGCGACTTGCTGGACGCGGAGAACGCGGAAGAGATCGCGCGCATCAAGAATACGATCGAGGATCTATCCGAGAGGATAAACAAGGCTTCCGATGCGTACGAGACGCAGATCGTCACCGAAGCCGGCCAGAAAGTCTTTGACGCGTTCGCCCGAGCGAGGAACGAGTACCGTTCCCAGCTTGCGGAGATGATCCGGATGACTGAAAGCGGCCGCCGGGAGGAAGCGCGGGTCCTCATGAACGGAGCGGCGAAGGCCGCGGCGTTCACGGAGCAGGAGACCATCGACGCGCTCGTGAAGTATAAGCTCGAGCGGGCCGTTCAGACCGAATCGGCGAACACGCGCCTCGCCGACGGCTCCACGCTCATCATGGTCCTCGTGCTCCTCTTGACCTCGCTCTCCTCGATAGCTCTGGGTATCGTCCTTTCGCGGTCCATCACCAAACCGCTCGGCGTCGCGGTCGCCATGCTCGCGGAGGTGGCCCAAGGCGACCTGCGGAGCGACGTGCCCGCGGTCTACCTCAAGCGTTCCGACGAGATAGGAAGCGTGGCGAAAGCCCTGGATATGCTT
The DNA here is from genome assembly GCA_023406985.1 of Spirochaetota bacterium. Lineage (GTDB taxonomy): Bacteria > Spirochaetota > Spirochaetia > Treponematales > Breznakiellaceae > JAEXTK01. The sequence goes on along the minus strand of JAEXTK010000173.1, from coordinate 1,517 downwards.
TCCCGCGATCTCCGGAACATCGTCAATTCCATCATGTCGGCATCGATCCAGGTCTCCGCCGGCTCCGAACAGATCTCCTCCACGGCCCAGCAATTGTCGCAGGGCGCGACCGAGCAGGCGGCGAGCGCGGAAGAGGTGTCCGCTTCGGTGGAAGAGATGGCGGCGACGGTGCACCAAAATTCGGATAATTCGCTCGCGACCGAGAGCATCGCCAAGCACTCGTCCCAGGACGCCGAGACGGGAGGGCGAGCGGTGGCGGAAGCCGTCGCCGCGATGAACCAGATCGCCGCGAAGATCGCCATCATCGATGAGATAGCCCGGCAAACCAACCTGTTGGCGCTGAACGCGGCCATAGAGGCGGCGCGCGCCGGAGAGGCCGGTAAAGGCTTCGCGGTCGTCGCGAGCGAGGTGAGGAAGTTGGCGGAGCGCAGCCAAGGCGCTTCCGGCGAGATCGGCGACCTTTCCCGGAACACGGTATCCACGGCGACGAAGGCCGGAGAGATCATCGAAGGCATCGTTCCCGATATCCGGAAAACGTCCGATCTCGTCCAGGAGATCGCGAGCGCTTCGCGCGAGCAGACGTCCGGCGTAGAGCAGATCGCCAAGGCGATGACGCAGCTGGATACGATCATCCAACAGAACGCGAGCGCGAGCGAGGAGATGGCCAGCATGGCGGAAGAACTCAACGGCCAAGCCGAACAACTCTCGCAGACCATCTCGTTCTTCAAGACGGAGCGGGCGGCCACGGAGGGAACGTCGAAACGCGGAGCCCACCGCGTCGCGGTCGCGCATGCGATATCGCACAAACCGCGGACGAGCGGATCGAACGGAGGCGGCCGGACGGCCAAGGCTCCGACGGGCATGGCGCTCGTCACGGCCGAGAGCGCGGCGAGCGACGGCGAATTCGAGGCGTACTGATGAACGGGGAACGCGCCGACAACCAATATCTTACCTTCGTCATCGACGGAGAGACGTACGCCGTTCCGGTCGGTAAGGTCCGGGAAGTACTCGAGTACATCAAACCGAGCAAGCTGCCGAATACCGACGATTTTTTGAAGGGCCTCATCAACGTCCGGGGAACGGGGATTCCCCTCGTCGACCTGCGCCGGAAATTCGGGATGGGCGAGATCCCGGTCTCGAAAGATACGGCGATCATAGTTATGGAGATTCTGGCCGCCGACGGCGACCAACGGATCATCGGGGCTATCGCCGACGAGGTCCATGAGGTCATCGAGATGGACGAAGCCGAGTTGGAAGGCCCGCCGCGTTTCGGAACCGCGGTCGACGCCGAATTCGTTCGGAGCGTCGGCAAGCGCGATGGACGTTTCGTCTTCGTGCTCGATATCGACGGCATATTCTCCGACGCCTCCGCCTAGCGCCGGACCGGCGACGCGGCGGCGCCCCTTTCCTCCGTCCTCCCGGGCGCAGGGGGGGGGCGCGTCGCGGCGCGTCGGCCGCGGCGCGTCGGCCGCGGCGTGCGGATCGCGGCTCGGGGATTCGAGCCGCCGGGAGTAGTG
>JAEXTK010000287.1 GCA_023406985.1 Spirochaetota bacterium | reverse complement strand
TCCGAAGGCCCCCCGAAGCAGACGATCCGCCCGGGATACCGGGCGGTCCTCGACGCCGCCCCCGTCGCCGCGCTCGGCGGACCGTACGCGTCCGAACAGGTCCGTCAGGGCTGACCGCGCCGTCCTGTCCAGGGCGGCGGACTGGAAAATCGCGGGGAACCCGTCGCGGTCGTAGTAGGCGAACAGCTCCGTGCCCCGCCGCGGCGGAACGAGGTCGGTGAAGACGCGGGAGGGGAAAACGAGGGTGCGCGCGCCCACCGGGACCACGAGGGAATCGATGGAGAGCTCCGATCCGTTCCACGATCGCTCGAAGGAGGAGATTTCGTTCCCGTCCGCATCGTAGAAGCGGAAGCGGGCCGAAACGGCCGCGTCGCTCCGCGAAAGGACCATGAACCGGAGCGGCACGAATTGGGTCTTCAGGAGGTCGATCCGGTCCTCCAGCCGCGCGATGACCGAGCGGCGGTGCAGGACGGTGAAGGCCAGGAGCCCGACGAGTACGACCGCGAGGAGCGCCGCCGAGAAGACGAGGTGGCGGAGTACCCTACCGGGGCGGGACCGCGATCCCGTCCTCATGCGCCGTCTCCGACGAACAGTTCGCCCTGGCCTTTCCCGGAGCCGGGGGCTCCCCCTCCCTCCGGAGCGGGCCCCGTTCCGTTCGGGGAGCGGGCGGAAGCGGGATCCGCCAGGATCGCGAGGAAGCCTTCCTCGTCCAGGATGGCCACGCCGAGTTTGCGAGCCTTCTCGTTCTTGGACGAGCCCGATTGCGGATCGTTCGTGACGAGGTAGGAGAGGTCCTTGGTGACCGAGCTCTTCGCGAGGGCGCCGAGCGCCTTGACGCGGGCCTCCGCCTCCCCCCGCTTCATGGAGGCGAGTTCGCCGGTGAAGCAGAAGGAAAGGCCGCGAAGCGGCGTCTCCTCCGCCGAGGGCGGCGGGGCGATGGAGACGACGCCGGCCCGGAGCGTGGCGTCCATGTCGCTCGCCGTCTCCGCGAGCCCGTCCGCTATGGTGCGGGCGGTGATCTCCCCGAGGCCGTGAACCGCGGCGAACTCCTCCACCGTCGCGTTCCGCAGTTTCTCGAGCGTGTCGAAGCCCGCGCCGACCACCTTTTCCATGATGGTCTCGCCCACGCCCTCCAGGTCGAAGCCGGCGACGAAGGCCGCGAGCGGCAGGACGCGCGGGGTCTTGAGGTGGCGGATGACCTTCGCGGCCGAGAGCTCGCCCATGCGGTCCATCTCCGCGAGCTCGTCCGTCTCCAGGGTGTAGAGGTCCGCGATCCGCGCGAGGCGGCCCGACTCGTAGAGGCGCCGGAGGAGCTTGTCGCCGAACTCCCGCACGTCGAGCACCGCGATCCACTTCTCGATGCGGTGGTGGAGCCGTTTCGGGCAGGCGGGATTCGGACAGAAGAGCCGGGTGCCCGCGTCGGACAGGGGCGTACCGCAGGTGCCGCAGACGACGGGGAATTCGATCTCGCGGAGTGTCTCCGCGCGGAGTGCCGCCGTTCGAAGGACCTCCGGGCCGGAGGGCGCGGGCGCGGTTTCCCCGTCGGCTCCCGACCCCTCCTCGGCGAGACGCTCGATCTTGGGGATGATCTCCCCGCGCTTCACGACGACGACGCGCGAGCCGATCTTGAGGCCCATGGCGCGGATCATGGCGGGGTTGTTGAGGTTCGCCCGCTGGACCGTCGTGCCCGCGAGGCGCACGGGGTCCACGATGCCGATGGGCGTATAAGTGGCTCCCGATTCGCTCCATTCCACGGCGCGGAGCACGGAGACGGCCGCCTCCAGATCGAATTTGAAGGCTATCTGGCGCTCGGGCCGGGCGCGGCGGAGGTCGGCCATGTCGCTGTCGCGGTCCTTCACCACGAGGCCGTCGATATCGTAGTCGAGGCGCGGCCGCTCCTCGGCGACCCTCTCGCGGTAGGCGACCACGTCCTCGCTCGACGAAAGGACCACGGTGGGGGTGGTGCGGAAGCCCCGCTTCGCGAGCCACTCGAGCTTGGCGAGTTCGTCGGCGAAGTAGCGGTCGTCTCCGGTGGCCGCGGCGTCGTAGCAGACGAGCTCCAGGTCCTCGGCCCCCTCCCCGTCCTTGCGGCGCATGAGGCCGTTGGCCGCGTTCCGGCAATTCGCCTTGTCGGCGTATTTCGTGGTCCACACCGCGTGCGGCATGATGACCTCGCCCCGCACGCCGCCCGAGAACGGCTGGTCCAGGCGCTGTACGACGCCCTTCATGCGGCGGGCGTTCCGCGTGATCTCGTCCCCCACGAAGCCGTCGCCGCGGGTCACCGCGCGGACGAGGACGCCGTCCTCGTATTGGAGCTCCAGGCTCGCGCCGTCGAGCTTGTGTTGGACCACGTACGCCTGCGGGGCGATCTTCGCCGCCCAGGCGCGGAATTCCTCGGGATTGGCCGCCTTTTCCTGGCTCCCCATGGGGATGAGGTGGCGGGCTTTCGGGAAACCGTCCACCGAATCGGCGCCGACGCGGGCGAGGAGCGCGCTTTCCGGGGCGAGGCGTTTGAGTTCGTCCCAGAGCGAGTCGAATTCGGCGTCGGTTATCTCCGCCTCGCCGTTATAGTACGAAGCCTGGTAGCGCTCTATGAGGCCTTCCAGCTCGGCTACGCGCCCCGCTCCCGGTCCCGTCTCAGGCTCCACCGCGCACCTCCCTCGTGAAATAGAGTTCGCGCACCTCGTGGTGCTTGGCCTCTCCCTTCCGCTCGAACTTGGTCCGGGGCCGCCATTCCTGGCGCGGGGCGAAATCGGCGTAAGCGTTCTTGAGTCCGCCCGTCGCCGACAGTTCGGCGAGGGCCCAATCGCCGTATTCCGCCCAGTCGGTGGCCATGTACAGGTATCCTCCGTCGGCGAGTTTGGCCGCGAGGAGGTCGGTGAACGGCCGCTTCACGAGGCGCCGTTTGTGGTGGCGTTTCTTGGGCCAGGGGTCGGGGAAGAAGATATGGAAGGCGGCCACCGAGGCGTCCGCGATCATGTCCTCCAGGACCTCCACCGCGTCGTGCTCCACGATCCGGACGTTCGTGAGGCCCCGCTTTTCGATCTCCCAGAGGAGGCGTCCGACGCCGGGCGTGTGCACTTCCAGGCCCAGGTAGTTCTTATCGGGATTGGCCTCGGCGATCATCGCCGTGGCGATGCCCATGCCGAAGCCGATCTCCACCGTGAGGCTCCGGTCGTTGCCGAAGGCCGTTTCCCCGGCCAGGGGCTTCTTTTCGTAGGGGAGGATGTACCGCTCGCCGAGCGTCTCGTAGGATCGGCGCTGGGCCGCGCTCATGCGGCCGGCGCGGAGCACGAAGCTCCGGATGCGGCGGTTCTCGGGGTTCTCGCGTTCTGCGTCCTGGTCGTTCGATTCCATCACCCCTATTCTACGGGGCGCGCCGGCCTTCGTCGAGGCCCTGCGGGAGGGGAACCGGGTCCGTCAGGACGGCGACGGAGGCGGCCTCGTCCTCGGCCCAGAGCGCCGCGGACCGCGCCGTCTGGCCGAGCGAGAGGTCCGCGATCGCGCCGGCCTTGGCGGAGAGTTCGACGCTGCGGAGGACGGTGCCCGAGGCGCCGTAGACCACGAGGAGGTTCTTGGGGTACGCGGAGGAGACGACGTACCGCCCTTCGGTGAAAGAGAGCGAGGGGAACGCCCGTTCGCTCGCGAGCGGCGCCTCGAAAGACACGGTGCGCTCGTCCCGCTCGCCGCCCTTGTCGAGGAGCACGACCCGGTAGACGCCGCGGGGTATCTTCCCCCCGTCCGGCATGGAGAGGGTATGCGAGCCGAACCACGTCTGCCCCGCCTTCGACACGGAGACCCAATCCTGCGAGGTCAGCTGCCAGTAGAGCTGGGCCCGATCGTTCACGATCCGGAGTTCCTCCAGGTCGGCCTCCCCGTCCTCGTCCTCCGCGAAGGCGAAGCAGGACAGGCGCTCGACGTAGGAGGGACCCGACTGGCGATAGATGAGCTTGAAGGAGACCGCGACGAGCCGGGGCGCCGCCTGGGAACAGGACGCGAGCGCGGCCACGGCGAGCGGGACGAAAACGCCGGCGACGAGTCGTGAAGGAACCTTTCCCATCGTCCGCACACTATATTCCCCTTGTTCGGCCGACACAAGGGTTGTACTATTTCCGGTAATGCGGAACGAGCGGATACGCGAGCTCAACGGACTCGCCGAACGGCCGGGCGATTTCGGCTTGTATTGGATGCAGGCGTCCGTCCGCGCCGAGCACAATCTCGCCCTCGAATGGGCCGTCGGCCGCGCCGACGCGCTCGGCCTACCCCTGCTCGTCGCATTCTGCCTCGTGGAGGACTTCCCCGGCGCCACCCCCATCCACTATCGCCACCTCATCGCGGGCCTCGAAGAGGCGAAGAGCCGGCTCGCCGGGAAGGGCGTCCGCCTCGCCGTCTTCCGCGGCGATCCCGGCCGCGTCATCGGCTCCCTCGCGGCCCGCGCCGCCTTCGTCGCCGCCGACGCGGGGTACCTCCGCGTCCAGGCCGCGTGGCTCGCCGCCGTGGCCGCCGCGGTCCCCTGCCGCGCCGTCCGGATCGAGGGCGACGTGGTCGTACCCCCCGCTATCGCCTCCCCGAAAGAGGAGTGGTCCGCGGCCACCCTCCGGCGGCGCCTCATTCCGATGGTGGACGGATTCCTGGACCGCTGCGAAGAACGGTCGATTCGCCGGACCTCCTTCGACCTGGAGCTTCCGGGCGAGCTCGCCGACCTCGCGCCCCTCCGCTCCGCGCCGCCGGGCGCGCGGCCCCGACGCGCGGCGGACCAGCGGGTGACCGCGCCGAGCGGGTACGCGGCCGCCTCGGCAGCGTTCGAGGACTTCCTCGCGAACCGCCTGGAACGCTACGCCGAGGACCGGAACGATCCCAACCTGGACGGGGGCTCCCGCATGAGCGCCGCGCTCCACTTCGGCCACGTCTCGCCCGTCGATCTCGTCCGGAGGACCCTCCGCGCGACCGGCGAACGGAGCGCGCTCGAGTGCCGCCACCCGGGGGCGCGGGCCTTCATCGAGGAACTCGTGGTTCGACGGGAACTCGCCGTCAACATGGCCCACTACCGGTCCGATTACGACGCCCCCTCCTGCCTCCCCGACTGGGCGCGGCGGACGCTCGCCGAAGGCGCCCTCCACCCCCGCGAGGCGCGCTATTCCTTCGAGGACTTGGAAGACGCGGCCACCGCCGACCCCTACTGGAACGCGGCGCAGGACCAGATGGTGACCTCCGGCCTCATGCACGGCTACATGCGCATGTATTGGGGCAAGCGGCTCCTGGCCTGGACCGCCAGCCCCGAGGACGCGTGGAAGATCGCCGTCGCCCTCAACGACCGTTACTCCCTGGACGGACGCGATCCCAACGGCTATGCCGGCATCGCCTGGTGTTTCGGGAAGCACGATCGGCCATGGACCGGACGGCCCATTTACGGTACGGTACGCTATATGAACGCGAATGGATTGAAAAGAAAATTCGACGCGGACGCCTACGCGAAGCGCGTCCGGGAGTCCAAGGAGGCGCCATGTTCGACTATCTGACGTACACCGCGGTGGAAGGAGGAGACAAACGCCACGACGTCGTGGTCTACGCGCTCTCCACCTGCGGTTTCTGCAAGCGCGCCTTGGCCTTCCTCGCGGACAAAGGCATCGATCACCGCTACGTCCACCTGGACCTGGTGCCCCTCGAGACGAAGAACCGCGCGAAGACCGCGCTCAAGGAACAATTCGGCGAGCACATCTCGTTTCCCTACGCGGTCATCGACGGGAAGACGACGCTCATCGGCTTCATCGAGGCTGATTGGCGCAAGACGCTCCTCGACGCCTAGGAGGGGGAATGGCTGAGAAGTCGAAGGAAGAGACGCGGCGGTTCACCGAGATGGTCGCGCGGAAGCAGGGTTGGGAACTCACGGGCGACGAGGGCTTCTACGATGACCTCGTGACGGGGCTCGCGACCAACTGGAACCGGTACGGCTACTTCCTCTGCCCCTGCAGGGATAGCGAGGGGAGCCGGGAAGCGGACGCCGACGTGGTCTGCCCCTGCGTGTACGCCAAGGCGGACATAGAAGAGCACGGGCACTGTTTCTGCGCCCTCTACCAATCCGCGGCCTTCAAGGCCTCGGGAAAGCCCCCCGCGGGGATCCCCGAGCGACGGGGGAGCTAGAGCTATATATTGAAGGTGAGCGTGATGACCGTGGTGTCCGAGCTCTTGATCTGGCTCACGATCGACTCGAACTTCACGCCCACCTTCTCGCAGGCTTCGCTCAAGTAGGATAGATAATAGAGGCCGAGTTCGGTATCCGCTTCCCCTTCCGGAATCTCCCGATAGAAATCCGTGAGGCTCTTCTTCTTGAGGTCCGCGGATTTCTTGGCGTCGATGCTGTCCTTGATGGCCTGGTATTCGCTCTCCTTGTTGTAGAGCGTCACCTGGAGCTTACCCTGGGTGCCGATGGACGTGCTCGTCCCGCCGATCTTCCAGGAGACGTAGACGAGCTCGCCCTTGCGCCGGAGCTCCTCCACCACCTTCCGCCGGATGTTCGGGTCGAAGAGGACGGCGTTCGGATCCACCGTGCCCCGGTACATCGTGGCCGCGGCCCGGCGGAGGTTCGTGTTCTCCGTGTTCACCGCGAGCTCGATGATCATGAGCGCCACGTACTCCGCGATCCTCGACTTGTCCATGTAGCCGCCGAGGCAGGAGCGGATTTCGTTGGCCAGGAGGTCGTACCCCTCCACGCCGCGGAATTTGGTCAGGATGAACCAGGTGAAGGGGCGCAGGTTGTTGAGGAACTTCTCGCTCAGGAAGAGCTGGACGTTCATCTCGTCGGGGAGCAGGTTGGCGTTCTTCGTGATGGCCGTGCGGATGGGGGCGAGGAGCTCCTCGCGGATCTCCGCCACCGTTTTCTCGCGCTCGGCCAGGAAATTCTGCAGGAAGCCGTCGTTGAAGCGGGTTTTTTCGTCGATGATGGAGGCCGTATTCGATCGGTTCCAGCGTTTGATGACATCGGAGTTGAGCACCCGGGTGAACAGCGTCGCGTCGTATTGGCGATAGAGCATCCCGTAGACGATGAGCTTGGACAGGTCCATCACTTCCTGCCGGCAGGAAACGAACTCGGGACGGGAAATTTCCACCTTCGAAATGTAATCGATGAGGAGGAGCCGTTGGATGGAAGCGGGGACGAACTTATCCAAAAGCAGTCCGTACTCTTCCACGTTGTCGGCGAGTTTGAATTTGGTCAGTTTTTTGTTCTGCCGAATGAAGACAGTCGTGCCCTCTTCGGTCAAGACGACCTTCAGGGGCAGGTCGAGGACCGTCTTCCGTTCCTGACTCGGCATTCTTTGGTTGTACTCCTCTTTGTTATCCGACGATCTTGGACGTATTATATCCGAGGGACCCCGATCTGTCATCGGCTTACGCTATTGACGCGCTCCTATACCGCGTCTATCCTTGGCCCGTGGGATTTTTTCGCTCCGCACTACTATACGCCTGTTTGGCTCTCACCGCTTTCCCCGTCTGCCTGTCCGCGGCGGACGAGCGGGCGGCCGCGGCCGACTTCTTCGGAGAGGCGGCCGCGCGCGATGCGGCGGAGCGCTATCTCCAGGAACGGGGCATTCCCTTCCAGCGGAGGTCCCTCCTCGCCGACTACGGAGGCTTCGGCGTTTCAGTCCACGTGGACTTAAGCGGCCCCGCCGAAAACCGCGCGGCCGGTACGCTCGTCGTCGCGGCCCCGCTCTCCTCGACGAGGGGACCGGCGGGCCTCGAGATCGCCTTCGGCGTGCGTGCGGCCCTGGCCTTCGCCTCCCGCGTGGCCGCCGAAGGCGCGCCGCTGGACGTCCGCGTCGCCCTCCTCGCCGACGAGTATTCCCAGCTGCCGGAGGACCTCCGCGGCGGGACCCTGCTCGGGCTCCGCGATCTCGCGGACCGGTACGCGGAGAGCGAGCGTACGGCCGTCATCTACCTCGACCTCCGCGAGAGCCGCGGCGGCTTCAACCTGGTCCACGGGTCGCCGTTCACCGTAGCCCCCCTCGGCGTCCTCAAGCCCTTCATGGCCGCCTTCGACGCGGCGGGCCTTCCCCTTCCGTTCGCCGTCCCCTTCAACGAACTGTACCGGCTCGGCCTCGTCCGCGGCAGCGAGGCCCTGCCCTTCCTCCAGGACCGCGGTTTCCCCGCCCTCCTCGTGCGGGAGGGCTCCCGGCCGGGAGTCGCCGCCGCAAGCGATCCCGAACGCTTCGCCGACGGTCTGTTCCGGTACGCCGCGGCGCTCCGCGCGGTACCCGAGGCCGCGGACCGGCGCTATTTCCTCTTCACCGTCGGAGAACGGGTGATTCCCCTCCCCGAAGGGCTCTCGGTGGCGCTGTTCGCGCTGACCGCCGCGCTCGGCATGGCGAGCCTCCTGGGCTATTCGCTCACGCACCGGCACCTGCTCATCGCCCGCGGCCGGGTCTTTCTCCGCCGCGCGTGGGTGCTGCCGCTCTTCCTCGCCATCCTCTTCGTCTGCGTCCTCGCGGCCGATTATTGCCTCTCCTTCGTCCTCTCCCTCTTCGGCGCCTCGGACGGCAAGCCGCGCTACGGCGAAGCGGCCCTCAAGTTCGCCCTCGCCTTGGCCTTCTATTCGATAGCTTCCCCCCTCTTGCGGCGCCGTTCCATCCCCAAGCGGGCCCACTTCTACGGGAGCGCGGCCTGCATACTCCTGGCCGCGCTTTCCTTCGCGGCCGCGATCATCGACTTCACCTTCGTCCCGCTCTTCCTCTGGGCCTTCGCGCTCGCCCTGGCCGCCGCCTCCATCCGCGACAGCTCTGTCGGCTTCTTCCTCGCCGGCCTTTCCCTCCTGCAGATCCTCGCCGCGGCGGCCGCCGCCGTCGGGTCCGGAGAAGCCGGCCCCGCCCGCATTCTCCTGGCCGACGACCCGGCGCATAACCTGTTCTTCGCGTTCGTCATCTTACCCTTCCACCTGCTCTTCCGGCGCGCGGCCTGCCTCGCGCGCTCGCGGTCGGGGAGTTCCCTCGCCGCGCGGGCCTTCTATTCGCGGATCTTGTTTTTTTCCGGCACGATCTTGGCGATCCTCTCGTACGCCTCCGATACGGCGAAGGCGGAGGGACGCACGGTTCCGCCCGTTCGCGAGCGGATAGAGGCTTCAGGCGACCCCCGCGGTACGCTGCGCCTCGACCTGGCCTCTTCCACCTTCTTGGACCGCCGGACCGTGCGGATATCCTTGCGGAGCGCCGATACGCCGGTCCGCCTCGATCTTTCCTTCGAATCGGATGAACCGGTATCCGTCTACGACGCGCCGGTCCCCTACGCGCTCTCGGAGGACGGGAGGCGCGCGACCTTGCTCCTCGGAGAACGCCCGCCGATGCCGCTCGACCTCGAACTCACCTTGCCGCTTTCGGCCGAGGGACGGCTCCGCGCTTCGGCGATCTATAGCCGGCCGGGAAACGCGGAATCGCCGGACGGCGGGGGCGACGCGCTCATCGTCGACGCGTCGGCCGCGATCGGGGGCGAAAAGTGACGGCGGTGGTGTTCCACGCCGATCTGGACGCCTTCTTCGCGTCGGTGGAACAGCTCGACGCCCCCGCGCTGCGCGGCCGTCCGGTCATCGTCGGCGCCCTCCCCGGACATCGGGGCGTCGTCTCCGCCTGCTCCTACGAGGCGCGCGCGTTCGGCGTCCATTCGGCGCTGCCCATCTCCACCGCCGCGCGGCTCTGTCCCCAGGCGGCCTTCCTCCCCGTCCGCATGGGCCGGTACCGGGAGGTATCCGAGGCCGTCATGGGGATCTTCGGAGACTTCACCCCCGACGTCCGCCAGATATCCGTAGACGAGGCCTTCCTCGACATGAGCGGTACGGCGGGGCTCTTCGGCCCGCCCGTCGAGGCGGCGGCCAAGCTCAAGGATCGGATCCGCCGGGAAACGGGACTCGCCATCTCCATAGGCATCGGACCGAACCGCTACATCGCCAAGCTGGCCTCGGCCCGCTCCAAACCCGACGGGCTCCTGGAAGTCCGCGCGGGCGGCGAGGAAGCCTTCCTCGATTCCCTCCCCCTTTCCAAGCTGTGGGGCGTCGGGGAGAAATCCCTCGACCGGCTCATCCAGGTCGGGCTGGATTCCATTCCCCGCATCCGGGCCATGGAGAAGGAGGCCCTAGAGCGGACGGTCGGCCGCGGTTTCGGCGAGTTCCTCTACCGCGCGGTGCGGGGATCGGACCCGGGCATCTTCGCGGACGAACCGAAATCCCGGTCCATGAGCGGCGAGACGACCTTCGAGCATGACGTGACCGATCCGGACGTGCTGGACGCAACCCTCCTGGAACAGGCCCAGGAGCTCATGTTCCGCCTCATGGAAGGCCGCCTTCGGTCCCGGACCGTGCACCTCAAACTCCGGTACGCGGATTTCGAGACCGTGTCGGCCCAGGAAACGCTGGATCGCGGGATCGTCTCGGCGGACGACATCCGGAACGCGGCCCGCGCCCTGCTCGAACGGAAATGGGACCGCCGTCGGGCGGTCCGCCTCATCGGCGTCGGCGTGGCGGGCGTCGAGGCCGGGGAGAGCGCCCAGACCGAACTGTTTCCCGATCCCGGCGAGCGCGTAGCGGCGGTGGAACGGGCGGTCTTCGATCTCAAGAAAGCGCGGGGAGCGACGGTGACCCGCGCGCGCCTCCTCGGCGGCGGTCGGAGAACGGACCGGGGCTAAGAAGGTCGCCGGCGGTTTTCCAGCTTCCAAAAACGTATCTTCGCGCTATAATCGACCTATATCGATAAAAGTAAGTCGAAAAAACCAGATAAAGAGGAGATCATATGAAAATCGAAGGATCGGTTCAGCGCGGGCTCGGCGGTTCTCTTGCGGGGATCGCTCTCCTCATCGGCTTCATCTTCGTGTCGTGCGCATCCGCCCCGAATCGCGATGAGGGTTTTGAGCCGTATACGCGGTTGGACCCCATTCCCGGGGGTAAGGCCGTCGTCTATATGTACCATAATTTGGATATCGCCACCGTGCTCTCCGGTCAGCTAGCGGCGTTCTACCCGAGTTCCTACGATCCGAAAGGAAACATGAAGCCGGAGGCGGCGAGGAAATATCCGGGCGTCGTAGAGACGTACCCGGGCGATACCGCGCGATTCGTCGTCGATCCCACCGACAACAAGATGGTGATCCTCACGCGATTGGGAAAATCTTCAGGCGGCGGTACCCGGAAGACGAAGATCGTCGAGCTCGAGGGCCTCAAAGCCGGTGACGTCGTGTATGTCGACGTGAGCCTCAACGGTTCTACGAAGACGATCAATGCCGCGGTCGTCCCCGAGGCCGAACTGCTATCGCTCATCGAGCAGGCGAAGCTCAGGAAACCTACCCTTGCCAAGTGATTCGCGGCGGGGGGGGGGGGCACCCCCGCCGCCCCCCCCCCGGCGGGGGCCCCCCCCCGTGGCCCCGCGACCCGGTGGGCTCGGCATCGGC
>JAEXTK010000239.1 GCA_023406985.1 Spirochaetota bacterium | reverse complement strand
CCGTAACGGTCCGCGGTCCGTGGTGCCCGGCGCGCAGGGGGGGGCGCAACGACCCGCGGCCGCCCCGGATTCCCCGCTCGCGGGCTACGAAGTCCGTCTGGTCCGCGGTTGACCCTCCGGCGTCCGCGGCCGTATGTTCTCAGTATGAATCTCATCCGCAAGCCGTTCCGCTACAGTTACGGAAACGCCGTCCTGGTCCTCATCGGCCTCAATCTCCTCGTCTTTCTCGCCCAGTCGGCCTTTCCCCGCGCCACCGCCTACCTGGCCCTCAACCCCGTAAACGTCATCCGCGGGGGAGCCTATTGGCAGTTCCTGAGCTACATGTTCGCCCACGGGGGCCTCTCCCATCTCCTCGTGAACATGCTCGGCCTCTTCTTCTTCGGAACGCAGGTGGAGCGCCATCTCGGGACCAAGGAATTCCTCCTCTATTACCTCGTGACGGGGGCCCTGGCCGGCGTCTTCTCCTTCCTCGTGTACCTGATGACCGGCGCGGAATACGTGTACCTCCTCGGCGCGTCCGGCGCGATCTTCGCGGTCCAGCTCGCCTACGCCACCTTCTTTCCGAACGCGATGATCTATATCTGGGGCATCTTCCCGCTCCGCGCGCCCACCCTCGTGCTCGGCTACACCGCGATCGAACTCTTCTCTTCGGTGTTCGGATTCCGGAGCGGCGTGGCGCATCTCACGCACCTCGCGGGCTTCGGCTTCGCCTGGCTCTATTTCCTGGTCCGCTTCGGCGCCAATCCCTGGAATTCCCTCGTCGGTCGCCGCTGGCCGTGATACCGGGCCGCGCCGTGGCCGCCTGCTGCGCCTTGCTGATGGCGGCGAGCGCGGCGGCCGAGGAAGTCATCCAGATCCGCGTCTCGGCGGACCTGGAGGCGGTCCCCCCGCGGTACCTCGAGGAACCGGTCTCCCCCGATCGGGAGACCGCGCGCCGCGCCGCGTTGGAAGAGGCGGCGCTCATCCTGGGCGGCATGATCTACGGATGGAAGTTCGAATACGAGGTCGGCGAGCGCGCCCGCGGCATAGAGGAGGCGTTCATCCTCTCGGAGCAGGGGCGGGTGGCCTTTGGCGATCCGCGGCTTTCGGTGACGGACGCGGAGGCGGATGCCCATAGGCTGACGGTTTGGATCTCCTACGTTCCCGACGAATCCCAGTCCCGCAGGCTCGCGTCCTGGAAGTCCGGCGGTTTCAAGCCGGCGCGGGGGGTGGGCTCCGCGCCGTTCGCCGCGCCCTTGGAAGGCAAACGGGCCGCCTTGGAAGACGCGGCCCGCGCCGCGCTCCGGACCTATCTCCGCGGAACGGAGCGGAACCGGCCGAAGGAAGCCCGCGGGGTCATCGCGCTCGTCGGCGAGCCCCGCTATCGGGTGGACGCCGGAAAATGGATGGCGGACGCGCGCTTCCGCCTCATGGTCGACGAGCTCGTCCCCTTCGCGGCGTACTGAAGCGTCCGCTTCGGTTCACTCCCCGATGATCTTGACGAGCACCCGCTTGCGCCGCCGGCCGTCGAATTCCCCGTAAAAGATCTGTTCCCACGGCCCGAAGTGGAGCTCGCCCCGCGTGATCGCGACGACGACTTCCCTGCCCATCACCTGCCGTTTCAGGTGGGCGTCGGCGTTCTCTTCGCCGACGTTGTGCCGGTAGGACGCGACCGGCTCATGCGGCGCCAACTTCTCCAGCCAGTCGTCGAAATCCTTATGCAAGCCCGGCTCGTCGTCGTTGATGAAGACGCTGGAGGTGATATGCATGGCGTTGACGAGGCAGAGCCCTTCCTGGACGCCGGAATCCCGAACCAGATCCGCGACCCGGCTCGTGATGTTGATGAATTCCCGCGGCCGCTTCGTTTCGAACCATAGTTCCTTCGTGGCAGATTTCATGCGTCGAGTATCGCCTCGTTCGGCGCCGCCGTCCAGTCGAGGCCGTCGGGAAGGGGAAAGGAGAGGGAAAAGCGCGTGCCGTTCGTCGTGCCGGGCGGCGGAGACTCGAACCTGAGCTGCCCCTTGATCTGGCCCGCCAAGGTGGTGACCAGTTCAAGGCCGAGGCTCCCCGAGCGGCGCTCGTCGAAATCCGCGGGCAGCCCGATGCCGTCGTCCCGGACCGAGAATACGCCGCGCCGGCCCTCGCCGGCGGCGAGCTCCACGAGGACGGCGCCGCGCCGTCCTGCGGGGAAGGCGTGCTTGAAACAGTTGGAGAGGAGCTCGTTGAGGATGAGCCCCAGCGGGACGGCGGCGTCCAGGAGCAGCGGGGATTTACCCGCGCTGACGCGGACGGAGACGCGATCGGCGATGTCCGCGTAGGTCGCTTCGATCTGATCCGCCATGGAGCGAGCGTAGTCCCCGAAGTCGATGCTCGCGAATTCGTCGGACCGGTAGAGCCGCTCGTGGATGAGGGCCATCGATTGGATGCGGTTCCGGCTCTCCTCGAACATCTTGAGGATACGGTCGTCGCTGATCGTCATGGCCTGGAGGTTGAGCAGGCTGGAGATGACCTGGAAGTTGTTCTTGACGCGATGGTGGATTTCCTTGAGCAGGGCTTCCTTTTCCCGGAGGGAAGCCTCGATGAGCGCGGAGGCTTCCTGCCGCTCCCGCTCGCGCCGACGGAGGGTTTCCGCGGAATCCACGAGGGTCCGGCGCAGCAGATCCAGTTCGTCTTCGCCGTCCAGCGGCGGTCGGATGGAGGCGCCGTGTTCCCGGCTGATGCCCGCGGCCACCTCGGCGATGGCCCCGAGGCGGAGGCCGATGGAACGGGTGTAGAGCCAGTAGGCCAAGGCGACCGAGAGGCCGATGGAGAGCAGGGCGAAGGACACGTAGGGGATCAGGATGGCGGGCGTGTTGCTCGTGTCGGCGGGCATCGCCATGCGGATGCGGAACGCGACTTCCTGGGACGGCTCCATGGCGATGGCCGCGGAGCGCGCGAAGACGCGCCTACCCCGATACGCGACGGAAAAAGGGTAATCCGTCGACTCGAGCGCGAGCGCCGCGAGGAGCTCCTGGTCGCCCGGTTGCCCGTTCGGGAACGCGGGATCGGCGGGATAGCGATACACGCGGCCGCCGTTCTTGTCGATCATCTCCACGACCGTTCCGGTCGGCGGGGGATTACCCGCCAAGGCGTTCTTGAGTACGTCCACCCTGAGGGAAGCGATGAGGACGAACCGGACCTCGCCCTCGTCGCCGAGGACGGGAAGGGCGATGGGTATGACGGGGAGCCCCGTCGCCCTGCTGATGGTGAAGGGCCCGTAGACGAGGGTTCGCCGCCGGAGCGCTTCGGCCAAATACGCGCGGTCGCTCAAGGCGTACGGGTCGATCGTGATGCCCGAGGCGACGACGAGCCCCGCGGGGTCGGTCGCGAGGACGATGGCGTACTGGTGATTGGCGCGGACCAGCCGCGTGAAGAACGCCTGCATCCCGGCGAGGTTGCCGGTCTGCACCGCGTTGGACGCCGCGAGCGTGCGGAGCATCTGTTCCGCGCTTTGCAGGATCAGACGCTGATGGGCCGCGATGGCGTCGACGGTCCGAGCCGCCTCCAGTCGGGAGGTCCGGATGATCGCGACCGCCAACTGGTAGCCAGTCGCCGCGGCGATGAGGAGGCTCGGCATCAAGGAAACGGCGACGACCAGAACGAATCGAGTCCTGATCGTGGAGGGCGTTTTGCGTCCGAACGGTCGGGCGGAAGAGGCCGTAACCTTAGGCGCCCACGGGAATTTCACGATTTTTCGATTCTACCAGCGCCCCCGCGTTCGCGCAAGGCGATTCGCGGGGTCCGCTTCCGCGTGGGAGAAGACGGCACGGTTTTAGGGGTCAGACTTTACAACGGAAGGGGTTCTCGGGTATCAATGGAACACGCATGAACGATCGCGACGTTTCCCGCCTGCCGTCGGTTCCCGACGGTCGGTCGGCCGTATCCCTCCTCCTCACGGCGCCGCGCGCCTTTTCCCCGGGCGGCCCGCCCTTTCGACGGGCCCCCGCCTGAGGGCCGACGCGTTCGCGCCGGCCGGCGAGGGCCCCGCGGGTAACCGGAAGGCAGCCGCCCGACAACGCGGCGAAAACGCGATCCAGGAGACTCTATGGACATTCAGACCGTCGTTAAGAACCTGCACCCGCTTGAGGTGCGTATCCTCCGCCATTACCGGGACGGCGCGGAGCTCACGATAGAAAAGGTCGAGGCCGACCTGGACTTCAAGGCGGGAAACGGCAACCAAGCCTTGTCCTGGCTCGCCGGGAAGGGGCTCGTCGCCGAGCTTCGCCGCGAGACGACCGTATCCTATGAGCTCACCGAGCTCGGCCGCTCTTGGAAAGAAACGGGGACGCCGGAAGAGCGCGTGCTCCTCCTGCTCCGCGACAAGGGTTCCCACAGCATGGGCGAATTGGCCGCGGCGCTCGGTTTAGAGAACAAGATCGTCGGCAGCGCCTTCGGCGCCCTCTCCAAGTTCGGCCTGCTCGCCATGGACGCCGCCAAGCGCGTCTCCCTGGGGGCGGCCGCCGAACTCCTCGCGAACGGCATCCCGAAGAGCGGCGAGGCCGCGACCCGGATGACGGTCCTCCGCGGCCTCTTGGACCGCGCGGCGGCCGCTCCCGCGGGCCTCCTCGCCGACGCCGACCTCTCCGACCCCGAACGCCTCGCGATGGCGGGCGTGGCCAAGAAGCGCGGCGCCGCCGACGCGGCCTTCCGCATCGTGGAGCGGGAGACCGTCGTGTACGGCTTCACGCCGGACCGCGACGCGGTGGTCGCCGCGCTTGAGGCCGCGGGCATCACCGGCGATGAAATTGGAACGCTCACCCCCGAACTCCTGGCTTCGGGTGCCTGGAAGGACGCCGCCTTCCGCGCCTACAACGTGAAGGTCCCGCCGACCCGCCTCTTGGTCGGACGCTCCAACCCCTACGCCAAGTTCCTGGAAGATGTGAAGGACAAGCTCGTGTCCCTCGGGTTCGAGGAGTTCGACGGGTCCCTCGTGGAGACCGAGTTCTGGAACTCGGACGCCCTCTTCATGCCGCAGTTCCACTCGGCCCGCGACATCCACGACGTCTACCACGTGGCCGAGCCGAACAAGGCCAAGTCGATAGAGGAGCCCTGGCTCTCCCGCGTGGCCGCCGCCCACGAGAACGGCGGCGAGACCGGAAGCCGCGGCTGGAATTACTCCTTCGATCGCGAGTTCACCAAGCGCCTCATCCTCCGCAGCCAGGGTACGGTGCTCTCGGCGCGCCAGCTTCCGACGGCGAAGATCCCCGGAAAATACTTCGGCATCGCGCGCTGCTTCCGCTACGACCGCGTCGACGCGACCCACCTTTCGGACTTCTACCAGACCGAGGGCATCGTCCTGGGCGAGGAAGTGAACCTCCGTACCCTGCTCGGCTTCCTGGAGATGTTCGCCGTGGAAGTGGCGGGCGCCAAGGAAGTGAAGTACGTCCCCGGCTATTTCCCCTTCACGGAGCCTTCGGTTGAGGTGCACATCAAGCACCCCGTCCTGGGTTGGTTCGAGCTCGGCGGTTCCGGCATCTTCCGGCCCGAGGTGACCAAGGCCCTCGGCGTGGACGTGCCGGTGGCGGCCTGGGGCATCGGCATCGACCGCATGGCCCTCATGGCCCTCGGCCTCAACGACCTCCGGGAGCTCTTCAGCTACGACATCGAGAACGTGCGCCTGCGCCGCGCGAAGGACCGGTAATCATGCCCAAGATCGAAGTCAACGAGAAACTTTTCTATAATCTGGTCGGCCGCCGCTGGGATTCCCGCGACGCGTTCGAGGAAGCCCTCACCTGCGCGAAGGCCGAGCTGGACGAGGATTCGGACAAGTCGCTGAGCGAGGCGGAGCGCGTTCTCAAGATCGAGCTCAACGACACGAACCGGCCCGACCTCTGGTCCACCGCCGGCTGCGCCCGCCAGCTCCGCGTCCATTCGCAGGGCGCGCGGCCGGAGTACCCCTTCTTCTCCCGCGACGGAGCGACCGCGAAGCAGGCCGAAAGCGCCTACCGCGTGGTGGTCGATCCCGCGCTGAAGGATATCCGACCCTACATCGCGGCCTTCGTCGTCTCCGGCAAGGCCATCGACGACGAGACGCTCAAGGACGTCATCCAGACCCAGGAGAAGCTTTGCTGGAACTACGGCCGCAAGCGCCGCTCCATCGCCATGGGCGTGTACCGAACCGCCCTCATGAAGTGGCCGGTGCACTACACCGCGGCGGATCCCGACGCGACGGCCTTCGTGCCGCTCGGCATGGAGGAGAAGCTCTCTCTTCGCCAGATCATCGCGAAGCACCCCAAGGGCCAGGAGTACGGCCACATCGTCGCGGATTTCCCGAAATTCCCCTACCTGGCGGACGACGCGGGCGATACCCTGTCTTTCCCGCCGGTCATCAACAGCGCGCGCATCGGCGCGGTGGAGGTCGGCGATACCGAACTCTTCGTGGAGATGACGGGTACGGAGCTGGAGTCGCTGACGCTCGCCGTGAACATGGTGGCCTGCGACTTCGCGGATCTCGGCTACGCGATCAAGAACGTGCGCGTCGACTATCCCTACGACACGCCCTTCGGGCGCTCGGTCGTCTTCCCCCATTACTTCCAGAAACCGACCTTCTGTTCCCTCGCCCGCGTGGAGAAGTTCCTCGGCGAGAAGCTTTCGGCGGCCGAGTGCGTAGCCGCGGTGGAGCGCATGGGTTGCCGCGCCGAAGCGGTCACCGATACGGAGAAGGGTGAAAAAGAAGCCGTGAGCGGCCTGCGCGTATATCCCGCCGAGTACCGCAACGACTTCCTGCACGCGGCCGACGTGGTGGAGGACGTGATGATCGGCCGGACGATGAAGAGCTTCGCGCCCCTGTCCCCGCGCGACTTCACGATCGGGCGCCTCACGCCGAGCACGACCTTCAGCCGCAAAGCCAAGGAATGCCTCATCGGCCTGGGCTACCAGGAGATGATCTACAACTACCTGGGCTCGGGCAAGGACTTCGTGGAGAAGATGCGCAGGGACGGTTCCGGCATCATCCGTATCGTGAATCCCATGTCGGAGAATTTCGAGTACGTCCGCGACTCGATCCTCCCCTGCCTCATGATGTCCGAATCGGTGTCCGGCCACGCGGTCTTCCCGCATCGGATCTTCGAGACGGGCAAGGTGGCTTACCGGGCGCCTTCCGAGAACTACGGCGTGGTGACGCGCCAGCATCTCGGCTTCCTCCACGCGGGGGCCGATGCCAACTTCAACGTCGTCTCCAGCCAGCTTCAGGCGGTTTTCTACTACCTCTCCCGCGAGTACGAGGTGGAGGAGGCGGACGACCCGCGCTTCATTCCCGGCCGCGTCGCCGCGATCCTCTTCAAGGGGAAGCGCATCGGCGTGTTCGGGGAACTCCACCCCGAACTCCTGGTGAACTGGGGCGTCTCCACGCCCTGCACCGCGGCCGAGGTGGACCTGGACGCGCTGCTGTAAACCGGACGGCCCCAGGGCGGAGTCAAATCGATGGGGCGCCCCGGCCCGGGCCCCCGTGA
>JAEXTK010000200.1 GCA_023406985.1 Spirochaetota bacterium | reverse complement strand
CGTCTCGTCGGACGCTTGCGCCCGCGCCCCGCAGGCGCCCCCGGCTCCGGGCGGCGGCCCGCCCGGACCGCCGCCCATGAGGCGCGGCCCGCCGAGCAGCGAGCCGGCTCTTCGCGCGCCGTTCGCGCGCTCGTCGTACCTCTTCAGCTCCTCGGCGCGTTCGGCCTCGCCGAGGTTCGCGATGCGGCGCTCGAAGGCCGCCCGCCGCGCGGCGGCGGCGCCCTCGTCGGAGGGCGTGAAACGGAACGCGGCGTTCGGAACGAGCACGACGCCTTCCCTCTCGCTGACGAGGAATTCCGCCGTCGCGGTCATGCCGGGGAGCAGGGCGCCGTCCTCGTTCGCCGCGCGCACGATGACCGTGTAGGATACGACGTTGTCGCTGGAAGTCGGTACGAGGCGGATCTGCCGCACCGTACCGGTGAACGCCCGGTCGGGGTACGCCTCCACGGTGAAGCGGGCCGTCTGGCCGAGCTTCACCGCGCTGATGTCCATCTCGTCCACGGCCGCCTCGATCTCCATCTCCCGCAGGTTCTCGGCGAGGGTGAAGAGCTGGGTGTTGGTGTTGCCGCTGCCGACGACGGTCTCGCCCGGCTCCACCGCGCGGTCCAGGACGATGCCCGCGATGGGGGAGAGCACGACGGCGTAGTTCTCTATGTTGAGCCGCGCCTCCTCCCAGGCCGCCTCCGCCTGTTCGAGCGCGGCCGCGCTCGAGAGCCGGGCGAGTTTCTTGGCCGCGAAATCCGAGTCCGAGATGAGCGCGCGCTCCTGGAGTTGCCGGCTTTTTTCGAATTCCGCCGCGTCGTACTCGGCCTGGGCCGCGGCCTTATCCCGCGCGGCCTTGGCTTCCTTGAGGGTGATCTTGAGCTTGTCGGTATTGATCCGGGCGAGGGGTTGGTTCTTGGCCACCGGATCGTTGAAGTCCACGTAGACTTCTTCCAGGGTGCCGGTGAGCTGGGCTAGGACGTTCACGGTGCCCACGGCCTTGAGGTTGCCGTTGCTGGATACCGTCTCCTCTATGTCGCCCCTCGTCACGGTCGCGGTCTTGTAGCCGACCTCCGCGGCTTGAACGGAGCCCCCTCGCCGGACGAAGAACAAGGCAAGGGCGGCGGCCAGGAGCGCCGCGCCGATGAGGAGGGGGAAGGTTCGTTTTTTCATGATGCCTCCGGAGACAGGATTGCAGGTTCCATGCCAGGAAGTGCGCCGCGCGTTCCCGTCCATAATAACCCCCGGGGCCCCGAAATGGTAACGCCGCGCCGGCTTCCTCAGGGGGCGCCGGAAAAACCTACCCGCGGCCGGGCAATTCTTTCCCCGTCGCCTTCCTCCGCCGAGGGGCGGCATGGTAGGCTCGCCGAATCATGATCGACCACATCGGCGAAATCGCCGCCCTGTCCGTCTCCGTGTTCTGGACCGTCACCGCCTTGGCCTTCGAGAGCGCGGCGAAGCGTATCGGTTCCTACGCCCTCAATATCCTGCGCCTCGCGGCGGCGCTCGTCATCTTCGCCGTCCTCGGCCTCGCGCTCCGGGGCGAGGCCCTGCCGCTCGGCGCGGGCGGCGCGGCGTGGTTTTGGCTCTCGCTTTCGGGCCTCGTCGGCTTCGTGTTCGGGGATATCTTCCTATTCCAAGCCTACGTCGATATCGGCGCCCGTCTGTCCCAGGCGGTCTTCGCCGCTTCGCCCCTCCTCACCGCCCTCATCGGCTTCGCCCTCCTCGGCGAGCGCGTGTCCCTCCTCGGCCTCGCGGGCATGTGCATCGTGGTGCTCGGCATCGCCCTCGTCATCCTGGACAAGCGCGGCGCTCCGCTCTCCGCCGACGCGTCCGTCCACGGGGCCCGGCGCGTCCGCGGCGTCGTCTGCGCCTTCCTCGGAGCCCTCGGCCAGGCGGGGGGCCTCATCCTCTCCAAGATCGGGGCGCCCGACTCCGACCCCTTCGTCGGCACCCAGATCCGCGTCATCGCGGGCCTCCTCGGCTTCCTCGCTTTGGGCGCGGTCTGGGGCAAGCTTCGGGAGACCGCGGCCTCAGTCAAGGACGGAAAGGCGATGGGCGCCCTCGCGGTGGGCGCCTTCTTCGGCCCCTTCCTCGGCGTATCCCTCGGCCTCTTTTCCGTCCAGCGCGCCTCGTCGGGCGTCGCGGCGACCCTCATGGGCCTCACGCCGATCCTCATCCTCGTCCCCGCGGTCTTCCTCAAGAAGGAACGCGTCACGCCCCAGGAAGCGCTCGGGGCCGTCGTCGCGGTCGGCGGTTCGGCCCTGCTCTTCCTTTCCTACCGCGGCTCCCGCGCGCCCTGCCGCGCCGGCGGCACCCCGCGCGCCGGCGCGGCTCGCGCGACTCTTGGCGCCGCGGCCCGCGCCTACGCCCGCCGCGGCGATGCCGGCCGCCACGAGGAGGCCGCCGAACGCGGCCGGCGCGGCCGGCCGCTCGCCGAGCAGGAGGGCGGGCAGGATGAGCGAGACCACGGGGACGATGCCGGTGAACGCGGCCGCCGCTGAAGCCTCCACCCGCCGTATCCCCTCGTACCAACAGACGTAGGAGACGGCGGTGACGCAGGGGCCGTACCAGACCAGGGCGAGCCAGCCCCGCGCCCCGAGGGTTCCGAGGGCCGCGGCGGGACGCTCGGCGAGGGCGGGCAGCGCGGAGAAGAGGAAGGCCCAGGCGACGGTGAGCGCGGTGCGGGTCCGCGGGTCCGCGTCGCTCCGGCCCTTCCACGCGCGGCGGGACAGCACGGCGAAGGCCGCTTCCGAGGCCGCGGCGCCGAGCGCGAGGAGGGCGCCGACCGGCCGGCC
>JAEXTK010000168.1 GCA_023406985.1 Spirochaetota bacterium | reverse complement strand
GACCGGGGGCCCATCAGGCGGGGCGCCGCCGCGCGCGCTCCTACTTCTCTATCCGGATATCGTCGAAGTCGAGTTCCTCGCCGCGGAAGTCCTGGTGCTCCGCGGCGAACTGGAGGCCGGCGACGTCGGCCCAGGAAAACTTCCCGGCCGCGGGATACCACTTCTGCTCCGCGGTCTTCCACGCCCCGGCGTCCGTCATCCCCGCGAGGGGCACGCGGACCTCGCGCCACGTCCCGTCCGGCGGGAGGGCGCCCGTGTCCAGGATATGGACCATCCGCCACGGGATGTCCGCCGGGGCCGCCTCGCCGTTCATGAACCGCACGTCGAGCTTGACCGGCCGCCCGGTCGCGCGGACTTTGAATCGGAGCTCGTAGCCCTCCTCCGCGAGGAGGGAAAAATCCCGCGGCGAAGGGAACTGGAAGCCGAAGGCGTCGTAGCGGGTCCCGTCCTTCCAGGCGACATGATAGCGACCCGCCGCCGCCCCGGACGTCGCGTAGTAATCGACCGACCCCGAACGCTGCCAACCCTCGATGAGGATTTCCGGCGCGGCGTAATCGTCGTAGATCGCGACGGGGCCCGCCTCCGGCCGCTTTCGCCACGGCTCCTGGCTCGGCGCGGTGAAGCCGAGGGCTTCCGCGAGCGGGACGTCCAGGTCGTGGCGGAACCGCCCGCCCGCGAGGGGCCGGAAGAGTCCGAAGCCGCCGTGGTAGTCCCAGGTCGTCCAGGCCACGCCCGCGTCCTCCAGCCAGCCGCGCACGTCGCGGTACCAGCGGACGCGGTCGGCTTCGGCGCTGCGCGGCTTGTACACGCCGAGCTCGCCGCAGAAGATCCGCACCCCGCGGTCCCGCGCGAAAGCGAAGGCCTCTTCCAGCGTCCGCTTCACCCGGGAGGGACTTCCTTCCGTGGCGTAGGCGGCGAGGCCGTCCGCGACCCAGGTTCCCTTGAGGGCTTTCGGCACCTGCGGCATCGGACCCGCGTCCGGCGGATAGGGGACGCCCCCGAGGTCGGCGATGGACGGCCCCGTCCAGGACGCGCCCTGGTGGGTGAAGAGCATCGGGTCGTAGAAGTGGAAGGTATAGACGAGGTTGGCGTCCGCGTACCGCGGGAGCAGCGCGAGGTCGTGGATGTTGTTGTAGTTGGCGGCCCCCACGACGATCGCGTGCCGGCCGTCGATCTTCCGGATCGCCTCCACCACCTTCCCCTGGATCTTCCCCCACTTCGCCGGATCGATGCCGTGCGGCTCGTTGAGGACCTCGTAGAGCACGAGGTCCGAACGATCCTTGTAGCGCTCCGCCATCTGCGGCCACACCTTGAGGAGGACGCGATCGATGTCGCTCGGCGTCGGCTTTATGGGGTCGAAGGTGTGGTTGTCCAGGATGAGGTGGATACCCGTCTCCTCGGCCATGTCTACCGTCCGGTCCAGGAATTCCAGGAAGAGGGGATCGAGGGTGTAGTCGGGTTTTCCGCTCGTCATCGCGTGGAGGTTGATCGGCAGGCGGATCACGTCCGCGCCGAGGCTCTTGATGTTCCGGAAATCCTCGATGGTATAGCGGGTGAACTGGATCGCGGCCGGGGACGAGGCCTCGAACCAGCGGGTCAGGTTCACGCCGCGGGAAAAGGGCAGGTCGTCGGCCGGCAGCGGCATCCGGCAGAGGACGGCGAGGGCGAGCACGCACGATGCGCGGGAAAGGTTCATGGCGACCTCCGGTGATCTCCACCCAGTATACGGTAATTTGACGGGCGTGTTGAACGCCCATACTCCGTATCCCTAATACGTTTTCAAAAAAGGAGTTACCGCGCTGTCCGATTCCCTCTCAAAAAGGCATCGACAGGCAGGACCCGGCGGCCCCGACCGGTTTTCCCGTCGAAGAAGTCCGGCCGTTTGACAGGCCGGACTTTCCGCTATTTAATGGGGAGCCTTATGCGACGAACGGATCATTCATTACTGCGCACCTTGGCGGGGCTCAAGGGCAACGCGCGCGCCTGCGTGTATACGGAGCCCATGTGGGGCCTCTCGATGATGCTCTGCCTTCCGTACGCGTCGGTCTACATGCTCGCGCTCGGCATCCGCGACGCGGAAATCGGCCTCCTCACGACCGTGGGCATGCTGTCGCAGGTGGTATTCGGTCTCCTGGGCGGCGTGATCACCGATAAGCTCGGCCGGAGGAAGACCACCGCGATCTTCGATTTCCTGGCCTGGTGCGTCCCCTGCCTCATCTGGATGTTCGCGCGGAATTTCTGGTTCTTCCTCGGGGCGCAGCTCATCAACGGCATGTGGAAGGTCACCCAGAATTCCTGGGACTGCCTCCTCGTCGAAGACGTCGAAAAGGAGAGAATCACCAAGGTCTATTCCCTCGTCATCGTCGCGGGCCAACTCTCCGCCCTGTTCGCGCCGATCGCGAGTTTCCTCGTCGCGCGCTATTCGCTCGTGCCCGCCGTGCGGATCCTTTACCTGAACGCCTTCGTGGTGATGACGGCCAAGCTCATCATCCTCTACGCCGCCTCCCACGAGACGGGGACCGGCGTGGTCAGGATGGAGGAAACCAAGGGGAAGAGCATCCTCTCCCTCATGGCCGGGTACGGCGGGGTGCTCAAGATCATCGCGCGTTCGCGCGGGAGCATCTTTTCCCTCGTCATCGCCGCGCTCGTGGGAGCCGTCGGCATGGTGAACACCACCTTCTGGCAGGTCATCGCGAGCAAGAAACTCCTCGTGCCGGACGCGGCCCTACCCTTCTTCCCGATGCTGCGTTCGGTCATCGCGATGGTGTGCCTCTTCACGGTGATCCCCAAGATCACGGCCACCGTCCGTCTCCAGAAACCGCTGCTCCTCGGCTTCGCGTCCTACTTCGTCGGGCAGTGCATCCTCGCGCTCATCCCCGCGCCGCAGGGAGCCCTTGCCCCCGCGGGCTACGCGATCCTCTGCCTTTCCCTGGTCTTCGACGGCTTCGGGGCCGGCATCCTCGCGATGCTCGCCGAGTCCCTCGTCGCCCTCCACGTCGACAAGGACGAGCGCGCGCGGGTCATGGCGATCCAGCACATGATCATCATGATGGCGACCGCCCCCTTCGGTTGGATCAGCGGCCTCTTGTCGAGCGTATCCCGCACCTTGCCCTTCGCGCTTACGGGCGTCCTGCTGCTCCTGGGAATACTCTGCACCGTGAAGTATTACGGGAAAAGAGAAGAGCAGACCTAAGGTTCGTTCGCCGACGCGTCCCTTACCCCTTGACCGCCCCGGCGGCCACGCCTTCGGCAATCCTGCGCTGGAAGGCCAGGTAGAAGAGGAGCATGGGCAGCATGCCGATCGCGAGGGCCGCGAACTGGGTGCCGTAGTCGGAGGAGCGCGGCCCCGAGAAGCGGAATATCCCGAGCGGCAGCGACTTGACTTCCGTCCGCGAGGCCAGGACGTTGATGAGCATGAACTCGTTCCAGGTGGAGGCGACGTTCATTATCGACAGCGTCGTGGCGGCAGGCACCGCCATGGGAAACACGATGGAGCGGAAGACCCTGAAATACGGCGCGCCGTCGATGCGGGCCGATTCGATGAGGGCGTCCGGCACGCTCCTGATGTACTCCGTCCCGATGTAGACCCCCATGGGGAGCCCGATGCCGACGTAGGGGATGAGGACCCCGAGGTGGGTGTCGTAGAGCCCCAGGTTGCTCATGAGGACGAAGAGGGGAATCATGATGGATTGCAAGGTGAGCAGGATGCCGATCAGGAAGCCGTTGTACACGGCGGGGGTGGCCCGGGACGGGATCTTGGCCAAGGCGAAACCGGCCAGGAAGGACAGGAAGACGGTGGCGAAGGTGGCCCCGAAAGTATAAAGGAAGGAGTTTACGATGAGCCTGTCGAAGTCGCCGAGGGTCCACGCCTGGACGAAGTTGAAGAAGGTGAACTTCGCCGGGAGCCCCAGCTTGTTCGTGAGGT
The DNA here is from genome assembly GCA_023406985.1 of Spirochaetota bacterium. Lineage (GTDB taxonomy): Bacteria > Spirochaetota > Spirochaetia > Treponematales > Breznakiellaceae > JAEXTK01. Next base: position 2,436 of record JAEXTK010000168.1, on the reverse strand, counting down.
ATTCGGTCTTGTCCTTCACCGAGTTTATGAGGAGCCAGAGGATCGGATAGACGGTCATGAGGGCGAAGAGGCCCATGACCGCGTAGGAAAGGAGACCCGCGAGCGCGCGTCCCATGGACGCGTCCTGCCGCGCCCTGCCCATCTTGTTCATTCTTTTCCTCCCGTTCGCTTCTCCACCGCCCGGGTTACGGCGATGAGCGCCAGGCTCACGAGTACCATGATCATGGAGACGGCGTTCGCGAGCGGATAATCAGGAGAGGCGGCGAACGCCTTCCGGTAGGTATAGATGGAGAGCACCTGGGTCGCGAGCTTTTCCCCGTTCATCGCCCAGATGACGTCGAAGCTCCGAAGGGAGCCGGATATCGCGAAGATGGCCGCGGTGACCACGACTCCCGACTGTGAGGGAAGCACGATCCGGGTAAGGACCTTCATTTCCCCGGCCCCGTCTATCTTCGCCGCCTCTATGATCTGGGTATCGATGCGCTGCATGTTCGCGAGGAAGATGATCAGGTAGAAACCCGTCCACTGCCAGAGGATGACGAAGAGGACCGGCAGCATGGCGATGTCGCTACTGTCCATGTACGCCGCGCTGTAGCGCGGGGCGAAGAGGTTCGCGAGGTCGCCGACGGCGGAGGAGAGCTCCGCCGGGGAATAGCCGGCGAGGAAATCGGCAACATCCGCCGCTCCGCCGCCGAGGCCCGCCGACTGGAGCGCATCGTTCCCTCCGGCCAACGCGACGATCCGCTCGATTACGGACGCGGGGGGCGGGAAGGACGGAGCGGCTTCCAGGATCGCGCGGAGGCGGGAGGCGAAATCCGCCAGGTACAGCCGGTTCGCGAAGTCGGCTATCGGCCCGTACGGGGAGAAGAGGGCTCCCCAGAGACTGCCGATGACGATGGTGGAGATGATCGCCGGTAGGTAGAGAATGCCCTGCCAAAAGGAAGGAGCCCGTACGAGCCGTCTGAAGATGAGATAGGCGAAGAGGAAGCCGAGCGGGATCTGGCCGAAGACCGACACGAGGATGATGTAGACGTTGTTCTTGAGCGAAACCCAGAATTGGGGATCGGCGAAGAGTTCCGCGTACCGGCCGAACCCCGCGAAGCCCCAGGGATTGGCCGCGCGGTCGAACATCGAACCGCCCGAAAAGTCGCTCACCGAAAGCACGAGCGACATCGCGGTCGGGAACGCCATCACGAGAAGATAGATGAGCGCGGCGGGGAGCACCATGAGCCAATAGGCCAGCCGCTCCTCCGAGGATGCGCGCGCGCCTGCGGTCCTCATCGGGAGGCTCCCCGCGCGGGGCGCAGCTCTCCGAGGAGTTCGGTAAGGGCGAACTCCGCGCGGCCGATGCACGTGTCGCAGCAGCCGTAGTAGAGGACTACCGTTCCCCCTTCCAGGAGGTTCGCGGTCGGGAAGATCACGTTCGGGATGACGAGGCCGAATTTCTCATAATAGGCTTCGCTCTCCATGATGGGCTCGCTCGTCCGCGCGATCACCCGGGAAGGATCTTCGGCGTCCAGGAGCAGGGCGCCGACGCGGTACGCGTTCCGTTCATCCACGCCGTGGTAGAGGACGAGCCAGCCCGCCTCTACCCTGAGCGGGGTAGCCGCGGCGCCGATCTTGCGCCCCTCCCAGAGGCGCTCAGAAACCGCGACGAGCCGGGGCCGCGTCCACGCGGAGAGGTCGTCCGATTCGGTGATCCAGATGCCCGGCCGGTCCGTGCCGTAGGAGGGACCGACGTACGACATGGGGCGTCGGAGCAGGACGAAGCGTCCGCCGATCTTCTCGGGAAAGAGGACGCAGTCGCGGTCGTCCATGTCCGCGGGGGTGACGTAGCCGACCTGGCGGAAAACGACGCCGTCGTCGGAGACGGCGATCCCCGACCGGGTCATCATGCGCGGGAGGCCGGCCGCGTCCCATCCGGGATAATTCTCGGGATAATACTCGGGGACGGAGACTCCGTTCGGCCAGCAGTCGAAGCCGTAGGGCTGGAGGGCGTAGGTCATGTAGACCTTCCCTTCGATCTCCACGACGCGGGCGTCCTCTATGCTGCCTTCGGGAAAGCCGAGGGCCTCCGAAGCGAAGACGGGCTCGTCGGAAACCGGTTCGAAGCGCACGCCGTCCTCGCTCGCGAGGAGGCCGATCGACGTGCGGAAGGGCTTGAGCGAAGCGGCCGCCCGCTCGTACATGAGGTAACGGCCGCGGAAACGGATGACGCCGGGGTTGAAAACTGCGGCGCGGCGGTAGGCGGCCCCGCCGGGAACGACGATGGGATTCTCGCTGTTGCGTACGACTCGCATGATGATCCTTCTTGCGCGGGAATGGCGGCCGCCCGGGATGGGACTCCCGGGCGGCCCGCGGGCGCCGCCCGACTTCTTGGCCGCCCGCCCCGAGTCGAGGGCCGCCGGCATGTGGGGGGCGACTTGTTGCGGGGTG
>JAEXTK010000081.1 GCA_023406985.1 Spirochaetota bacterium | reverse complement strand
AAGACAACAAAAAAACGCGCCGGGCCGCCGCTTACCGCGGTGGATCGCATTTGCCCCCAGTCCTCGCTGCGCGTCGCCTTGCGCCGACGCGAAGCGTCGTACTACGGATCATCTGGAGCAATGGCATGAGCAAACGGTATCGGTTCTTCATCGTCCTTGCGACGGTCGCGGTATGCTTCGCGTTTCTCTACCCGACCCTGCGCTGGTACTTCATGGTTCCGAAGGAGGACCAGGCGCTCGCGCTGGGTTCCCGCGAACAGATCAAGACCTATTCAACGAGAAAGGCTCAGGCCGAACTCGCCACCCTCAAGACCCTCGCCCGTGAAGGCGGCGCGATGCCCGCGGGGCTCGATTCCCTCGTCAAAACGGCGAAGGCGAACTATAAGCTCGTCAAGCTTCCCACGCCCGAAAAGTGGGACGCGCGGTCCGTGCTCGCCGCTTTCGCGAGCGAAAAAGAAGCGCTCGACGCCATCGAGGGCCAGTACAGCAAGGAAATCCTCGCGCTCAAAGACCTCCACTCCAGCGCGATCCAGCTCGGCCTGGACCTCTCGGGCGGCATGAGCGTCGTGATCCAGGCGAATATGGACTCGGTCAAGGAACGCCTCGGCCGCGATCTCACCGACGCCGATCGCGAGGACGCGATGAACCGCGGCCTCGAGGTGCTCAATAGCCGCATCGACCGCTTCGGCCTCACCGAGCCGGTCATCCGCCGCCAGGGCAACGACCAGATCTACGTCGAGATTCCCGGCGCCGCCGATCCCGAGCGCATCAACTCCATCATCATGGGTAAGGGCCGGCTCGCCTTCCACATCGTGGACGACGAAGCGACCGCGGCCTTCCTTTCCTATTATCAGGCCCATCCGACCACCACCTTCGACAACGAAGGGAAGTTGATCGATCCGACCATCGTGCCCGCCGACGTCGTCGTCCGCGGCGTCTACGAGAAGGACCGGTACGGCCTGGACGAGTTCGTCGGCTACACGGCGATCAAGAAGGAAGTGGGCCTGGACGGCAACCACATCAAGAACGCCCTCGTCGACCGCGACGCGGTGACCGGCCAGCCGGAGGTCACCTTCCTGTTGGACGCCGAAGGCGGCGAGATCTTCTACAAGCTCACCTCCGCCAACGTCGGCAAGGCGCTCTCCATCGTCATGGACGACAAGGTGAAGTCCCGCGCCCGCATCCAGGAGCCCATCCGCGACTCCGTGCGGCTGACCGGCTTCGACGCCGAAGAGGCCAACAACATCGCCCTCGTGCTCCGGACCGCCGCGCTCCCCGTGGAGCTCGAACCGGTGCACCAGCAGGCCATCGGCGCCTCGCTCGGCGAGGATACGATCCGCCAGGGCATGAACGCCCTCCTCGGCGGTATCGCGGCCGTCCTGGTCTTCATGGTCCTCTTCTACAAGGGCGCCGGCCTCAACGCCGTCGTGGCCCAGGTCCTCAACCTCTTCCTCATGCTCTCCGTGCTCTCGGCCTTCAACCTGACCCTGACCCTGCCGAGCATTGCGGGTTTCATCCTCACCATCGGTATGGCCGTCGACGCCAACGTGCTCGTCTTCGAGCGCATCAAGGAAGAGATGGCGCTCGGGAAGAGTCGGAAGGCCTGCATCGAGGCGGGCTTCGACAAGGCCTTCTGGGCGATCATGGACTCCAACATCACGACCTTCATCGCCGCGATGTTCCTCTCGCAGCTCGGCAGCGGTCCCATCCAGGGCTTCGCGGTCAGCCTCGCGATCGGCGTCATCTCGTCGGTCTTCACGGCCCTTTTCGTCTCCCGCCTGATGTTCGACTTCGGTACCGACGTCATGGGCAGCAAGAAGGTCTCCATCAGCTGGAGGATCAAGTAAATGAAGCGCATCATCAACTTCCACAAGGCATACGTCCCGACGACGATCCTCTCCTGCGTCCTCATCATCGGCGGCCTCGTCGGCTACTTCATGAACGGGTTCAACCTCGGCGTGGACTTCCAGGCCGGCCTGATGCAGGAGATCCAGCTCGCCCCGACCGCCTTCCAGATGACCTATTCGGGCGGCGGAGTCGCGTCGGTGTCCATCGGTAAGACGAAGCTCGACATCGTCATCTCCGGCTCCGACGTAGAGAAGGCGACCCATTCCTTCGCCTTCGCCGAGTACCAGACGATCGGTTCCTTGGTTCAGGCCCTCTCCTCGGTGCAAGGACTCGCGGCGAGCCTCGTGGGGGACGCGAACGCGTCCACTTCCTGGCTGGTGCAGAGCGCGCAGGAGAATCCGCAACTCGGTTCCGACCCCTACGCCCTCCACTTCCTCGCGCCCGGATCGCCGGCGGTACCCATCGCCGACGTCCGCGCCGCCATCGAGAGCGTGGGTTCGGTGACCGTCCAGAGCCTCGGCAAGAGCGAAGAGCGCCGCTTCATGGTGCGCGTCGAAGATCAGGGCAACACCGAGGGCTTCGCGAAGACGGCGACCGAGAACCTCTCCAAGGCGCTCGCGGCGTCCTTCGGCGAGGGCGAGATCGCGGTGAGCAGCTCCAACTACGTCGGTTCCCGCTTCTCCAAGAACCTGACCGACCAGGCCGGCATGCTCGTCGGCCTGACGCTCCTCCTCATCCTCGTGTACTCGGCCATCCGGTTCAAACTGCAGTACGCCATCGGCGCGGTGCTCGCCATCGCCCATGACGCGCTCATCATGGTCGCCTTCATCGCTTGGACGCGCATGGAGTTCAGCACGAACACCATCGCCGCTATCCTCACCATCCTCGGTTACTCCATCAACGACACGATCGTCATCTTCGACCGTATCCGCGAGTGCGTGCACCTGTATCCGGAAGATACCTTCCGCCACAACATGAACCGCGCCATCACGGAGACGCTCGGCCGAACCATCATCACGTCGTTCGCGACCATGCTCGCCGTCGGTTCGCTGTTCCTCTTCACCTCCGGCAGCATGAAGGATTTCGCCCTCGTGCTCATCGTCGGCATGACCTCGGGCGTGTACTCCACCATCTACATCGCGTCCGCCTTCGTGTACGGATGGGACGTCATCGCGAAGAAGCGCGCGGCCAAGGCCCCCAAGGCCCCCGCTGCCGCCCCGCAGAAGGCGTAACCGTTCCCCTGGTTCAATCGATGGCCCGGCCGTTCGGCCGGGCCTTTTCTTTTGTCGCGATTTCTCGTACAACACGGTCATAAGCGAGGCGGTATGGCGGCGAAGGTCATCAGGGCGCGGGTCTACGGATACTGCATGGGAGTCCGGCGCGCGGTGGAAACGGCGGTCGCCGAGGCGCGGGCCGGCAACCCCGGCGACGTCTTCACGATGGGGCCCCTCATCCACAACCCTCAGGCCCTCGAATCCTTACGCGAACTCGGCGTCGGGGTGTTGGACGAACGGAGCCTACCCGATCGGCTGGACGGTTCGACCGTGGTGATCCGCGCCCACGGAGTGCCGCCGAGCCTCGTCGCGACGCTCGCCTCTCGCGGGGCCCGCGTCGTGGACGCCACGTGCCCGCGCGTGCGGCTCAGCCAGCGCCGCGCGGCCTCCTTCTCCGAACAAGGGTACGCGGTGTTCTTGGCCGGCGAGCGGGAGCACGGCGAAGTGGTCGGCGTGGCGGCTTACGCCAAGGATTGCATCGTGGTCGCTACCAGCGCGGAGGCGCGGTCGGCGGCGGAGCGGCTCGCGGCCAGCGCCGGCGGAGTCAAGACGGCCCTCATCGGCCAGACGACGCTCACCGCGGAGGAATACGCGGCTATCGCCCGGGAAATAGAGCGATTCTTCCCGACCCTCGAAAAGATCGATTCGATATGCCCTGCGACCGTCGATCGGCAGAAGTCGCTCGACGAGCTCTGCGCGGAGACGGACGCGGTCGTCGTCGTCGGGGGGCGCTCTTCGGCCAACACGCGGAGGCTCTATTCGGCGGCGGTGGAGCGCGGAAAACCGGCCTGGCACGTGGAGAGCCCGGATGAGCTGCCCGCCGATCTCGGAGCCTTCGCGGTCGTCGGCCTCACCGCCGGAGCGTCCACGCCGGACGACGTCATCGACGCCGTGGAGGCCCGTATCCTTTCCCTCTCCCGCATTGAACAGAAATCGACGATCAGCTAGTATTCCCTCCAGCACTTTTCTTGCATCGCCGGAAGGAGTTCAGCATGAAAGCCGTGGAGCTCGACAAAGCCTACGACCCGAAGGGTTTTGAGGATCGCGTGTACGCGATGTGGCAGGAGCGGGGGGCCTTTCAGCCTTCCGAGGGCGCGAAGGGAAAGAAGCCCTTCGTCGTCGTGATCCCGCCGCCCAACGTAACCGGCGTCCTCCACATGGGCCACGGCCTCAACAACTCCCTCCAGGACATCATCGTCCGCTACCATCGCATGAAGGGCGAGAGCACCCTCTGGGTCCCCGGCACCGATCACGCGGGCATCGCGACGCAGAACGTCGTGGAGCGCCGCCTCAAGAAAGAAGGCAAGAGCCGGCACGACCTGGGCCGGGAAAAGTTCATTGAAGAGACCTGGAAGGTCAAGAAAGAGCACCACGAAATCATCTCCCGCCAGCTCCGCAAAATCGGCGCGAGCGTGGACTGGACGCGGGAGCGCTTCACCATGGACGAGGGGCTCTCGCGGGCGGTCCGCGAGGTCTTCGTCACGCTCTACGAGCGTAATCTCCTGTACAAGGGCAATTATCTCGTGAACTGGTGCCCCTCCTGCGGCACCGCGCTCTCCGACGACGAGGTCGAGCACGAGGACACCGCCGGCGCGATGTACCATATCCGCTATCCGTACGCCGACGGGAAGGGGCATGTCGAACTGGCGACCACCCGCCCGGAGACCCTCCTCGGGGATACCGCCGTCGCCGTGCATCCCGAGGACGAGCGCTACGCGGCCCTCGTGGGAAAGGAAGTGGTCTTACCGCTCACCGGGCGGAATATTCCGGTGGTCGCCGATGCCTACGTGGACCGGGCCTTCGGCACGGGCGTCGTGAAGATCACCCCGGCCCACGACCCGAACGACTGGGAAGTGGCCAAGCGCCATGACTTGCCGGTCCTCAACGTGCTCACCCCCGACGGCAAGCTCAACGACGCGGTCCCGGAAAAGTACCGCGGCATGACCGTGAAGGCCGCGCGCGAGGCGGTCGTGGCCGATCTCGTCGCCGCCGGCCTCTTCGTCCGCGAGGAGAAGATCACCCACGCGGTCGGCCACTGTTACCGTTGCCACACCGTCATCGAACCCTACCTTTCCGAACAGTGGTTCGTGCGCATGAAGCCGCTCGCCGAGAAGGCTCTCAAGGCGTGGCGGGACGGGGACCTCGTGTTCTATCCGAAGAAGTGGGAGAACACGTACGAGCATTGGCTCACGAACATCCGCGATTGGTGCGTGAGCCGGCAGCTCTGGTGGGGGCACCGCATCCCCGCCTGGTACTGCGCCCACTGCGGCAAGACCGTGGTCGCCGCCGAGGAGCCCCTGGAATGTCCCTTCTGTAAGTCCACGGAGCTCACCCAGGACAGCGACGTCCTGGATACCTGGTTCTCCAGCTGGCTCTGGCCCTTCAGTACCCTCGGTTGGCCCAAGGATACCGCCGACCTCCGCAAGTTCTACCCGACTTCCGCCCTCGTCACCGCCTACGACATCATCTTCTTCTGGGTTTCCCGCATGATCATGGCGGGGCTCGAATTCACCGGGCGCTCTCCGTTCCGCGACATCTATATCCACGGCCTCGTCCGCGACAAGCAGGGCCGGAAGATGTCCAAGAGCCTCGGGAACGGCCTCGACCCCTTGGAGATCGTGGACGAGTTCGGCGCCGACGCGCTCAAGTTCACCCTCGCGTTCATGTGCGCCCAGGGGCAGGATATCCTTATGGACAAGGAGTCGTTCAAGCTCGGCTCCAAGTTCGCGAACAAGATCTGGAACGCGAGCCGCTACATCCTCATGAACCTCGACGGCCGCGAACTCGTGAGCGAGCCCGCGCTCCTCCCCGTGGATCGGTGGATCTACGCGCGCTTGGACGCGGCCACGCGCGTCATCGGCGACGCCCTCGCGACCTACCGGTTCAACGACGCCGCGCAGACGGCCTACGAGTTCTTCTGGAACGATTTCTGCGATTGGTACGTGGAGGCCACGAAGCTGTCCTTCCGCGGCGGCGACGACGCGGAGAAGAACCGGGCGACCACCGTGCTGCTTTCGGTGCTGGAGGAGTCGCTCCGCCTCCTCCATCCGCTCCTGCCCTTCGTGACCGAGGAGATCTACGGCAAGCTCCCGAACGCGGGCCGGATGCTCGTCACCGCTCCCTATCCGGAGAGTTCCGACGGGCGCAGGAACCCCGAGATCGAGGCCGACTTCGCCTCCCTCCAGGAGCTCGTCCGGGCCGTGCGCGCGCTCCGCAGCGAATGCATGATTCCGCCGGACAAGAAGGTGCGCGTGCTCGTGCGCACGGAAGCCGGTTTCGCCCGCGCCGGCGCGCTCAAGGAGTACGGCGCCCTGGTCGAACTCCTCGCGGGTACCACGACGCTGGAGTTCGCCGAGGCCTCCTCCGGCGCCGCGCGGCCCGCGGGAGCCATCGGCGTCGTCGGTAAGGGCTTCGAGGCCTTCGTCTTCATCCGCGAGGCCGTGGACGCCTCCCAGCTCGCGGCGAAATTCGCCAAGGACCTGGAAAAGGAAGGGAAATTCCTCGCGAGCTTGGAAGCCAAGCTCGCCAACGAGAATTTCGCCAAGAACGCGCCGAGCGAACTCGTGGCCGCCGAACGGGAGAAGCTCGAGGAGGTGAAACGCCGGAGCGACAAGCTCCGGTCCTACATGCGGGACCTCGCGTAGGGGAGGGCGGGATGAACACGGAGGAGATGCTTCGCCTGAAGGGCATGCACATCGCGCCGTACATGCAATTGGCCACCGCCCTCATCGGCAAGGTCCGCGAGGGCGGCGGCAATATGTTCCGGCACCAGATCGATACGATGGCGACCTTGCTCGACTACGGCTACATCGACTCCGTGCTCTTGAAAGCCTCGGTGGTGCACGACCTCTTGGAGGACGTGCCCGATTTCAACCACAACCTGCTCTTGTCTATCGATTACGAGAGTCCGTCGGTGTACAAGCTCGTGCTGGAGGTCTCCCGCCGCACCGACGAGACCAAACCCGAGTTCCTTACCCGGGTCCGGGAACGGGGCTCCCACCAGGCGAAGGTCCTCAAGGTGGCGGACCGCATCTCCAACATGATTTCCCTCGGGTTCGTCACCAATTTCGAGTTCGTCGCGCGCTATACCGACGAGACCGTCCGGTACATCTACCCCATCGCGGAAGAGGTGGATCAGGCGATGCTCCGCGAATTGGAGTCCCTGGTCGCCACGCGCCGCGTCTATTTGGAGACCTGCGCGTCGTAACGAGGACCGTGACGCTTTTTCGCGGATGGTGGAAAGCGCCACGCTCGATTGACACTTTTCTCTTTTTTTCGTAGTGTTTGGGTACAAAATTACCGATACAGGGGGTTCTACATGAAGATAGCGATCAACGGCTTCGGCCGCATCGGCCGCCTCGTGTTCCAGGCCATCGTCGAGCAGGGTCTGCTCGGCAAGGATAAGATCGACGTGGTGGCGGTGGTCGACGTTTCCACCGATGCCAAGTACTTCGCCTACCAGCTCAAGTACGATTCCATCCACGGCCGCATGAAGGCGCAGATCTCTTCCAAGAAGAGCGACGCCTCCCTCGCCGAAGACGACGTGCTCGTGGTGAACGGCCACGAGGTCAAGTGCGTCATGGCCGAGAAGGAGCTCAAGAACCTCCCCTGGGCGAAACTCGGCGTCGAGTACGTCATCGAGTCCACCGGCCTCTTCTGCAACGAGAAGGCCTGGGGCCACCTCGAGGCGGGCGCCAAGAAGGTCATCATCTCCGCTCCCGCGAAGAGCGCCGACGAGACCAAGAAGATCCCGACCTTCGTCATGGGCGTCAACGAGGACAAGTACGATCCCGCCAAGCACGTGGTCGTCTCCAACGCCTCCTGCACCACCAACTGCCTCGCGCCGGTCGTCCACGTCCTCCTCAAGGAAGGCATCGGCATCGACCGCGGCCTCATGACCACCATCCACTCCACCACCGCGACCCAGAAGACGGTCGACGGCGTGTCCAAGAAGGACTGGAGAGGCGGCCGCGCGGCTTCCGCGAACATCATTCCCTCCACCACCGGCGCCGCCAAGGCCGTCGGCGAGGTGCTCCCCGAGACCAAGGGCAAGCTCACCGGCATGTCCTTCCGCGTCCCGACCCTCGACGTGTCCGTCGTCGACCTGACCTTCACGGCCGCCCGCGACACCTCCATCGAGGAGATCGACGCCCTCCTCAAGAAGGCTTCCGAGACCTACCTCAAGGACATCCTCGGCTACGCCGACGAAGAGCTCGTGTCCACGGACTTCATCCACGACGCCCGCTCCTCGATCTACGACAGCCTCGCCACCAAGCAGAACAACCTGCCCGGCGAGAAGCGCTTCTTCAAGGTGGTTTCCTGGTACGACAACGAGTGGGGTTACTCCAACCGCGTCGTCGCCCTGCTCCGCCACATGGGCGGAAAGAAGTAAGTTCGGTTCGTTGATCCTTCGGTCCCGTCTTACCCAAGGCGGGACCTTTTTTATTTCGAGATTCCTTTTATGAAACGGAAGATGCACGGAGGCAGAACATGATCAAGACCGTGAAGGACGTCAATCTCAAGGGAAAGCGCGTCATCATGCGCGTGGACTTCAACGTCCCCATGAAGGACGGGAAGGTGCAGGACGATACCCGCATCGTCGCCGCCATCCCCACCATCGCGTACATCCTGGAACAGGGCGCCAAGAGCCTCACGCTCATGAGTCACCTGGGCGACCCCAAGAAGGACATGAAGAAGGCGAAGGAGAAGGCCGAGAAGGACGGCAAGGCCTTCGACGAGGCCAAGTACATCGCGGGCAAGCACCGCATGGCCCCCGTCGCCGCCTACCTCGCCGACAAGCTCGGTAAGCCCGTGGTCTTCGCGGGAGAGGACTCCTGCTTCGGCAAGAAGGCCTTCATCGAGGGCCAGAAAGACGGCGCGATCGTCATGCTGGAGAACACCCGCTTCCACAAGGAAGAGACGAGCGAGGATCCGGCCGAGCGCGACAAGCTCGCCAAGGAACTCGCGACCTACGGCGAGATCTTCGTGAACGACGCCTTCGGTACGGCCCACCGCGATCACGCGTCCACGGCCTCCATCGCCAAGTTCCTCAAGGTGTCCGTCGGCGGCTTCCTCATGGACAAGGAGGTCAAGTACCTCGAGCCCATCGTGACGAACCCGACCAAGCCCCTCGTGGCCATCATCGGCGGCGCCAAGGTCTCCTCCAAGATCGCCGTGCTGGAGAGCCTGCTCAAGAACGCTTCCGCCCTCGTGATCGGCGGCGGCATGGCGTACACCTTCCTCAAGGCCCAGGGCCACACGGTCGGCAAGTCCCTCGTGGAGGACGACCAGCTCGACACCGCCAAGAGCATCCTGGCCGCCGCCAAGAAGCTCGGCGCCGAGATCGTGCTCCCCGTGGACCACGTCTGCAGCGACAAGTTCGACGCGGCGGCGGCGGCTGTGGCTATCGACGGCCTGGATATCCCCGACGGCCTCATGGGCATGGACGTCGGCCCCAAGACCCTCGCCAAATACAAGGAAGTCCTCGCCAAGGCCAAGACCATCGTCTGGAACGGCCCCCCCGGAGTCTTCGAATTCGAAGCCTTCGCGAAGGGCACGCTGGAAGTGGCCAAGATGGTCGCCGAGGCGACCGGCCGCGGCGCCACCACCGTGGTCGGCGGCGGCGACTCGGTCTCCGCGGTCAACAAGGTGAACCTCGCTTCCAAGATGAGCCACGTCTCCACGGGCGGCGGCGCGTCCCTCGAACTCCTGGAAGGCAAGAAGCTCCCCGGAATCGAAGTCTGCCGGTAAACCTTCGGTCTGCGGATCCAAGCGATTCCGCAGCATCGAGGTCTGCAGGTAAGCGTCACGACCGAAGCTTCGTTACAGGGGCGCCCGCGGGGGCGCCCCTTTTGTATCCGCTCGGAACGCGGCGTTCGTTTTTCCCGCGCATGGATGCCGCACCGCGGCCGAAGGTCCGCCCTCAAAATCCCAACCGCGCGCAAACGTGAGCGCCGCCGTTCGGAACGGCTCGTCGTGCGCGCCTCCGCTTGACCGGCGGCACGGTCCGGCCTATGCTCGGTGGATATGAGAAAAAGCGCGCTCCGCACGCGGGGGGCTTTCGTCCTCGTCGCTCTCTTCTATATCGCGGTCGTGGTCACCGTCGCCTTCCTTTCGATGTCGCGGGGGAAGCAGCTCGTCATGCGCGAGCTGGACGCGCGCCTCAAAGCCGTCGCCGCGTCCTTGGAGTTCGTGCTCCCGAACGGCTACCATGATCGCGTTTTGGACGCCGAATCCATCGATGCGGCGGAGGAGGAGCGCAATCGCGCGCGGCTCCGATCCTTCGCCAAGGAGACCGGCGTCGCGTGGGTGTACACGCTCGTGAACCGCGACGGCGTCCTTTACTTCACCTCGGTCTCGGCCACCGACGGACTCATCGATCGGCACGGCCGCTCCTATTTCTATCCGTACCCGGACGCCCCTGCCGCGTTCCACACCGCCTTGGCCTCAGGCGAGGCGGTGTACGCGGATTACGCGGACCGGTGGGGGGCGTTCCGATCGGTCGCCATACCCCGGCGTTCGCCGGGCGGCCGGGCGTATCTCGCCTGCGCGGACCTGCCGGTGAGCGACATGCGCCGCGTGGAGGTCGTCCAACTCGTCCGGTCGCTAGTCGCCTCCTTCGCCCTGCTCATCGCGCTCATGCCCATCCTGGCGCTCTACCGGTGGGAGATTTCCGCGCATAACCGGTCGCTCGCCTTCATGAACGAACGCCTCAAGGAGGCCGCCCAAGCCTCGGAGGAGCGGTTCCGCAGGCTCTTCGAGCATTCGGCGGACGCGGTCGCGGTCCTCAACGCGTGGGAGCTCGTCGAGTACGTCAATCCTGCGTTTTGCGCCCTCTTCGGCTGGCCGCGCGAGGAGCTGGTCGGCCGCTCGCTGCCCATCGTGAGCGCGGACCGGCGGGAGGAGGCGGCCGCCCTCGTGGAAGGGCTCCGGGACCGGGCCGAGGCGTACCGCGATCTGGAAACCCGGAGGATCGCGCGCGACGGGACCTCGCTGGACGTCCTCATCTCCGGCGCGCCCTTGGCCGACGGTAGGGGCGGCTTCGCCGGGTCGCTCCTCCTCATACGGGACCGCACGCAACGACGCCGCTTGGAGGCGAGGGTCGCCCAGGCCGAGCGGCTCAAGGCCGTTTCCGCCCTGGCCGCCGGCGCCGCCCACGATTTCAACAACGCGCTCATGCTCATCCAGGGGAACGTCTCGCTCCTGACGTTGGAATGCGACCTCTGCCCGCGGGGAAGGGAGATAGCGGCGAACATCGAGGCGGCGTTGCGTTCGGCGGCGGGGCTCACGCGCGAACTCCTCGATATCGCCCATCCGGGCGACTTCGATCTGGAGCCGACGGACGTCGGCGCGGTGGCGATCCGGTCGGTCAAGGCCTACTGCGGCCCGCGGTCCGCGTTGCGGGCCGAGACGGAGCTCGGCGAGGGGCCCCTCGTGGCGCTCGCGAAGGCGGAACGCCTCGAACGCGTGCTCGTGAATCTGCTCGTCAACGCCGACCACGCCATGGGGGGCGCGGGAAGCCTCTGCGTCTCGGCGGGCCGCCTGAGCCTGGATGCCGCGGCCGCCGCAGCGCTGGCCGTTCCGGAAGGCCCGTACGTCGTGCTGCGGGTTTCCGACTCGGGCTGCGGGATGACGGACGAGGTCAAAGGCCACCTTTTCGAACCCCTCTTCACGACGAAAAAGCGCGGCGTGGGTTCCGGCCTGGGGCTCGCGACGGCATACGCGACGATGCGGTCGTTCGGCGGCGCCATCGACGTGGACAGCGAACCGGGGCGCGGATCTACCTTCTCCCTCTACCTCCCGGCGGCTCCGGCCGCCTGAGCGCGTTCTCGGGGCGGCTCCTTTACACCGCCTCCCCGTACCGGTACTATGATGCCGATAAATCCATATCGAAGCGCGGGAGGATCTCATATGCGCACGTATTTCATCGCCGGCAACTGGAAGATGCACAAGACGAGGGCCGAGTCCGCCGAACTCGCCAAGGCCCTGGTCGCCCAGCTCAAGGACGGCAAGCACAAGTACCTGGTCGCCCCGTCGTTCACCTCCCTCGAGACGGTCGGCGCCATCGTCGCCGGCACCAACATCGCGCTCGGGGCCCAGGATATGGCAGCCGAGGAACAGGGCGCCCACACCGGCGAGGTCTCCGTTCTGCAGCTCGTCGACCTCGGGGTCAAGGTCGTCATCCTCGGCCACAGCGAGCGCCGCCACGTCTACAAGGAAGACGACGCGCTCATCAACAAGAAGGTCCGGCTCGCGCTGAAGCACGGCCTGGAAGTCATCCTCTGCGTCGGCGAGCTCCTCGAGGAGCGCGAGGCGGGGAAGGCCGAGGCCGTCTGCGAGCGGCAGACCGTGAAGGGACTGGAAGGCGTCACGGCGGACGAGTTCAAGCGGGTGACCATCGCTTACGAGCCCGTCTGGGCCATCGGCACCGGCAAGACCGCCACGCCCGAGGACGCCGACGCGATCCACGCCTACGTGCGCAAGGTCGTCGCGAAGCTCTACGGGGAAGCCGCGGCCAAGGCCGTCTGCATCCAGTACGGCGGATCGGTGAAGGCCGACAACGCCGCCCAGCTCATGGCGAAGCCGAATATCGACGGCGCCCTCGTCGGCGGAGCGGCCCTCAAGGCCGAAACCTTCGTTCCGATCGCCAAGTTCTCCTGAGCTATTGAATAATCGCGGACGCTTCGGTATCATGGCCGATAGCGTTCGCGGCTGTCTCAAGAGATTCGCGGGCCAACGATTTTCGAACGGAGTCGCTCAAATGGGTCTGATCGGCATACTGCTCCTGGTACTTTTCGTCATCGTCTCCATTCTCCTCATCCTCATGGTCCTGATCCAGAACGAGGATGGGAACAGCCTCGGCGGCATCTTCGCCGGCGGAAGCGATTCCGCGTTCGGCTCGCGTTCGGGAAACGTGCTCACCAGGACGACCTATATCCTGGGGACGCTGTTCCTGCTCACCAGCTTCGGGCTGGCGTTGGTCAACCGGACTCCGGGCGATACCGGCGTCGAATCCGCCGCGAAGCAGGCCGCGACGGGCGCGCAGAGCGAGTGGTGGGCTGATCAACCGGCCGCCCCCGCGGTCGAAACCCCGGCGCAGCCGGCCGAATAAAGGGCGAAGGGCACGCGGCAATGTTGCTGCACGAGACCTTCCCGCCCGACCTGATCAAGGTCGGGCTTGAGGCCGAAGATAAAGACGAGGCCTTCGAAGAGCTCGTGGATCTCTTCTGCCAGGCTACCGGCAACGGAGCGCGCGACGAGATACTGGAATCAGTGCGGAGCCGCGAAGCCAAGATGTCGACCGGCATCAAGAAAGGCATCGCGATCCCGCACGGTAAGACGAACGCCGTGGACAAGGTTTACGGCGTTCTGGGAGTCTCCAAGCGGGGTATCGATTACGATGCCCTGGACGGAGAGCCCGTCTACCTGCTCTTCCTCATGCTCGCGCCTCAGAGGGATTCGGAGAAGCATCTTCGGCTGCTCAAGCGGCTGGCCGAACTTTTGGATAACCCGCAGTTCTATACCGACCTCGTCAACCAGAACGACGCGCTGTCGGCGCATGCGACCATCCGTAAATACGAGGACGTACTGATCGCCCTCGACTGACTAACAGGACTATCCGATGGACGACCGCGACATTATTCATCATCTGCTGGCTGTGGAGTCCGAAGCGGCATCGCTCGCGTCGGACGCCGAGGCCGAGGCGGATCGTCGCGTCGCCGAACGCGAGCGCGCCGCGCGGAGCGTCTACGACGCCACGTATTCCGCGCGCGCCGCCGAGCTGGAAGAAGAAGCCCGCCGCGAAGCCGAGGCCGTCCTGAACGAATATCGGCAGGATCTGGAAGCGTACCGCGCCTCCCTGGAAAAAGCCCCGACCGACGGCGGAGCCTTCACCCGGCTCGCGGAAAACCTGTTTTTCGGGGAGCGTTAAGGTGACCGGAGCGGGGGAGCGGGCATACGCGTACGCCAAGGCGTGCGGCGTCGTCGGGAAATCGTTTCTCGGCGCGGCCCGCGGGCGCCTCGCCTCCGTCAACCGCCCCGCGGAACTCGACCGCCTCATCTTCCCCGACGCGCCGCTCGACCTTCCCGAACAGCAACTTTCGGCGCGGTTGGAACGCCGCATCGCCGACCGCGCGGCTTCGCGCATCGTCGGCATCGTTTCCTCCTTCTCGCATCCCGCGGCGGCCCTCGTGCGGCTCGTCCGCAGTTACGAATACGCCGACCTCAAGGCCGCCCTCGCTTCCCTGGCCGCGGGGGAGCGCAAGCCTCCCCTCCACGTCGATCTGGGACCCTTCGGGACCGTGGCCTGGGACGCCTATCCGAATCTGAAGGCGATGCTGGCTTCCACCGAGTTCGATTGGCTGCGCGAGACGCCCACCGAGGCCACGGTGATGGACGCGCAGACTTCGCTGGACCTGCACTTTTACCGTTCGCTTTGGCGGGAGATCCTGGAATTGCCGAAGGGCGACCGTCGCGGCTTTGAAGAACTGGTCGCCGAGGAGATAGAGCTCAAGAACGTCGTGTGGGCGCTCCGCCTGCGCTCCTACTACGGACAGTCGGGAGAGGAGATCGAACCCAAGCTCGCGGATATCGCGCGGCGGGGCCGATCGCTCGCCGCCGAGGCGCGGCGGGCGCTCACGTTCGCCGCGGACCGAAGGGAGGACTGGCGCGGGTGGAAGTTCGAAGCCCTCCTCAACCCCGAGTCCCCCGGCGAGTTCTGGAAGCTCGACCCCCGCTACGTCCAGAACGCCGCGGCGCGGAACCTATCGCGGCGCTCCCGTTTGCTGTTCCACCGGCGCCCCTTCGCGTCCGACTCCATAGCCTGTTTCATCAAGCTGATGCAATACGAGGAGGACCTCCTGACGAGCGTCGCCGAGGGCCTTACCCTCGGCCTCGGCGCTAAGGAAACGCTCGCGCTGCTGGAGGTGAACGCATGATCCGTCCGAGGAAGATGAAGCGCGTCGAGCTCACGGTGCTGGAACGGGACGTGGACGGCGTGATCGCGCATTTGGGCAAACGCCGCGTGATCCACCTCTCGCCTCCCGAAGAGGAACCGAAGGCGGAAGACGAGGAAGGCGCGGAAAACGGCGCGGAGGCTCCCGCGCCGCGCGCCGTACCGGCCCCGGGCCGCGGTCCGGCCGGGAGAGCCGCGCCCGCCGGCAACGCGCCGCGGAACGCCGATGCCGCGTTGGATCGCCTCCGCACCGCGGCCGCGTTCCTCCGGGTCTCCTTGCCGCCGGAACCGCGCGACGCGGGAAGGCTGCCCACGGCGGAGGAAGATGCCCTGGAACGGGGGATCAGCGCCCGCGTCGACCTCTTGGCGGCGAAGGAAGCGTCGCTCGTCGAGGAACGCAAGAAAGTGGCGGACGCGCTCGCGGAGGCCAAGGCCTTCGCGAACCTCAAGGCGCCGTTCGCCGAGCTGGAGCAGCTTTCCTATCTCACCCTGCGCGTCGGCCGCCTCGATTCGCGCGCGCGCGGGGAACTCGCCGAGTCCCTCTCCGACCGGGCCGTCGTGGTGCCGCTCGGGGAAGGGGACCGCGTGTTGGCCGCGGCCTCGCGCAAGGGCCGCTTCGCCTTGGACTCGGAGCTCAAGAAAGCGGGTTTCGTGCCGCTCCAGATACCCGAGGATTTCAAGGGCATCCCCGCCGAACTCCTCGCCGGGCTGGAGGCGCGCCTCTCGAGCGCGGACGCGAGCCTCGCCGAGTCGGCCCAGGACAGGGCGCGCCTCGCGGAAGAGCTCGCGCCGACGCTCCAGCGCCTGACCGAGTCGTACCTCATGGCGTCCACGATAGAGGCGCTCAAGGCCGGCCTCAAGGCGACGCGGAGCGCTTACCGCCTGACCGGATGGGTGGCGGCGGACAACGTGCGGACCCTCGTGGAGGAACTGGAACGGCTCGCGGACGGCCGGGTGGCGGTGCGCACGTACGAGCCGGAGGAGGTCGCGAAGGTCCGCGAGGGACGCGAGAAGGTCCCGGTCTCCCTGGACCACGGCGCCTTCGTCGCCGGATTCGAGCGGGTCGTCTTCTCCTACGGCGCCCCGCTGTACGGGACCATCGATCCGACGCCGTTCGTCGCTCTCTCGTTCACGATACTCTTCGGGCTCATGTTCGGCGACGTCGGACAAGGCTTCGTGCTGTTCCTCCTCGGTCTGCTCACGGCGCGGAACCGGGTCAAGATCCTGGCGCGATTCTCCCGGTTCTCCGCGCCCCTCGTGTCCGTGGGCATCGCCTCCATGGTCGTCGGGCTCCTGGACGGCGAGGTGTTCGCGAACGAGGACCTGCTCATCAGGCCGACGCGGGCGATCACCGAATTCCTGACCGGTCGTCCCGTGGACCGGGTGTTGCACCTCATGCCGTCCAAGGGCAGCATGGACAAGCTCTTCCTCTTCTTCGCCTTCACGGTCGGAGTCGGCGCGGTGATCAATTCGGTCGGCTTGCTCATCAATATCCTGAACCAGGCGGCCATGAAGAAGTGGGACAAGGCGCTCTTCGCCAAGACCGGTCTCTCGGGGGCCCTCCTCTTTTGGTATGCCCTGTTCCTGGGAACCCGCATGATCCTGGGCGGCAGCTTCGCCTGGTTCGACGCCGTCGGACTCGCGCTGCCGGCCGCCGGCATCTTCTTCGGACCGGCGATCTGGCGCATCGTCACGGGGCGGAGGCCGGTGCTCGAGCACGGCGCGCTCGTGTTCGTCATGGAAGGCTTCGTGGAGCTCCTCGAGTCGACCTCTTCCTACATCTCCAACACGGTGAGCTTCCTCCGCGTCGGAGCCTTCGCCCTTTCCCACGCCGTACTTTCGTTCATCGTCTTCACCCTCTCCGACATGGTCGCTTCCCAGGCGCCCGGCGGAGCGGTGTTCGCATTTTTCGTCATGGTATTCGGCAACAGCGTGATCATACTCCTTGAGGGCATGATCGTGGCGATCCAGGTGGTCCGGCTGCAATACTACGAGTTCTTCAGCAAGTTCTTTACCGAGACCGGCGTGGAATTCTCGCCGTTCCGATTCCGCAAGGAGGTCAACTCATGAAACGTACCGTGGTGATCATCGCGCTCGCGCTCTTCGCGGCGACCGCGTCGCTCTCGTTCGCCCAGGAATCGCCGGCGCAGAGCGCCCAGGGCCCGCAAGGCGCGACCGTTTCGGCTCCCGCGGCCCCCGCGGGTGAGTCGCCGTGGAAGCCCTTCGCCGCGGCCTTGGCGGTCGGCGTGTCCTGTATCGCGGGCGGCATCGCCGTAGGCCAGATCGGAGCCGCGGCCATGGGCGCCATGAGCGAAAACCCCGAGCTTTCCGGTAAGGCCCTGCCGTACGCCGGTTTGGCGGAAGGCATCTGCCTCTGGGGCTTCCTCGTCGCCTTGTTCATCCTCCTCATCTAGAGCGTGGAATACTTCTTCATCGGAGAGGCGGAATTGGTGACCGCCTTCCGCTTCGTCGGCGTGCCGGGATTCGCGGTATCGAGCGCGGAACAGACCCGCGCCGCTTTCGCGCGCGTCACGCGAGGCTGGGTGGAAGAGGCCGGAACGGCCTTGCCGGGGGCCGCCTCCGGCGGCATCGAGGGCTGGGACGCCGCGGCGGCCTCGGCCTGCCGGGTCCTCATCCTGACGGAAGAAGTCGCGGATACCCTCGGAGAGGAACTTTCGGAATGGCAACTCTCCGGCAAGTATCCCTTGGTGGTCGAGATACCGGGCCTCATGGGAAAACTCGCGGGGCGCAAAACCCTCGTGGAAGCCATTCGGGACGCCATCGGCGTCCGGGTCTAGCGAAGGATCGAGGGAAGGCTCCCTATGGAAGAACTGAAATCGACGGATGCCCTGGATCGGGAAATACTCGAGGACGCCCGGAAAAAGGCGGAGCGCCTGCTCCGGAACGCGGACCAGGCGGCCGAGGCCGCCGCCCTCGCCTGGGCGAGGAAAGCCGAGGCCGATATCGCCGAATTGGAGCGGAAACACGCCGCGCGCGTGGCCGAGAAGCGCAAAGAGACCTTGGCGCGGCTTCCCCTGGATAAACGGCGCGAACGCGCCCGGAGGGCCGAGCTCTTGTTGCGGCGCGCGATGGCGTCCTATCTCGCTTCCCTGCCGCGGCCGCGGCTCCTCTCCCTGGTCCGCAGGGACCTCGCGGCGCGGGTCGGCGAGCTCGGCGACGACGGGCTCGTGGTGACCGCCGCGGCCTTCGCTGCCGGCGAGCTCGAGGGCTTGCTCGCCGAGGTCCTCGGGGCGCGCTCGTGGATCCTGGCGCCCCCGTCGCCGGGCGATCCGGCGGATCATCCGTCGGACGATCTGGGCGCGGGCCTGCCCTCCCTCGTGGTGGAGGGCGGCGACGTGCGCGTGCGCGTGAGCGTGGCGGCAGCGGCGGAAGAGCTGCTCCGCGAGAAGCGGGCCGAACTCGCGTCGGCCCTCCTGGGCGCGGAGGCCGCGAATGATTGAGGGAAAAGTCACCCGCGTTTCCGGACCCATCGTCCGCGCCACGGGCCTCGCCTCCGCGGGCCTGTACGACGTCGTGGAAGTCGGCGCGGCCAAGCTCATCGGCGAGATCGTCCGCCTGGAAGGCGAAGACGCCATCGTGCAGGTATACGAGGACGACACGGGCCTCAAGGTCGGGGCCGTCGCCCATTCCACGGGGCGGCCGCTTTCGGTCCTCCTCGGGCCCGGCCTCATCGGCACCATCTACGACGGCATCCAGCGGCCGCTCGAGTCGCTCTTCCGGGCCACCGGCGCCTTCCTGGAGCCGGGCGTCCGCGGCGAACCGCTGGACCTCGCCAAGGAGTGGCGTTTCGAGCCGTCCCCCGCGATCGCCGCCGCCCTCGCGCGGGGCGAGAAGGTGATCGCGGCCACCGGCCTCGTCCTCGGGGAGGTCCGCGAGAGCGAACTCGTCGCGTGCAAGATCATGGTGCCGCCCGGCGTCCGCGGCGAGGCGATCGTACGCCTCGCGGACGCGGGGGAATACCGCGTGGAGGAGACTGCCGCGTGGACCGACGCGGGAGCGGAGATCCCCTTCGCGCAGTGGTGGCCCGTCCGCGTGCCGCGGCCGTTCGCGAAGAAGCTTTCCCCCGATGAGCCGCTCATCACCGGGCAGCGCGTCATCGACGTGTTCTTCCCGCTCTCCAAAGGCGGCGCCGCCGCGATCCCCGGCGGGTTCGGCACGGGCAAGACGATGACCCAACACGCCGTGGCCAAATGGTGCGACGCCGACGTCATCGTGTACATCGGGTGCGGCGAACGCGGCAACGAGATGACGGACGTGCTCACCGAGTTCCCCGAACTCGTCGACCCGCGTACGGGACGCTCCCTCATGGAGCGGACGATCCTCATCGCCAACACGTCCAACATGCCGGTCGCGGCTCGGGAGGTTTCGATCTACACGGGCGTGACTCTGGCGGAGTTCTACCGCGACATGGGCTACCACGTCGCCATCATGGCCGACTCCACGAGCCGCTGGGCGGAAGCCCTCCGGGAACTCTCCGGCCGCATGGAGGAGATGCCCGCGGAAGAAGGCTTCCCGGCCTACCTCCCGACGCGCCTGGCCGAGTTCTACGAGCGCGCGGGCCGCGTGGATACCCTTTCGGGAGCCACCGGATCGGTGACCATCATCGGCGCGGTTTCGCCGCCGGGAGGCGACTTCTCCGAGCCCGTGACCCAGCACACCAAGCGCTTCATCCGCTGCTTCTGGGCCCTCGACCGCGACCTCGCGAACGCGCGCCACTATCCGGCCGTGAGCTGGATCGACAGCTATTCGGAATACGCCGAGGAAGTGCGCGCCTGGTGGGACCGCGTGAACCCCGCCTGGCCGCGCGCCCGCCGCGCCGCGCTCGACCTGCTGAAACGGGAACAGCGGCTCGCGGAAATCGTCCGCCTCATCGGCCCCGACGCCCTGCCGGACGACCAACGGCTCATCCTGCTCACCGCGGACCTCATCAAGAACGGCTTCCTGCAGCAGAACTCGTTCGACGAGGTGGACATGTACTGCGCGCCGGCCAAGCAGGTGCGCCTCCTGGAACTCCTCATGGACTTCCACCTCCGCGCCGCCTCCTGCATCAAGCTCGGCGCCCCCCTCATGAAGATCACCGCCTTGCCGCTCAGGGAACGCCTCGCGCGGCTCAAGAGCGAGGTGAAGAACGACGACGACGGCGCCCTCTCGGATTTCGAGCGCGACATGAAGGCGGCGCTGGACGAACTCGAACGGAGCTACCGCGCGAAGGAGGCCCAATGAGGGGCGTCGAATATCGCGGGCTCACCCGCATAGAGGGCCCGGTCGTCGTGACCGAGCGGAGCCGGAACGTCGGCTTCGGCGAAACGGTGGCCGTGTACGGCCGCGACGGGGAACGGCGGCTCGGCCGCGTCGTGGACCTCGCGGAGAAATGGGCCGCGGTCCAGATTTTCGGTTCGAGCTCCGGCCTCTCCGCCGACGATTCCCGGGTGGAATTCCTCGGCCGTCCCATGGAACTCCGCGTCGGCGAAGGGCTCCTCGGCCGCGTCTTCGACGGGCTCGGGCGGCCGGCCGACGGGTTCGGCGAGATCTTCTCGTCGGACCGCCGGGACGTTAACGGGCTCCCGATCAATCCCTACGCGCGGACCTACCCGCGCGACTTCATCCAGACCGGCGTGTCCGCCATCGACGGCATGAACACGCTCATCCGCGGCCAGAAGCTGCCGATCTTCTCCGGGAACGGCCTGGCCCACAATCGGCTCGCCGCCCAGATCGTCCGTCAGGCGCGCATCCGGAGCGCCTCCGGCGGAGAAGCCGAAGAGCCCTTCGTGGTCATCTTCTGCGCGATGGGCGTCAAATACGACGTGGCCCGGTTCTTCCTGGACGGGTTTGAGAAGTCGGGCGTCCTTTCGAACGTCGTGGTGTTCCTGTCGCTCGCGGACGCCCCGTCCATCGAGCGCCTCATCGCGCCGCGGTGCGCGCTCACCGCGGCCGAGTACCTGGCCTACGACCGGAACATGCACGTGCTCGTGGTCATGACCGACATGACGAACTACTGCGAGGCCCTCCGCGAGGTCTCCTCCATCCGCGGGGAAGTCCCGAGCCGCAAGGGCTATCCCGGCTACCTGTACTCCGACCTCGCGTCCCTCTACGAGCGGGCGGGCAAGATCGAAGGTTCCACCGGTTCCATAACCCAGATCCCCATCCTCACCATGCCGAACGACGACATCAGCCATCCCATCCCCGACCTCACGGGCTACATCACCGAGGGACAGATCGTGCTGGACCGAGAGCTCGCGCAGCGCGGCGTCTATCCGCCGGTGGCGGGCTTGCCGAGCCTGTCGCGCCTCATGAAGGACGGGATCGGACCGGGTATGACGCGCGAGGACCACAAGGACGTCGCCAGCCAGCTGTTCGCCGCGTATTCGCGCGTCAAGTCGGTGCGCAATCTCGCGGCCATCATCGGCGAGGAAGAACTTTCCGCGGCCGACAAACGCTACCTCGTCTTCGGCGAGCGGTTCGAACAGGACTACCTCACCCAGGACGAGACGGACGACCGGTCGATCGAGCGGACCCTGGACCTCGGGTGGAAGACGCTCGCCGTGCTGCCGCGCGACGAGCTCCTGCGCGTGCGGAATGAATACCTCGAAAAATACCTGGACCCGATCCTCGCCGCCTCGGCGCACGCGGACGAGTCGGATCTGGACGACGAAGATCCGGACAGCGCGCACGTCCGCGCGGCCGGGCGGACGGGAAGGTAAGCCGTGGCCCATGACGCGGTAGCGCCCACCAAGAGCAATCTCCTCCGCGTGAAGGAACGCCTCGCGACCGCCGAGGAGGGCTACGACCTCCTCGAACAGAAGCGCGAGATCCTCGTCATGGAGCTCATGCATACCTTGGAGCGCGTGAAGATCCTGGAACGGGATCTGGGCGCCCGCACGGCGACCGCCTATCCCGCGCTCCGGCGCATGCTCGTCATCGTCGGCCGCGATAGGGCGGACAAGCTCTCCCGCAGCATCCGGTACCGCTACGAGCTCCACGAGCGGCGGATGAATATCGCGGGCATGGATCTCCCCAGTCTGGAAATCCGGCTCCCCGACGCGGAGATCAAGTACACTCCGGCAAATTCGTTTGCGGAATGCGATGAAACCGTGTTAGAATTCTTCGCATTGCTTAAAATACTTACGGAGATGGCCGCCGTGCGGACCGTCGCGTGGCGTCTGGCGCGCGAAGTGCGCAAGACGCAGCGGCGCGTGAATGCGCTCGAAAAGCTCGTAATACCCGCCGCTCGGGAAACCAAGGCTTTTATCGAGGCGTCTTTGGAGGAACGGGAACGAGAGTCCTTTTTCTCCAGCAAACTGCTTAAAAGGAAGGCCGGGAGGGGATGACGAAACCTCTTTTTTCCAACATCGTTGTCGCGATCTCGGGTTCCGACGCGTCCATCCACGCCGCCAAGTACGCCATCATCATGGCCAAGCAGTATCGCTGCCGCCTTTCCGTCGTGTACGTCGTGGATACGGCGACGATTCGGCAGCTGACCCTGAGCAAGATCTTCATCCAAGAGGAGAGCGCCGAGTACGAGCACAGCCTGGAGGCGAACGGCGAGCGGTACCTCTCCTTCGTGGAGGAGCTCGCGCGCGCCAAGGGCGTGCGCATCGAGCGGGAACTCCGCCACGGCGCCATCTACACGGAGATCCTCGGGGTCGCGGACGAGAAGAAGGCCGACCTGATCCTCCTCGGCGGCTGGGAGAAGGAACGGAGCTCCCGCGACATCATTTCGCACGCGCACCGGGAAATCATGGTGAATTCCCGCTGTTCGGTCTTCGTCGTGAAGGAACCGAATATCGATATGTTGTACAAGCAAGCGTAGTGGGGTTTGGGGAACATGAGAATCGCGTTGATCACCGCGTCGGCGAAACCGCTCGCCGGCTCGGATTGGGCCGCGGCCCTCGCCAAGGGCATGGAGGCCATGGGACACAGGGTGGATATCCTGGACGCCCGGAAAGACGACGGCGTGCGCCTTCCCGGCTACGAATACGTGGCGATCCTAGCCGAGAGCGTCTCGTTCTTCGGCGGCAAGATGCCCGTCCAGCTCGGCCAGATGCTCGCCCAGGCGAGTTCGCTCGTGGGCAAGAAAGGCGCCGCGTTCCTCCGCAAACGGGGCCCGTTCACGGCCAAGGCCCTCTCGAACCTCATGCGGGCGATGGAAAAGGAAGGCATGTGCGTGAACTGGTCGGAGATCATCGAACGGATCGACCAGGCCGAGCCTCTCGGCAAGCGCATCGGTAACTGACGGAGGAAGGCCCGCGGGCCGGCTCCCGGGATTATTCCGAGTGGAAAATTACTACGAGATACTCGGCGTCAACCAGGACGCTTCGAGCTCCGATATCAAAAAGGCGTTCCGCGCGCGCGCGAAGCGGGTGCATCCGGATATCGCCGGAGCCGCGGCGCAGGCCGACATGCGCCGGCTCCTCACGGCCTACGAAACCCTTTCCGACGTGGACCGCCGCGGCGAGTACGACCGCGCCTATTTCCGCTTCGTCAAGAAAATCGATTTCGATTATCGGGCCTTCCTCAAGGAGCGGGCCGACGAGCCGGAGAGCCAGGCCAAGCTCATCTTCTTCGATCTCCTCCATCTCGAGGAGGACGAGGCCGTCGAGGTCTGGCGCCGGAACGGCGGCCTCGAGTTTCGCCTGGACGCCTACCTGGAGCGCGAGGATTGGATGGACTGCGCGTTCATCCTCGCCGAAGAACTCGACAAGCGGGGTTCGTCCTATGAGGCCTTCCTCCTCCTCGTCGATCTCGTGCGGGAGGAGCGCCGCCGCCCCTATTTCCGCCACTTCATGCCGGAGGTCGATCTCCTGATCAAGGAAATCGCCCGCCTCAGGCTCGGCGGGACCCTCTCCGAGGAGGAGCGGGTGGAGTGCTTGGAAGAGCTCATCGATCTGGGGTATTCTCGTCACGAAGAGGCTCGATGGCTCCGCTCGATCGCGGAATCCTTGGAGCGCATGGGGGACCGCGAAGGCGCGGCCTCCGCGCTCCGCGAAGCACTCCGCCGCGACGCGGCCCTACCGGGCGTCGTGCAGATCAGGCGACGCTTGAGCGTCTAGCGCGCGGCGAAAGAAGGCAGCATATGATTCGGCTCAAGAACGCGAAGCAGCTGGACGGCATCAGGCAATCCTGCCGCCTGCTTTCCGCGATGTTCAAGGAACTCGTCCCCCTCGTGCAGGCGGGGACGGAAACCCTTGAGTTGGATAGGTGGGCCCAGGACTGGATCAAGCGGGCCGGAGGGCGGCCGGCCTTCCTGGGGTACGGCGACGCGGATAATCCCTTCCCGGCCGCGCTCTGCGTCTCCATCAACGAGGAGGTCATCCACGGGATTCCCTCCCCGCGCCGGATCGCCGAGGGCGATTTGGTTTCGCTCGATTGCGGGATCGATCTGGGCGGCTATTTCAGCGACATGGCGGTCACCGTCGCGGTCGGGAAGGTGAGTCCCGCGGCCGCCGCGCTCAACAAGGTGACGGAGGAGTGCCTGTACAAGGGCATCTCCCAAGCTCTCGCGGGCAACCGCATCCATCAGATCTCGCGCGCGGTGTACTCCCACGCGGTCCAGGCGGGCTACGGGGTCGTCCATGACTACTGCGGCCACGGCGTCGGATTTTCCCCCCACGAAGACCCGCAGGTGCCGAACTATTCGAGCCTCGGCTCCAATCCCCGCATGATGGAGGGACTCGTCATCGCGATAGAGCCCATGATCAATCTCGGTACGGGCGACGTCGAGCTCCTGGACGACGAGTGGACGGTGGTGACCGCGGACGGCAAACTCTCGGCGCACTGGGAACATACGGTCGCCGTCTTCGCGGACCATACCGAGATCCTCACCGCGGGTGCTTGAGCGGAGCGCGGCGTCGTTCCCGCGTCCGGCGCCCCGCCTGCGGCGTTCGCGGCCGTAACCTTTTACCTGCGTTTTTCGTTATATTTGTCGATAGACCGCAAGGAGACATCGATGAAACTGAACGAACGCCTCTCATCCCGAAGTTTTTTCGTATTCAATCTCGTGTTGTTGGGAGCCATTTTCGGATTCTCCCTCGCGTTCCTCTCCTTCTCCTGTTCCACGCCCGGGGCCAAGAAGACGGCCTACGCCGAGACCGCGCCCGTAGCGGTCCCGACCGACGCGCTCGCGGTGGCGGAAAGCCTCCAGGCCGCGACCCGCTCCGTGTCCGAGAGCGTGCTGCCCACGGTGGTGGAGATCAAGACGGTGGAGGTGAAGAAGCAGCAGACGCCGCGCTTCAACGGCATACCCTGGGAGTTCTTCTTCGGCACGCCCGATCAGCAAGGCGGCGACGAGCGCGAGTACCGGTCCCAGGGCCTCGGTTCGGGCATCATCGTGCGCCGCGACGGCAAGACCTACTACGTCGTGACCAACAACCACGTCGCGGGCGACGCGACGGAAATCAGCGTCGCGGTCAACGACGGCAGGGAATTCCCCGCTAAGCTCGTCGGCAAGGATCCCCGCAAGGACGTCGCGCTCGTCTCGTTCGAGTCTTCCGATACCTTCCCGATCGCCCGCCTCGGCGATTCGGAAGGCGTGAAGGTCGGCGACTGGGCGATCGCGGTGGGCAACCCCCTCGGCCTCATGTCCTCGGTGACCATGGGCATCGTGAGCGCCGTCGGCCGGACCGGAGGCCCGGCGGGCAACATCAACGACTTCATCCAGACCGACGCGGCCATCAACCAGGGTAACTCGGGCGGCGCCCTCGTCAACATCCGCGGCGAGGTCGTCGGCATCAACACCTGGATCGCGAGCCCTTCGGGCGGTTCGGTCGGCCTCGGGTTCGCCATCCCGATCAACAACGTGAAGCGCGCCTTGGACGATTTCATCTCCTCGGGCTCGGTGAAATACGGCTGGCTCGGCGTCTCCCTCATCGACATCGAAAAGGACGCCGCGAAGGATCTCGGCGTGGAAGGCAAGAAGGGCGCGCTCGTATCCCAGATATTCTTGGGTTCGCCGGCCGACAAGGGCGGCATCCTGCCCGGCGACTTCGTGACCGCCTTGGACGGCAAGGCGATGCGCGGCCGCGATCAGCTCGTCCTGGCCGTCGGCGACCTCCGCGCCGGACAGAAAGCGGTGTTCACCGTGATCCGCGCCGGAGTCCAGAAGGACGTCACGGTGCGGATAGACGAGCGGAAGGACGAGGTCGCCGCGGAGAACGCCAAGCTCTGGCCCGGCGTCATCGCGGTTCCGCTGACCGACGAGGTCCGCAGCGCCTTCAAGATCGACAAGAGCGCGAAGGGCCTCCTCGTGGTGGAGGCCATCGCGAAGAGCCCCGCGGCCGCCATGGGCGTCCAACGCGGCGACCTCGTGCTCTCCGTCAACGGCGTACCGGTGACGGACCTCTCCGGCTTCTTCCGGACGATCAACGAGAAGGCGCAGAAGGAGATCTGGTTCGAAGTGGCGCGCGGCGACACCAAACTGGAGACCATGCACTTCAAGCGCTGAACGCGCCCCGCCGCGCGGGCGGGGAAGGGGACGTTGCGTGCCCTTTCCCGCGCGCCCCGCGCGGCCCCTTTCGGGCGGGCCTTCTACCAAAATCCCGGGAAATCGTGTAGATTTCTTTCATGATCAAGGAATTTCTTCCCTACGACACCGTGAGGAACAACGCGCTCAAATTGGCGCACCGTATCCACGCGGACGGCTTCATCCCCGACGTCATCTACGTGTCCCTGCGCGGCGGCGCCTACTTGGGCAACGTCATCAGCGAGTACTTCAAAATCGTCCGCGGCGAGGGGCGTCCCGTGTATTACGCCGCGGTCGTCGCCCGCTCGTACACCGACGTCCGCAAGCACGAGCGGGTCATGGTGGACGGCTGGACCTACGCGCCGGAATACCTGCGCACCGGCGACAAGGTCCTCCTCGTGGACGACATCTTCGATACCGGCCGCACCATAAACCGGCTCGTGGAGATCATCCTTGAGAAGGGTATCCCCCGTAAGGACGTGAAGGTGGCGGTCCACGATTATAAATACTTCCTGGACAAAGAGGAACAGCTTCCCATCCACCCGGATTACTGGTGCCGCAAGCACGAATTGACCTGTGCGGACGAGGATCGGTGGATCCACTATATGAGCCACGAGCTCGTGGGCCTGTCCAAGGCGGAACTCGAAGAGCACTACTACAAAGACGATCCCGAATTAAGAACGATCCTCAACGCGATAAAGTAGGGGAGGAGCCATGCAACCCCGCGCCGTTTTCGCCCTCGCGCTGGTCCTGGTGGCGGCCCTGGCCGCCGCCGCTCCGTCCGACTCCGGCCTGGCCACCAACGCCGAGGGGGGAACCTTCTCTTCCGCTCGCCGCTACTGGTTTTCGGTAGGGCCGCGCGAACGCCTGCGCCTGGTGCTGGACGGCACGGAAATTTACCGCGGCTCCGGGCCCGCGTCGGCGGAGCTCGCCGCCGCGGAAGGGGAAGAACGGCACTACGCGTTGGTCGCGGAACGGCTGCAGCCCGCTCCCGACGAGGGACTCATCGAGTCGCGGACCTTCCTCGTGGCGGTGGACGCGGCGCCCCCGCAGGCGCCCGCGCTTACCGCGACGCCGCGGCCGGGCGGCTGGACGCTTTCGGTGAAGGTGGAGGCGCGCTCGCGCGTGGACGCGATCGTGGCCGCCGACGGCGTAGTCTCGGTGCGCCGCGACCTTGCGGAAGGGACGGTCGTCGAGGGGCGCACCCTTTCGGTACTCGCCTGGGCGGTCGACGCCGCGGGCAACTGCTCCGAAATCGCGACGTTCGCGGCTTCCCCGCTCGATCTGGCCGTCGCCAATCCGGCCGCCGGCCGATGGGCGAACCGACAGCGCCTCGTGGTCTTCGCCGAAGGCGCCGAAGAGGTCCGCTGGACCGACGACGGCAGCGATCCGCTCGGTCCGACCTCCCGCAGGTATGAGTGCCCCGCGCTCATCGACGCGGTCGGCGACGTCCTCGTGAAGGTCGCCGCCCGCGGCCGGGACGGAAGGGTCGAGCGCCGGGAAGTCGCCTATACGGTCGTGCAAGAGGACGAGACTCCCTTCGGGAATCTGCGCGCGGCCGAGGAGACGCCCTTCGCCACCGCCTCCACCCTGACGCTGCCGGAAGGCTTCCGCTGGGAAGCCGCGGCGGGTCAGCCGCGCGCAACCGACGCGGACGCCCTTCGGTACGATAGCCGGACGCTCGTCCTCCGCCCCGTCCCGTTTTTCGCGCGGGCCTACGTGCTCCTCATCGGGGACCGTTCGCTTCCGCGGCGGTTCGTATTCACCCTCGACGGCCGTCCCGCCGCGGAACCGGGGCCGGGGCCCGCGGGAACCGACGCGAACAGTGAGGCTAGCGCTGAAGGCGATGCGGACCCCCTGCCGATGCTCCGGACCGCGGCCCTCGCCCGCGCGATCCAGTGGCCGCGCCTTTCCGGGCGCATCCGATATCGGCTCGGCTCTGAGGAGCGCTGGAGCGACGCCGAAGAGCCGCTCCCCGTCCCTGCGGCGGGCGCGCGCCTCGCGTGGATCGTGGAAGGCGAAACCGAATCGCGCGGTCCCTTCTTTATGGACATCGGCGCGGCCGCGGGATTCTCCGACGGGCCGCTTCCGACCGCGTCCCGCGCCGACGGCGCCGTCGTAGCCGAAGCCGTTCGGCTCGCTTCCTCCGACCGGGAATCGGCCCGGTTCTACCTGACCCTCGCCGGCGCGGTTCCGAGCGCGCTCCTGGCGCTTCCGCCGAGCGCGGAGCTCGCGCTGGACGCCAGCGACGGCGAGGCCCTCGTCTGGTCGGCCTGGCCGGAACGCGGAGGACCGCCACGTTCGTGGACGATCGACCGCGCGCCTCCCCGTCGCCCGCGCATCGAGGGCCCGGAGGAAGGCGCGTGGCTCAGCCGCGCGGCCGAGGTTTCGGTGATCGGCGAGGATCGGACCTACGCCGTCGTTCGCCGCGCCGCGTCCGGCGGCGCGACCGAGACGTTCCAGTTCATGGGGACGACGCTGCTCGAGCCTTCGGCGGAAGGGCTCGAGTCGATACGGATAGAGGCGCGATCCGTCGACGAGGCGGGGAACGAGAGCCCCGTGGTGGTGCGCGCGTTCACCATGGACGCTTCGACGGTCTACGCCGGAACCCTGCGTCGCGATCCTGATGCCGAAGGAGACGGTTCGCGGGATCAGCCGTTCGCGAGCCTCGACGAGGCGGTCGCGGCCGCGAAGTCCCGGGGGCTGCGCCATATCCGGGTGCTCTCCGACGCGACCCTCGCCGGTCCGACGCGTTTGGACGCGGCGCTTAGGATAGAAGGCGGTTACCGTGCGGACGGCACGGCGTTCGGAGGCCAGGCCCGGATACGGGCCGCGGCCGGCGCGTACCTCCTCGCGGAAGGGGCCGAGGTCTCGCTGTCCGCCCTATCGATCGAGGGGGCGGCCGGAAGGCCGGACCCGCTCGTCCGCGCCGTGGGCGGAGCGCGCGTGGAGATGCGCGGCTGCGATCTGACCGGCGGCGGCCTCGTCCTGGACGCCGCCTCGGCGGCCTTCGACCTCGCCGAATGCCGCGTCGTAGCCTCCGGTGCGGGCGCTCCGCGCGCGGCGGCGCTCCGCGCGGAAAACTCCTCCATCAGCCTGGACCGCTGTCGGCTCGAGGTCTCGGCCGCGGAGGTGGCTACCGCCCTCGATTGCCGCGGAGGCGCGCTGAAGCTCCGCACGGTCATCGCGAATATCCGCGGCCTCCGATCCGCTTTCGGTTTCCTGCTGCGGGATACGGCGACTACCGCGGAGGATACCGCGGCGACGGCGGCCGCCGAAGACTACGCCGCCGGCCTGGACGTCGCCGGGAGTTCCTGCGCGTGGAAGGGCGGATCGCTCTCCGCGACGGCGCGCGACGCGGCCCTCGTGACGCTCGACTCCTGCGCGGGGGCGTTCGCGGGGGCCGACTTGACCGTGGCCGCCGACTCCTCGGCCAGGGCGTTCAGGATAACCGGCGGTTTCCCTTCGATCCAGGATTCTTTCCTCACGGCGGTTCCCACGGCCAAGAGCGCCGACGCCTTCTCCGGCGCCGAGCCGCGGCCGGGGAGCGTGGGCGGCAACCGGTTCCGGGGCTTCGATCGGCTCTGGGGCCCGCGCTACGCGGCGGATGACATGGCCGCCTTCAACCGTCGCTACGCGCCGCGCGGTTCGGCCAACGTCCTCGTCGATCCCGAGGACGGCGAATGAAGCGGATCGCACGCGTTCGCGCCGCAGCCGTCTTCTGCGCGGCGGCCTTGGTCGCCGCGGCGCCGCGGGCCGAAGCCGCCGTGCCGTGGCTCTCGTTCCTGCCGAAGGCGGAGCGGCCCAAGGCGACCGCTCTCGTGGCCGCCATGGACGCCGGCCTCGCCGTCCTCGTGGAGGATCGCGGCCGCGCGTTCGCCGCGGAGCGGTCCTACGTCGACGCCGCACGGAATCTCGCCGCGGTCCTCGACACGTTCAGCGATAAAAGCGAGGCTCTCGCCGCCTCCTTGACGCTCTCCGGTTTCGGGGGGCTATCGGCGGAGAGCGCCGCCGGCGTCCTGGCCGACAAACGGCGCCTCCGGTGGGAAGGCGCCCGGGACCTCGCCTCCCGCCGGTACGGCCACGTGGAGAAGGCGGGCATCACGACCGCCGAGGCGACGGAGGCCGGCATCCTCCGGGACGGCCGCACGCTCGCAGCCCTGCTCGCCAAGCGGATCGCCGCCGTGCCCAA
The DNA here is from genome assembly GCA_023406985.1 of Spirochaetota bacterium. GTDB lineage: Bacteria > Spirochaetota > Spirochaetia > Treponematales > Breznakiellaceae > JAEXTK01. The sequence continues at coordinate 3,518 of JAEXTK010000081.1, read as the reverse complement.
AAAGGACCTCGCGAAGGCGGTCAAGGCGCTGGAGGATAGACTCTCGGCCCATCCCGATTGCCCCGCGGCGGCCTTCGCGGCGCTCCGGGACGCCGCGGCCAAATTGGAAGGGGGCGCGTACCGCGCCTGGATGACGGTCCTCGCGAGCGGACTCCCCGGCCCCCTCGCCGCCGACGAAACGGTCGCCCTGGGCGCTTCGCCCGCGGAGGCGGCGTTCAGGGAGGCCAAGGGCGAATTCGTGGAGGCGTATTCCGCCCGTATGCTCTTCGCTGAAGTCCTCCCCGCGGCGGCGGCCGCCGCCTGGTACGGGGACGGCATCGCCGGACCGCGCGTGCCCTTCGCGCGCGTCACGCCGCAGGCCCTCGCATCGCTCTCCTCATTCCTGCGTAACCTCGTCTCGCTTTCCCCGCGCTCCGTGGCGCGCGTCCTTGAAGAGGACGGGCGACTCTCGGCGGCGTACGCCGAGTGCGTCGGCCTCGTCTGGGCGGCGTACGGCCGGGACCCTGCCCGATTCGCCCAGGACCTCGGGCTCGATCCGTCCGTCATCCGCGCCGCCTTGAGCGTCGCCTGGCGCGTCCCCGCGGGCGCGGTGGGCGCGATGGGGGCGGTCCCGCCCGACGTCGACCGGCAGGCCGTCGAGCGGGCTGAGCGCTTCGCCGAAACGGCGGAGCTCGAAAACGGCGGAGCGCGCCTCCTCGCGCTCTTCGCCGAGCTCAAACGCGATCCGGCCGCCTACGAAGCGATCCGCGGCGGAACGCGCTACGCGCCGGTGAGGGAGCGCCTACGCGCGGCGTTCGCGAACGTCCTGGCCGAGCGCGAACCGGCGATGGAGGCGGAGGCCCGCAAGACTCCCTTGGCCGCGGAGGATGGCGTCTTCCGGTTCCTGCGGGCCGGAGACGACCCCTTCTCTACGGTCGTCATCGCCGCTGCCTTCGAACGTCAGCTCGAAGGTCGGCCCCTCCGCGTCGCCGTCCCGCCCGCCTCGCTGAAGGCCGCGCTGGGGCCCCTCGCGCCCCTTCTCGACGCCGGAACGCTCGTCGTGGCGCTGCCGTGCCTCGTGGAGACGACGATCCCCGCGCCCGACGAACTCGCGCTCCTCGGCGCGGACCGGGGCTGGCTCGGGGCGGGCGAGGAAGTCGCCGCCGCGACGCTGGACCGGCTCGGCGCGCGATACGGCGTGCCGGTTTCCTCCTTCGCCGCCCCGTCCGCCCGTCCCGCATCCGCCGCCCGGCGCCTCGCGGATTTCAGCGGCGTCGCGGCCCGCTACGCCATCCTCGCCGATGGGTTTGGAGGCGATCGATGAACCGCCCGCTCCGGAGCTTTCTCGCGTGGGCGTTTCTCTTCTCGTGGTCGCTCGCCGCGTGCACGGGCTCCCGGCCTGAAGGCGGCGCCACCGAAGCGCGGCCGGAGGACCGAGTGACGGAAGCGGCCCCCGAACCTGCCCGCGGTTCGCACGGCTCGAATCTAGGCGATGCCTCCCTCCTGCCCTCGGGCGGAACGCGGCCCGATCTGCCGTTCCCCGAAACGGCCATCGTCGGATCGAGCGCGGTGGATCTCGCGTACGGGGAGGGGGAGACGCGCGTCCTGTTCCGCGCGTACGGCGCCGCCGATGCGGCGCCGCCGGAGGCGGGCGCGGCGCGGTTCGACTTCGCCGGAAAGCGGGAGGCGCGGCGCGGCTCCTCGATCTACCGGCTAGAGGGACGCGCGCTGCTCCTGATCCAGGACACGGTCGGTGAAGGTCAGGCGGAATCCGCTCCGCTCCGTAGGTGGGACGCTCCCCGCGCGCTCGTCGCCGGTCCCCTCGTTTTCCAGGACCGCATCCTCGTGGCCACTTCGGCGCCGTCCTTCGTGGCGATCGACCGCGCCACCTTCGCGCCCGTCTTCGAACGGCCCATGCCGAACCTCGCCGCCGGTCCGCTCGTCTTCGTGTCGGCGCCGCGCGTCGTCGTCGCGTTCCACGCCGACGGCACGGTGGGGTACTATTCCCTCGAGGCCCCGCCCGCCGGCGCCGCCCCCGCGACGGGCGCCGCCCCCGCGACGGGCGCCGCCTCCGCGACGGGCGCTGCCTCCGATCCCGTCGCGGCGCTCCTCGATCCGCCGCCCGCGGCCCTCGCCGCTATGGAGGCGAAGACCGCCTCCCTCATGGGAAGGCCGGAGGTCCGCCTTCCGCCGATACGGCTGTACGGGCCGCGGAAAACGGTTGCCGGCGGCGATCCCGTGCTCTTCCGCGTGGACGCGGAGGGGCAGGAACGGACGATGCGGCTCTACCTGGACGGCGCCGAGAACGCGCCCTACCTCGTGGCCGCCTTCGACGCCGCGGGCGCCTTCCTGAAATCGAACATCGACTACACGGGGGCGGAGAAGGTCCTGGAACTCCGGTTCCGCTCCGGCGCGACGTACTATTTCGCGGTCGCTTTCCTCGCGCCCGCCGCGCCGGACGCGGGCGTGGAAGGCGGGAACGACGGCGGACGAGCGGATCCGCCGGCCGCCCGCTTCGTCATCGCGCCCAAGAAATGACGGGCCTCCTCTGCGGGCTCGATGAGGCGGGCCGCGGCCCCCTCGCGGGGCCCGTCTGCGCCGCCGCCGTCGTGCTGCCTCAAGATTTTCCCCGCGAACTCCTCGACGATTCCAAGAAGCTCTCGCCTAAGCGGCGCGAGATCGCCATGCGGGCCATCTACGAGGGGGCGCTCGCCTGGGGCGTCGGTTGGGCCTCGGCAGCGGAAATAGACCGCATCAACATCCTGCGCGCGAGCCTCCTCGCGATGGAGCGCGCCTTCGCGGGCCTTCCCCTCGTGCCGGACGAGGCGGTGGTGGACGGCCTCTACGCGCCGGCCATCGGCATCCCGTGCGCGGCCGTCGTGAAGGCGGACGCGACGGTGGCGGCCGTGATGGCCGCGTCCATCCTCGCCAAAACCGCGCGGGACCGCATGATGGAACGCTATTCGTGGCTGTATCCCGAATACGGCTATGAAAAACACAAGGGCTACCCGACGAGGTTGCACCTCGAGCGGATAGCCCTGTATGGACCGTCGCCGATCCAGCGACTCAGTTTCAGGATAGGTCGGCCCGCCCAGGGCGAACTCGACCTGTAGGAAAACGCGCGCGAAACCCCTAGGGGCCGGCGACGGGGCGCCGACTGCGGGGAGCCGCGCGGGCCTCAGTCCTCGCTCGGTCCGTCCCTCCGGACCGCGCGCACCGCGCGGGCCTTCCGGGGGCCCTTCTTGACGCCGAGCGCGCCCGCCTTCTTGTGCCCGCCGTAGCCGCCGCCCGATTTCACGAACTTCTTGAACGGCCGATCCCCGTCGCCCGCGCTTCCGAAGGGCTTGCGGTCCCGGTCGAAGGGTTTGCGATCCGGGTCGAAGGGTTTGCGGTCCCGGTCGAAGGGCCTGCGGTCCCGGTCGAAGGGTTTTCGATTCGGGTCGAACGGTTTGCGGTCCGGATCGAAGGGCTTGCGGTCCGGATCGAAGGGCTTGCGGTCCCGATCGAAGGGTTTGCGATTCGGGTCGAAGGGCTTACGG
>JAEXTK010000019.1 GCA_023406985.1 Spirochaetota bacterium | reverse complement strand
GCCGATCGCCCGCGGGCGATCGGCCGACCAGCTATTGGAGGTAGAGGGCTATCGCGTCGTAGTAGTTGATGAAGGCGTCCGTGACGTAATACGCCGGATTGCCCGCGGGATTGATCCCCAAGTAACTATCGCAGACCCATACGGTTCCGTCCGCATAGGTCGCGTTCTTCGTATACGTGGCCTGGGTCGCGCCGCCGGGGACATGGGTGTTGGCGTAGGTATAATTGACTCGAACGCTCTGGGCGGGATAGAGGCACACATAGACGGTCTCATCCGAAGGGTCGTTCGTCTTGCGCGCCGTCTTCCAGGTCCCGGAAACGGTGAAAGTGTAGTCGAACTTACCGCTCAGCGCGTTCGCGGGTAGCGTTGTCTTGTAGGTCACCGGATAGCAGGTATGGCCGTTGTAGTTACCGGGCAAGGCGGTGTCCCCCACCGTCCAAAGCGGATTCTCTCCCGTCACCGGCGTGTTGACGAGGGTTCCGGCGACGAGGCAGTCTATTTGGTTGTAGTCGCCTCCCCACGTATAGATCGTATGGTTCGCCACGGCCTCGGGGGCAAGCAAGGAGGACGGCGTAGTGGAAAGATGGTACGGCTCGGAGATGTAGTTGGTATCGATGTGTTCCGTGTATTCCACGCGGGACGCATAGGTGAACGTCTTATCGGCGTTGAGCGTCAGCGTGACCTTCTGCGTGCTCAGGGCGATATCGGTCCTCGTCTCGACGGTGTCGCCGGCAATAACGGAAAAATCGTACTTCACGAGCACGTCACCGTCCGCGGCGCCGGACCACGTCGAACCTTCCCAGACGGGGTTGTCGATGAAGGTGAGCTCGTCGATCACCGAGTCCGTCGTGTCGTCCACGATCTTTTGGCACGAAAAGAGGGATACCGACAGGGCTACCGCCGCGCCGGCGTCCCGCGGAGCCCCTACGCAGCGGCGCTACGTAGGGGCCGCGCTCCTATGTGGCGATGCCGAGTTCCTTGACCTTTTCGGACCCGATCTCGCGGAGCTTGTACTTCTGGATCTTGCCGCTCGCGGTCTGGGGGAAGGAATCCACGAAGAAGACGTACTTGGGGATCTTGAAGCGGCTGATCTTGCCGCGGCAGAAATCCTGGACCTCCTCCTCGGTGAGGCGGGCGCCGTCCTTGAGGATCACGAAGGCCCCTACTTCCTCGCCGTACTTGACGCTCGCGATGCCGACGACCTGTACGTCCTTGATGCCGTCCATCGTGTACAGGAACTCTTCTATTTCCTTGGGGTACACGTTCTCGCCGCCGCGGATGATCATGTCCTTGATGCGCCCGGTCACCTTGAAGTTACCGTTCGCGTCCTTCACGCCGAGGTCGCCCGAGTGGAGCCAGCCCATCGAGTCGATGCACTTGGCGGTCGCCTCGGGCATGCGGTAGTAGCCCTTCATGACGTTGTAGCCGCGGCAGCAGAGCTCGCCCTGGACGTCGATCGGGCATTCCTCGTTCGTCTCGGGGTCGCGGACGGAGACCTCCACGCCGGGCAGCTCGCGGCCGACCGTGCCCACCTTCACCTCGATAGGGTCGTCGGTACGGGTCTGGGTCATGACCGGGGAAGACTCGGTGAGACCGTACGCGATGGTGACCTCGCCCGCGTGCATGTCGTCGATCACGCGCCTCATCACCTCCATCGGGCAGGGGGAGCCCGCCATGATGCCCGTCCGGAGGCTCGTCGTATCGAAGAGCTTGAACATGGGATGGTTGAGCTCGGTGATGAACATGGTCGGCACGCCGTAGAGCGCGGTGCACTTCTCCTTCTGCACCGTGGCGAGGACGATGAGGGGATCGAAGTTCTCCAGGATGGCCGCGGCCGCCCCGTGGGTGACGACCGCCATCATGCCGAGCACGAGGCCGAAGCAGTGGAAGAGGGGCACGGGGAGGCACACGATGTCCTTTTCCGTGAATTTCTGGCACTCGCCGATGGAGAAGCCGTTGTTGAGGATGTTCCGGTGGGTGAGCATGACGCCCTTCGGGAAGCCGGTGGTGCCCGAGGTGTACTGCATGTTCACCACGTCGTTCCGGTCGCAGGTCGCCTCCGCGGCGGCGAGGGCCGCGGCGTCGCCGTGGCGGCCGAGGAGGAGGAGCTCGCTCAGGTTGTACATGCCGCGGTGCTTCTGGGGGCCGATGTAGATGACGCTCTTGAGGCAGGGGAAGCGGGCGGATTCGAGCCGTCCGCGCTCGGCCTCCTTGAGTTCGGGGATGAGCTCGTTCACCATGGCAACGTAGTCGGAATCCTTGAAGCCGTCCACGATCGCCAAGGCCTGGAGGTCGGCCTGGCGCACGAGGTATTCCAGCTCGTGCGACTTGTAGCTCGTGTTGACCGTCACGAGCACCACCCCGATGCGCGCCGTGGCGAAGAGGAAGGTGTTCCAGTCGGGGACGTTGTTGGCCCAGATGCCGAGGTGGTCGCCCTTCGCCAGGCCGATCGCGAGGAGGCCCTTGGCGAGCTCGTCCACCCGCCGGTCGAATTCGCCGTAGGTGAAGCGGAGGCCGCGGTCGGAGTAGATGATGAAGTCGTGATCGGGAGCCGTGCGCGCCTTCTCCCGGAGCAAGGCGCCGAGGGTGATCTCGATGGTGTCCATGGAAACCTCCCTAGTAGGGCGCGTACACGACGGCGAGGATGCGGGCGTCTTTCCCGCCCGCCGCTCCCACGTGGTGCGGCACGATGGAGTCGTAGTAGATCGAATCTCCGGCCGAGAGCTCGTGGCGTTCCGATCCGTAGACCACCTCGATCGCGCCGGAGAGGACGTGGATGAATTCCTCCCCTTCGTGGCTGGAGGGCAGGGCCGCGGCCGAATCGCTCCCGACGTCCACGATGAAGGGCTCCATGTGGCGGCCGCCCTTGCCCGCGGCGAGGGCCTTGAAATCCAGGCCCGCGCGGGGCGCCGCGCCCGAGGGGGCGGGCGCGACTGCGGCGCCCTGGCCCGAGGTGAAGCGGACGGAGCTGGAGAGCGAGGCGGCGCGGGAGATGACCGGGCCGAGTTCCTCCTGGTCGTCCATGAAGGTACCGAGGCGCACGCCGAGGGCCCGCGCGATCTTCACGAGGGGCGCCAGGTCCGGCACGAAGCCCTCGTCCTCTATCCGCTCGATGAGCGCGACGTCGAGTCCGCTGCGCTCGGCGAGCGCCTGCCGGTCCAGCTTGTGGATTTCCCTGATCCGCGCGATTCGATCGCCCACCCTTCTCGTCTGTGCCATGGTTCCTCCTCGGTTCCGGCCGGTCAGGCGACCGCCGCCCGGTCGAGCATACCGGTGCCTTCCCGATTCCATCAAGCCGATATCAAGAAAAATGTATCTCTACTTAATGCTCGGTAGCGGGAATAAAACCGTCCCTCCCCGCGCCGTACCTCCTCCGGGTCGTAAAGTCCCCGGGTCCCCGGGCCTCCGAGAGGCCGCGGCCGCGGGACGCGGCGGCGGCCCCGCGGTCTCAATTGACGAAACGCGCCGTTCGATTCAATATGCGGTGGTATGCGCGAGAACCGGAAAAGTCCCCGTTACGCAACCATCGCCCACGCCACGGTCAACGGCCTCGCGGTCGGCGACGCCGTCTTGCGCGATCTCAGCATCACCGGCTGTCGCCTGGAATTCAGCGCGGCCGTCGCCCTGACCGAGGGCAGCCGCTACAAGATCGTCGTCCAACCGGAGGCGGTCGCCCAGGTGGAGGACTTCGAGCTGGAAGTGGAATCCCGGTGGAGCCGTACCGACTACGACTCCTTCGAGGTGGGTTTCTTCATCCTCGCCTCGCCGAAGGGTAAGGCGTTCCTGCGGTACGTGGACTACCTCGCCTGGCGCTCCAAGAGCGCGGCGGAGGTATGATCGGGACGCCGCTCGGCGGCCTCGTATACCATTCGATAGAGGATTTCGACCGACACCTGGAAGCGGAGCTCGGCGGCGTCGACGCGTCGTGGGGGCCCTTCCGGTTCGCCGCGGGAGCCGCGCGGGAAGCGTTCTGGTGCCGCAACGTCTGGCTCGAGCCTTTCGAATTGCAATTCGAATCCATCTCCGAAGCCGCGGCGGCCCTCCGTTCGGTCCAGCGGAACTGGGCGCCGACGCTGTTCACCCAGTTCCGCCGCGGCGAGCTCATCCGCGCGAAACTGCCGCCTATCGCCGACAAGCCGCGCCCCTTCCCCTGGACGCTGCCCGACAGCCCGATGGGGGCCTGGACCTTGCTGGACGAGCACACCCTCGTGGGCTCCGCCCGCTGCTCGAGCCCCTTCCCCGGCGGCGTCATGGAATTCCAGGAAGATAAATTCGGCCCCCCGAGCCGCGCCTACCTCAAGCTCCAGGAAGCCCTGGTCCGCGCGCGCCGCTTTCCCCGCCCCGGAGAGCGCTGCCTGGACGCGGGGGCCACGCCGGGCGGCTGGACCTGGGTGCTCGCCCGCCTCGGCGCCGACGTGACCGCGGTGGACCGCGCTCCGCTCGACGCCCGCGTCATGGCCATGCCGAACGTGACCTACCTCAAGCACGACGCCTTCACGCTGAAGCCGGAAGAGATCGGCCCGATCGACTGGCTGTGCTCGGACGTGATATGCTATCCCCCGCGGCTCCTGGAATGGGTGGAGCGCTGGCTCGCATCGGGGCTTTGCCGCAACTTCGTGTGCACGATCAAGATGCAGGGCGAGCCCGACGCGGAGACTACCCGGGCTTTCGCCGCCATACCCGGCGGCTCCGTGGTCCACCTCCACTACAACAAGCACGAACTCACCTGGATCAAGACCGCCGACCAAGAATCAATCTGACAATTGAACAAATCCTGATAGAGTGTTAAATTGTCTTCATGTATACTGCCGTCGCCCTCTGCGCCGTCGGCGCGGAGAAGGCGCTCTCCAACGAATTGCGGAAAATCGACCTCACCGTCCTGGCCTCCGGTTTCGGCCGCGTCCGCTTCCAGGCCGAGCTCGCGGGGCTGTACCGAGCCCTCTTCTCGCTCAGGACCGCCGACCGCGTGCTCCTGGAGGCCGCGAGCTTTCCCGCCCCCGACTTCGAGGCCCTGTTCGAGGGCACCCGTGCGATAGCCTGGCCCGACCTGGTGCCGGCCGGCGCCCACGTGACGGTCACGAAGGTCCGCGCCAACCGGTCCGCGCTCACCGCCGAGACGAGCGTGCAGGCGGTGGTGCACAAGGCCGTCGCCGACCGGCTCTGCGCCGCCTGGGGCGTTTCCCGGCTCAGCGAGGACGGCTTACCCGTCGAGATCCGCGCCTACCTCGAAAAGGACGTCGCCTCCATCCTCGTGGACCTCTCCGGCGAGCCCCTCTTCCGCCGCGGGTACCGGACCGAGGGCGGCGCGGCACCCCTCCGCGAGACGACCGCGGCCGCCGTCCTCCTGCTCATGGGTTGGCGGCGGAAATTCCCCCTCTACGACCCCTTCTGCGGGTCCGGCACCTTCGCGATCGAGGCGGCCCTCTACGCCTGGGACGCCGCGCCCGGCCTCGGCCGCTCCTTCGCCCTCTCGGACCTCCGCATCGGCGACCGGGCCGTGGAGGCCGAGACGCGGGCGGCGCTCGCGGCCAAGGTCAACTTCGCCAACGTGATCCGCATCGCGGGCAGCGACGTGGACGGCCGGGCGGTCTCCATCGCGCGGTCCAACGCGGAGCGGGCCTTCGAGCTTGCGCGCGGCATCGCGCCCGGCGCGGGCATCCGCCTCCCCGGCGTCGCCGCCGCGGGCTCCGCGAGCACCTCGGGCGGAACCGAGCGCGCCGCCCTCCCCTCCTTCAGCGTCCTCCCGATGGAAAAGGCCCGGGCCGCCGAGGCCGAGGGCTTCCTCGTCATGAACCCGCCCTACGGCGAGCGGCTCGGCGACGTGGAGCAGGCGGAGCGGACCTACCGGGACATGGGCGCGCTCGTCGATTCCTTCGCCGGCTGGAACATGGGCGTGATCACGAACCACCCCGGCTTCGAGTCCCACTTCGGGTACGCCGCCGCTTCCGTACGAGAAATCACCAACGGAGCCCTGCGCTCCTACCTCTACCTGTATGACCGCTTGGGGAGAAGGAACGATGTCGATCGTCGTAGAGCACGATAAGCGCCGAAGAGAGATCCTGGAACGGGCCCTCGACGTCTTCATGGACGAGGGATTCGAAGACGCGACGTTCCAGAAGATAGCGGACCGCTGCGGGATCACGCGCACCACCCTCTACATCTACTTCAAGAACAAGCGCGAGATCTTCAACTGGAGCATCAAGCAGCTCATGGCCGAGGTGGAGAGCGACCTCGTCTCGGTCAAGGGCGACGTGGCCCTCGGCACCGCCGACAAGCTCGTGAAGGTCCTGGAGACCATCCTGGACCGGCTGGAGGAGAACCGGCGCCTCCTCGTGGTCGTGCTCAACTACCTCATGCACCTCGCCAAGAGCGGCACCGATCCCGACTACCGCGTGCGCAAGCGCACCATCCGCCTCCGGCACATCCTGGCCACCATCGTCATAGACGGCATCCGCGCGGGCGAGCTGCCGCCCGTCAACGTGCGCCTCGCCGACGACCTCCTCTACGGCCTCATCGAATCGGCGATCTTCCGCCTCGTGGTCCTCGGCCGGCCTTCGGTCGCCGACCTCAAGGGAGCCGTCGGCCTGGCCGTGGAGCGGCTCGCGCGGGGCGAGGCCGCGGCCGGCTAGGCGCCCGCCGGGCCCGCCGCGGGGTTTTCTGCCCGCCGCCGGGTCTCCTGCCTGCCGCGGGGTTTTCTGCCTACCGCCGGGCCCTCCGCCTTCCTTCGGCTCAGCTCCCGAATTCCCACCTCCGCTTCCACTCCCGGCTCCGCCCCGGTTCCACCGAGACGCGGATGAAGAGTTCCGGGGAGATCACGTGGGATCGGCCCCAGAGCGCGCAGCGGTAGGCGCTGCCCGAGAGGCGCTCCGTCACGGAGAGTCCGGTGCGCGCGTCGCGTACCGTCCAGGAAGCTTCCTCCGCGGGCGAAGCGAGGAGGCCGCCCAGGTAGAAATCGGCGGCGGGCTCGCGGACGAACTCCGGCGCCGCGCCGCGGAGGCAGGAGGAGGGGTCCGCGACCTCGGGCGCGACGGCAGGAATCGGGAAGGAAAAGGACACCCGGTAATCGGGTCCGACGGGCGCCGCGCCGAGCCGCAAGAAGTTGTGGCAATACTCGTCCGTCTCGATGGGTTCGTCGCCCGTATTTTCCAGGCGCGCGGCGCACTCCAGCGCCGCGCCGTCGACGGACCAGGTCCGGACGAGGCGCCAGCCGTAGCCGCGGCACCGCTCGCCGGCGGCCTCCATGCGCACGGCGCCGGGCAGCGAGTCATCGACCCGGTACGACTGCGGCCGCGCCTCGCGGTAATGATGGAAGAAATCGTACGGCCCGTCCTCGCGCCGCAGGAAGGCGACCCCGATCTTGGGGAACCAATCGCCGACGGCGCATCCGGCGTAGCCTACGGCGTCGCGGATGCCGAACTCGCAGGAGAGGCCGCGGCCGCCTTCAAAGTGCCGCGCGTCGTCGCGCGGATACTCGGCCGAGCCGAAACGGTGCGTCCCGTCAAGCTCTATCGATACGATCTGCGAAGTCCAATCGAAACGCGTCCCCCGGTACCCTTCCCCGGGGTATTCCCACCCGACCGTAAGCCGGGAACTTTCCAGTAGCGGCATGATTTCAGTATATATCAAGGGGAGGGCGCGGGGCCAGGCAGGTCGACATTTGCACCCAATTCGTCATATTGACTTTTTCTGGCCGCGTGATATCCTATCGACGCCATTCTGACAAATTTGCGACATTTTGTCGAATAAAGGACTTGCCATGGCTATCGAGATCATCGCGACCGGACGCGCAGTGCCCGCGCGGCGCGTCACCAACGACGAGCTGGCGACGCGGCTTGATACTTCCGACGAATGGATCCGCTCCCACACGGGCATCGGATCTCGACACATAGCGGACGACGGCGTCGCGGCGAGCGACCTGGCCACGGAGGCCGCGAACAACGCGCTGGCCATGCTCGCCGAGCGCGATCCCGCCCTCGGCGGGTCGGCGCGGGCCGCCGCGGAAACCCTGGACCTCGTGGTGGTGGCGACCGCGACCGCCGACTACATCGGGTTCCCGGCCACGGCCTGCCTCGTGCAAGACCGCATCGGGGCCAAGCGGGCCGCGGCCATGGACGTCTCCGCGGGCTGCACCGGCTTCGTCTACGCGATGGACGCGGCGGCCGGCATCGTCACGATGGGCAAGGCGCGGAAGCGCGCCCTCGTCATCGGCGCGGAGGTGCTCACCCGCATCGCCGACTGGTCGGACCGGAGCACCTGCGTCCTCTTCGGAGACGGGGCCGGGGCCGCGATCATCGAGAAAACGGACGCGCCCTCCGAGGGGGCCGGGAAACGGGGCCTCCTCCGGTCGGTGCTCGGCGCCGACGGCTCGGGCAGCGAACACCTCATCATGCGCCGGGGCGGCACCCGCTGCCCCGTGCAGAAGGGGGAAACGATGGAGGCGCCGCCGCACCTGGAGATGAACGGCCAGGCCGTCTACAACTTCGCGGTCAAGGCCGTTACGGACACGATCCGGCAGCTCCTGACCGAGGAAGGCATCGCCGTGGACGACTTGGCGTGGATCGTGCCTCACCAGGCCAACGCCCGCATCGTCCAGGCCGCGGCCAAACGGCTCGGCATCCCGGAGAGCAAATTCTACCTGAACATCGAGGAGTACGCGAACACTTCGGCGGCCTCCATCCCCCTCGCCCTGGACGAGCTCGCCCGTGCGGGTAAGCTGGTCCGCGGGGATCTCATCATGACGGTGGGCTTCGGAGCGGGGCTCACCTACGCGGGGAACCTGATCGTATGGTAACGAAAAAGTACCGAGCCGTTTTCGTCTTCCCCGGCCAGGGAGCGCAGTATCCGCTCATGGCCGTGGACCTGTTGGAGGCGAGCGCCGCGGCGCGCGACCTCTTCGGCGCGGCCTCCGCGGCCGCGGGTATGGACCTGGAAAAACTCCTCCGGACGGCGAGTCCCGAGGAGCTCAAGCGGTCGGACCTCTCGCAGCCCGCCCTCACCGTCGCGAACCTGGCCGCGGCCGCCGTGTTGGCGGAGCGCGGCGTCGAGCCGGCGGCGTGCGCGGGTTTCAGCCTGGGAGAATACGCGGCCCTCGCCGTCGCGGGAGTCATCACCACGGAGGACTGCTTCCGCCTCGTCGCCGGCCGCGGAAAGGCCATGCAGTCGGGGGCGGGGCGCGGGCCCCC
>JAEXTK010000286.1 GCA_023406985.1 Spirochaetota bacterium | reverse complement strand
GGGGGCCGCCGCCGCGGCGAGCGGCGCGGGATCGAGTGCGGCCGGATCGGTCCAGTACGGCGCGGCATCCGCGGCGGTCCAGGCCGTCCTCGGCTCGCGGTAGCGGATCAGCGCGGGGAGGAAATCGGGTTCCGCCGGCAGGAACAGGTCGTCCGCGGCGACCTCCCGCGGCGCGAATTCCGCGCGGAGGTCGGCGGCCGACAAGCCGTCATCCGCGCCGCCGCCGCGGAGGAGGACGAAGGCGAGGGCCAGGATGGCGAGCGCCAAGACGGCTACGAGCCCCGCGATCCATGGCGCGGGGATGCGGAGTACCGGCATGCAGCCATTCTACCAGAAAGAAGGCGATTTAACAGCGGGAATACGCAAATTATACGCGCGGGCCGGAATGGAGGCCGCGTCGCGGGAAACGGACCGCCGATCCGCGGAACGAGTGCACGGCCTTCGCTTTCCGTGCTAGGCTAGCGGTCAGGATTACGTATGTCGAAGGGAACGCCCCTCAACGGCTCTCCGACCGCCCCGCCGCGGGGCGGCCACCGGAGGACGATGACGTCCATCAGGACCCGCCTTCTCCTCTCGTTCCTAGCGCTGTTGGCCGTCCCGGTGGTCACGCTCGGCATCCTGGGGCCCTTCATCTATTCCCGCTCCATAGAGACCCAGGCGGTGGACCATACGCTCCGCATGATCGCGCAGGTGGACAAGAACCTGGAGTACCACGTGCGCGGCGCCGAGAAGCTCATCGCCCTCATCGAAGCCCAGCCCCTCGTCGCGTCCTTCTTCTCGTCCCTCGGCGCCGAGGACGGCCGCAGGGACGCGGAGGTCCTCGCGTTCCTGAATTCCTGCACGACGAGCCATGGCGAGATCGCGGGCATCCTCCTCGTGACCGCCAACGACCGGCTCCTCTCCGACCACTTCGAGCGCATCACGCGCGATCCGCTCACCCTTGAAAGCTGGTACCTCAAGGCGACGGCGCGGCCGCGCGCGCTCACCATCATCTCCCGTCCCATCGGCCGCAACGTCCGCAGCCGCCTCAACCTCGGCGCGGACGACGTCGTTTCGGTGGTCAAGCCCGTCCTCGATCCGGTCGGATCGGCCGGCGTCTTCGGCGTGGTCATGGTGGACCTTCGCCTCGACCACGTGGAAGAACTCCTCGCGGACTCTTCGCTCGGCCGCGACGGCTACCTGTACATCTCGGACGCCGAGGGCGAGCTCGTCTACGCGCCGGTCAACCCCACCGTGTACCGAATCGCGCCCCGCCATCTGCCCGGCGGCGAAGGGCGTACGGTGCGGCGGGTCGGCGACGAACTGTTCCAGGTCCTCTACAAGCAATCGTCCTATACCGGTTGGACCACCGCGGGCGTGTTCTCCCTCCGGAGCGCCCTCCGCGAGGCGACCCTGGTCCGCTGGTATTCCCTCGTGGTCGGCGGCATCACCGTGGCCTTCGCGGTGCTCCTCTCCATCTTCTTCGCCTCCTCCATCGCCCGCCCCGTCGTGGCGCTCCGCGGCCTCATGAAGCGCGCGGAAACCGGCGACCTGGACGTCTATTTCGCGGAGGAGCGCGACGACGAGATCGGACAGCTCGGCCGGTCGTTCAACGCCATGATCGAGGAGATCCGCAACCTCATCGACCAGGTGTACCGCGAGCAGCAGCGAAAGCGGGAGGCGGAGCTCCGCGTGCTCCAAGAGCAGATCAAGCCGCACTTCCTCTACAACACCCTGGACACCATCCAGTGGATGGCGCAGGAGCACAAGGCCGACGATATCGTCCGCATCGTCGGCGCCCTCACGAGCCTGTTCCGCATCGGCCTCTCCAAGGGCCGGGAGATGATCCTCGTGGAGGACGAGATACGCCACGCGGAGAGCTATCTCTGCATCCAGAAAGCGCGCTACGAGGATAAATTCGATTATTCGATACGCCGGGGCAGCGGACTCGAGGGGTGCCGCGTGCTCAAGCTCGTGCTCCAGCCCCTCGTGGAGAACGCCATCTACCATGGGGTCAAGGAACGGCGCGGCTCCGGCCGCATCGAGGTGGAGGCGCGGAGGGAAGCGGACGCCGTCGTGTTCGTCGTGCGCGCCGACGGCGTGGGCATGACCGAGGAGCGCCTCGCCGAGTTACGCGCCGCCCTCGCCGCGGGCGGGTCCGCGGGCGGGTCCGGGGGCGGAAACGGCTCCGGGGACGGGAACGGATCCGGCGCCGCGGGCGAGCCGACCGACGCGCCCGCCGTGGCCGACGGGGACTGGGGCGGCAGCGACGGCGGTTTCGGCGCGCGGAACGTCAACGAGCGCATCCGGCTCAGCTTCGGCGACGCCTTCGGGCTCGCCTACGAGAGCGAGCGGGGACACGGCACGACCGTGACGGTCCGGCAGCCGGTGGTCGAGGAGGACGAGTGAGATGTGGAAGGTCCTGATCGCCGACGACGAACCCAAGATCCGCCGCGGACTCAAAGCCCTCATCGAGCGCATCGATCCGGAGACGCAGGTCGTGGCCGAGGCCGAGGACGGCGAAGCCGCCCTCGAACAGGCGCGCGAGACCTCCCCCGACGTCCTCTTCATCGACATCCGGATGCCGTTCATCAACGGCCTGGAGCTCGCCGAACGCCTCGGGACGTTCGGGCGCGACTGGATCGTGATCGTGGTGACCGGCCACGACGAATTCGAGTACGCCCGGAAAGCCCTGTCGCTCAAGGTCTTCGATTTCCTGCTCAAACCGGTGACGGAGGAGCAGATCCGCAAGACGCTCGACCGCGCCAAGGCGGAGCTCTCCATGCGGCGGGAAGCCGATAAGTACGTGGCCTGGGCGCGGGAGCGCCTCGCGGAGAACATGGGCGCGCTCAGGGAAGCCTTCCTCCGCGATTGGATCTCGGGAGCCCTGTCCCTCACCGAGATCCAGGAATCGGCGTCCTTCCTCTCCCTCGGCCTCCCCCGCACTCCCGCGGTGACCGTGGTCCACATCGTGGAACGCGTCATGAGCGTGGGGACGCTCAAGGAAGGCTACCGCCGCCTCATGACCTACGCCGTCAAGTCCATCGTGGAAGAGGCCTTCGCCGGAAAAGCCCTCGTGGTCATCGACTCCTCGGAGAACATCGTCGCCCTCTCCGAGGCCGACGACGCCACGATCGCGGCCGCGGTGGAGACCATCGAGCGCGCGGTGGAGGACTCCACGCACCAGACGCCCATCGTCGCGACGGTCCGCGCGGGTTCGGACGGCGCGGCCCCCGCCCGCTCGGTGAGCGAGGCCTACGAAGACGCGGCGGCGGAAGTGGCGCGGAGAGGCAGCTACGAGGCCTTCGTCCTCCTCGCCCAGAGCTACATAGAGAAGCACTGCGCCAACCCCGACCTCTCGCTCGAGGAGACGGCCGCCGAGATCCAGATCAGCCCCGGGTACCTTTCCCGCCTCATGAAGCAATCGACGGGCTTCTCCTTCGTGGAGTACCTCACGCGGGCCCGGATCAACAAGGCGCTCAAGCTCATGGCCGATCCCACGGTCAAGGTCTTCGAGGTGGCCGATCGCGTCGGGTACCGGAGCCAGCACTACTTCAGCCGGGCCTTCCGCAAAGTCCTCGGCGTCAGCCCGACCGAGTACAAGAAAGGAGGAAGCGCGAAATGAGGCTCCCCTCGCGCCTCTCCATCTTCATCATCCTCGCCTTCATCGCCTCCATCAGTGCGGCCCTCGTCGCGGGGCTCGTGGTGACCGCGGCCATGAACCCCCCGGACCGCGGGGAGGAGACGAGGCGCGCGAAGGAAGGCGTGCGGCGGCTCATCGGCGTCTCCCAGGCGAACCTCTCCGAGCCGTGGCGCATCGCGATGACGGCGGAGATCAAGAGCGAGGCGGCCAAATACCCGGACATGCGGATCGTGGTCGCCGACGCGGTGGACTCGAGCGAGCGCCAGGTCGCCGACGTCCGCAAGCTGCTCGCCTACGGCATCGATCTGCTCATCATCTCCCCGACGGAATCCGCGGCCCTGACGCCGGTGGTGGCGGAAGCCTACCGCCAGGTCCCCGTCATCGTCCTGGACCGCGACGTCGAAGGGTACGACTACAGCCTCTACATCGGCCCCGACAACGGCCTCATCGGCCGGGAGACCGGCCGCTACGTTTCGGACCTGCTCGGCGGCCGCGGCGGCACCGTGCTGGAGGTGCAGGGCCGGTCCGGTTCCCCGCCCGCCGAAGCCCGCAGCGAAAGCCTCCGGGAGGAGATCGCGCGCTATCCGTCCATCGTCATCGCGCCCCCCGTGACCGCGGACTGGCTCCGGGACCGGGCGGAGGACCTCCTCTTCGAACGGTTCTCCACCCAGAAGGCGCCCGACGCCGTGGTGGCGCAGAACGACGCCATGGCCTACGGCGCGGCCTTGGCCGCCCACCGCGCGGGCCTCTCCAACATCGACATCATCGGCGTGGACGGCCTGGAGGGCCCGAACGGCGGCTTGGACCTCGTGCGCCGCGGGGTGCTCTCCGCGACCTTCATCTGCCCCACGGGCGGAAAGGAGGCGGTGGCCTACGCCGTCGATATCCTGGACAAGAAGGCGGGCATCCCGAAGAAGATTTACCTGCGGACCCGGAAGGTGACCGCCCGGACCAACTTGGCCCAGCAGACCTACCCGCCCACGTCGGCGGCGCCGGTGCGGCCGAAAGCGCGGAACCGGCCCATCCGGCTCGGCTTCGCCCAGGTCGGCAGCGAGAGCCGCTGGAGGATCGCGAACACGCGGTCCATCGTGGAAGCGGCGCGGGAAGCCGGCATCGACCTCTACTTCGAGGACGGGAAACAGCGCCAGGAGGTCCAGATCGAGGCGATCCGGTCCTTCATCCGCCGCGGCCTGGACGTCATCGCCTTCTCCCCCATCGTGGAACGCGGCTGGGAGGAGGTCCTCACCGAAGCGAAGGAGGCCGGCATACCCGTCATCCTCTCCGACCGCGAGGTGAATCTCAAGGACGAGTCGCTGTGGACCACCTTCGTCGGGTCCGACTTCACGGAGGAAGGCCGCCGGGCCGCGCGCTGGCTCCTCGGCTACATGCGCGGACGCAGCACCGTGGACGGCACGGTCCGCATCGTGGAGCTCCGCGGCACCGAGGGTTCGGCCCCGGCCCTGGACCGGAAGGTCGGCTTCGAGACGACCCTCGCCGCCCATCCGGCCTACCGAATCGTGCGCTCGGAGGTCGCCAACTTCTATCTGGATCAGGGCCGCGACCGGATGCGGGAGATACTCGCCACCGAGCGCGAGCGCATCGACGTCCTGTTCGCCCACAACGATGACATGGCCTTGGGCGCCATCGAGGCCATGGAGGAGGCGGGCATCGTGCCCGGGAAAGACATCGTCATCGTCTCCGTGGACGCCGTACGCGAAGCCTTCCGGGCGATGATCGCGGGCAAGCTCAACTGCACCGTCGAGTGCACGCCCCTCCTCGGCCCCCAACTCATGAAGGTGGTCCAGGATTACATGGACGGCGTCGACCTCCCCACCCGCATCATCACCTCCGAGGAGGTCTTCCCCGCGGAGACCGCCACGGAGGTCATCCGCGAACGGCGGTACTAGTCGACGTCCTCGAGCGTCGCCTCGGCGCCTCCCGCTTCCTCCCCGAGGACCCGGTCGATGTCGAGCACGATGACGAAGGCGCCGTCGCGCTTCCCCACGCTCCGGATGAAACTCATATCGATGGCGGAGCCGAATTTGGACGCCTCCTCCATCTGTTCGTGGGGCAGCTCGACGACCTCGTGGACGGCGTCCGCGAGCGCGCCGAGGACGCGTTGCCGGCCGTCGGCGTCCCGGACCTCCATGACGATGATCGCCGTGTCCTTCGCGATCGGCGCCTCGCCCAAGGCGAGTTTCACGCGGAGATCGATGACCGGTATGCCGGCCCCGCGGACGTTGATGATCCCTTTCATCTCCGGGCCGGTCCGCGGCAGCTTGCTCGGCTTCACGTACTCGAGCACTTCCCTGACCTTGCCCACCGGCACCGCGTACGTTTCGCCGTCCAGGACGAAGGTGAGGAACTGGTTATCGGCTTGATCGCGTTTCATCAAAAGGCCTCGAATTCGTCGTCGTTCGCTTCGGATACGTCCCGGGCGACCGTGATCGCCGTCGGAGCCTTCGGCGGAATCCCCTGTTTGACCGCGGGCGGAAGGGACGCCGTCTTCCTCGGGAGGCGCGCGACGCCGGCGCGGCGCGGGGCGCCCTGGGTCGTTCCCCGGGCGGTCTCCGCGTCGCCGAGCTTGAAGAAGGACATGGTCTGCGAAAGCTGTTCCGCCTGACCGGAGAGTTCCTCCGCCATGCTCGCCATCTCCTCGCTCGCGCTCGCGTTCTGCTGGATGATCGTGTCGAGCTGGGTCATCGCCTTGGCGATCTGCTCCACGCCGGCGCTCTGTTCGCTCGACGCGCTCGAAATCTCCTGGACGAGTTCGGACGTCTTCCGGATATCCGGGACGATGTTCTGGATGACCTCGCCGGCCTTGGTCGCCGATTCCACGGTGGCCGCTGAGAGATCCCCGATCTCGCCGGAAGCGTTCTGGCTCCGTTCCGCGAGCTTGCGGACCTCGCTCGCCACCACGGCGAAGCCTTTGCCCGCCTCCCCCGCGCGCGCCGCCTCGATGGCCGCGTTGAGGGCCAGGAGGTTCGTCTGCCGCGCGATCTCGTCGATGATGGAAATCTTGGAGGCGATCTGCTTGATGGCCTCCACGGCCGCCATGACCGCCTTGCCGCCGCCGTCCGCGTCGGTGGCCGACCGGGTGGCGATGCCCTCGGTGGCGAGGGAGTTGTCCGAGTTCTGCTTGACCGTCGCGGCCATCTCCTCCACGGAGGCGGATACCTCCTCGGCGCTCGAGGCCTGTTCCGTCGCGCCCTGGGACAGCTGCTGGGCCGTGGACGAGATTTCCTCCGAACCGGCGGCGAGCTGGGCAGCCGCCGCGAGGATCTCGGCGACGATCCTCCGGAGATCCTCGGAGAGCGCCTTGAGGGCCGCGGCGACCTCGCCGATCTCGTCGGACCGCTTGAGGTAGACGGCCGGAACCTCGCTGCGGAGATCGCCCTTGGCGAACTCCCCGAGCAAGGCGACCGCCCTACCGAGCGGCCGCGTGATGGACCGCGAGAGGAGGACGCCGAGCGCGATCGAGATCGCGGCCGCGAGTACGACCCCGATGAGCATGACGAGGGTGGAGGTATTCCCGAGCCGCGTATTCGCCATCTCGGTCTCCTTCGCCTGACGGAGCTTGTCCGAGACCATGACGTTGATGGCTTCCTGTTCCTTGGTCGCCGTCTTCGTCAACACGTCGTGGAGGAAGGTCTGGGCCGCCTCCGCCTCGCCCCGTTTCTTGAGGTCGATGAATTTCTCCAACTGCGACCGATACTCGTCCCGCGCGGCGATGAACGTTTCGTAGAGCTTCCGCCCGTCGGCGGTGATGAGGCGGCTCTCGTAGGACGCCGAGGCTTCGTCGATCAGGCCGGAGAGGCCGTCGATCGTATCCTCGTACCGCGCGATCTCTCCCGCGTCCTCGACGTACAGCATCTCCCGGATATTCACGCGCACCCGCTGGAAGGACTCGGTGATGGTCAGAAGATCGGTGATGGGCACCGTCATCTTCCGATACATGAGGGTATCCGCGGCTGAAATAGCCTGGATATTGACGACGCCGACGACGCCGACCGCAGCGCCGAGCAATGCCACCGAAACGAACGCGAGCACCAATTTGCCGCCTATCTTCACGGAGTCCTCCTTGATATTTACTGTACTGATGTTTTTAATTTATTTAACACAAATATCAAGGGTTGTCAACAAATATCTCTATTATTTCTATTTAATCTATTTAAGGCGAAGATTAGGAACGTCTTCCTTCAGTCTTTATTCGAGCCGCGTAGGTATGTCGCTTAAGGGAGCGCGGACGCGATCGCCGAGGAGTCCCCCGCCGCATCGAGCCGGAAGAACGAAACGGTCCGCGAAAGTTGCTCCGCCTGGCCGGAGAGTTCTTCCGCCATGCTGGCCATCTCCTCGCTCGCGCTCGCGTTCTGCTGGATGATGGTGTCGAGCTGGGTCATCGCCTTCGCGATCTGTTCGACGCCGGCGCTCTGTTCGCGGGAAGCGCCGGAGATCTCTTGAATAAGGTCGGCGGTCTTTCGGATGTCGGGGACGATGCGTTGGATGATTCCGCCCGCCCTCGTGGCCGTCGATGCCGTGTTCTGGGAGAGCTCGCTTATTTCCCCGGACGCGCCCTGGCTGCGCTCCGCCAATTTACGTACCTCCGCGGCGACCACCGCGAAGCCCTTCCCCGATTCGCCGGCGCGGGCGGCTTCTATGGCGGCGTTCAATGCGAGCAGGTTGGTCTGCCTGGCTATCTCGTCGATGATCGAAATTTTGGACGCGATCTGGTTCATCGCCGCGACCGCCTCGAGGACGGCCTTGCCGCCCTCATCCGCTTCGGAGGCCGAGCCGGTCGCGATGCTCTCGGTCGCGAGCGAACTGTCGGCGTTCTGCTTGACCGTCGCCGCCAGCTCTTCCACCGAAGCCGATACTTCTTCCGCGCTCGCGGCTTGTTCGGTCGCGCCCTGGGAAAGCATCTGGGCAGTGGTGGAGATTTGTCGGCTGCCCCCGGAAACGCCGACCGCCGCGGCCCGTACCTCCCGCATGATCTCCCTGAGCCTATCCCGCATCGTGCGGAGCGAATCGGCCAATACGCCGACCTCATCCCGCTGGACGACGGAGAGCTCCGCGGTGAGATCGCCTTCCGAGAGCCGTTTCGCGAAATCCACGCCGAGGGCCATGGACCCGCTGATGCTCCGGCTGAGCGCGATGCCGAGCGCGAGGGCCAGGATGACGGCGAGGACCACGGCCGCGAGGTTCACCCGGGTGAGCGCCGCCGAGGATACCATGAAGGACTCTATCATCCCGTTCGTGTTTTTGAGGTTATTCGCGGTGAGCTCGTCGCACGTCGCGCCGAACTTGTCGGAGATCGGGACCATGCGGGCGACGAGGGCCCGGTATTCGGCGTAGAGGGCCGCCTTCTCCTCCGGACCGACGGCGTCCGCGATCATGCCGATGAGCCGGTCCACGTCTACGTAAATTTCCCTCCAGGCGAGGTACTCCTCCTTGGCCGCCGCCAAGAGAATCCGCCCGCGATCGCTCTGGCGGGGAACGGCGAGGAACGCGGCCCAGGCGTCGTCCACGGTCTTCCAGCTTCCCTCCCTATGCGCCAATATCGCGCGTAGGCCCCGCTGCGAGTCGATCTGGGTCTCGTAGGAAAACGCCTCCATGGTCTCGGCGCGAATCGTCATCCGGGCCCGGTTGATGGTCCCGAGCGAGAGGAGGTCGGGGATGCGGTTCCTGCCGACATTGCCCAAATAGCCGGAGAGGCGGTTAATCGAGAAGGTACCGAGCAATCCGAGGGTTAAGGTGATCGCGGAGACGAGGAGAAAACCGCCGACGAGTTTCACCGAGAGCTTCACGTTTTTCATGATTACTCCTTGGGCCGAACCGCGGGATCGATTTCCGAACGCTTCCGCTCGGCTGCGAAAGCGAGCCGCCTTATCAATTTTCATCATAGGTTAACGCATGCGAAAAGTATGTCAAATAGAATACTATCGATTTTGTATATATA
>JAEXTK010000226.1 GCA_023406985.1 Spirochaetota bacterium | reverse complement strand
GTCCTCGTAGCGGCGCGCGATGAGCCAGACCGACAGCAGGATGATGAGCTCGGTGGATATGACCAGGAGCCAATTGAGGAAGGCCCCGAGGGAATCGAAGGCGCGGGACAACGAGCCGGGGACGATGAACCGGGTGTAGGCCACGCGGGCGATCCAGAAGATGAGGATGGCGTTGGATGCCGTCCGGAGGGTCTTCCGTTGCGGCGAAGCGAAGAGGCCGTAGAGCAGGACGGCCGCGCAGAGCAATTCCGCTATCCCGACGGCGAATTCCACCCACCACTCCGTGACGCGGAGCGAATAGACGCCCTCGTCGACGTCGGGCAGGACGCCCATGAGACCGAGGACGATGAAGAACGCCGAGACCGCCAGCTGGAAAAGGAACAGGTTGATCTTTTTCACGTTCGCCTCCGGCTCGAGTTTATCGCTCGGCGGCCATTGAAACATTAATTTTCGCTCGATATCATGAGCCTACCCCCGGAGAACGACCTCGGCCGCCCCGAGGGCACCCATCGCCGAAATTAAAGCCAAGAGGTACTTCCATGCGCTCATTGGGCATCAATATCGGTTCGTCCAGCTTAAAAATGGTGTTGGCGGAGGCAGGCGCGCCGACCTGGTCCGCTTCGGTCCCGCACGAGGGCGATTTCGGCGCCGCGGTCCGCAAGCTCTTGTCGGAGGGGCAGGTTCCGGAGGGAACCCCGACCCTCGTGACCGGCAACGAGGGCCGCTTCATGTTCGAGGCCGCGGGTACCCTGGAGCCGCTCTGCGTGGAGGCCGCGCTCCGCGCCCTCGGCGCCGAGGCCGACGCCGTGGTCAGCATGGGGGGCGAAGACCTCGTGGTCTACTCGCTCGACAAGAACGGCAAGATCGTCAACAACTTCTCCGGCAACAAGTGCGCGTCCGGCACCGGCGAATTCCTCAAGCAGCAGCTCGCGCGCATGGACATGAAGCTCGCCGACATCGACGGCGTGAGCGACGAGGCCAAGGTCCTCTCCCTCTCCACGCGCTGCTCGGTCTTCATGAAGAGCGACTGCACCCATCGCCTCAACAAGCGCGAGGCGACCAAGGACGACATCGTCCTCTCGCTCTCCGACGTCATGGCCGTGAAGGTCGTGGATTTCCTCAAGCGGGCCAAGATCACCAAGGGCCGGGTCCTGCTCACCGGCGGGGTAACGCTCAACCGCCACATCGTCCGGTTCATCCGCGAGAAGGCGCCGCACATCGAGTTCATCGTCCCCAAGGTCGCCCCCGTGTTCGAAGCCTTCGGCGCCGCCCTCCTGGCCGCCGATTCCGGCACGCCGCTCCCCGCCGTGGACGAACTCCTCGTCCCGAACGCGGTGCGCTTCGACTCCCTTCCCGATCTCAAGAAATGGAAGGACAAGGTGCGGACCTTCCAGAAGCCGGACGGGAAGGTGATCGCGGGCCGCGACTACATCCTCGGCGTGGACGGCGGCTCCACCACCACCAAGGCCTGCCTCGTGGACGCCGAGACCGACGAGATCGTGGCGAGCCACTACGGCCGCACCCACGGCGACCCGGTCAAGGCGCTCAAGGAATGCCTTTCGATCATCAAGGACAAGATCAAGGCGGACACGAACGGCGGCTCGGTGAACATCACGCTCACCGCCACCACGGGTTCTTCCCGCGAGATCCTCGGCGTGTTCCTGGAGACTCCCGGCGTCTACAACGAGATCATCGCCCATGCGGTGGGCACGACCTATTTCGACCCGGGCGTGGAGACCATCTTCGAGATCGGCGGCCAGGACGCCAAGTACGTGCTCCTCAAGAACGGCGTACCCATCGACTACGCGATGAACGAGGCCTGCTCGGCGGGCACGGGCTCCTTCCTGGAGGAATCGGCCTCCGGCGACCTTTCGATCCACAGCGCCAAGGACATCGGCCCCATCGCGCTCCAGGCGGACGCGCCGCTCAAGTTCGGCGAACACTGCTCGGCCTTCATCAACTCCGACATCCGCAAGGCCATCCAGCAGGGCGCCAAGCGGGAGAACATCACGGCCGGCATCGTGACCTCCATCGTCGCCAACTACCTGAACCGCGTAGTCGGCAACCGCACCATCGGCGGCAAGGTCTTCCTCCAGGGCGGCGTGGCCAAGAACGAGGCGGTGCCGCTCGCTTTCGCGATGATGCTCAACAAGGAGATCCTCGTGCCGCCCTCGCCCGAACTCATGGGCTGTTTCGGCGTGGCCCTCCTGGCCAAGCGCAAGCGGGCGGAGGGTCTCCTGGACGACATGAAGATCGAACTGGAGCCGCTCATCACCCGGGAGATCGGCTACGAGCGCGTCTTCAAGTGCCAAGCCTGCGATAACTTCTGTTCGATCCAGGTGCTCAAGGTCAACGGCCACTCGTACATGTTCGGCGGCCGCTGCAACAAGTACACGAACATGCGCAAGGCGGTGAAGGACATACCCGTCTTCGACTACGTGGAGAAGCGGCAGAAGCTCCTCTTCGAGGAATGCGCGGCGAGCGCGGCCGATTTCGTCGCCAAACGCGATTTCACGGTCGGCATCCCGCGGGCCTTCTCCGTCCACACCCTCTATCCGCTCTATTCGTGGTTCTTCCACGAACTCGGGATCAGGACCTTCCTCTCCGAGGAAGTGGCCCACGACGGCGTGGCGCGGGCGGAGAGCACCTACTGTTTCCCCGCGGAGATCGCGCACGGGGCGGTCCAGGACTGTCTGGACAAGGGCGCCGACTACATCTTCCTCCCCCATTTCCGCGACATGGAAAGCTACGAGGAGAAGGTCCACGCGAACTTCTGCCCGATCACCCAGAGCCTTCCCTACTACATCAAGAAGGCCTTCCCCGACGTCGACGAGAAGCGCCTCCTGCCGCTCGTGGTGAGCTTCAAGTTCGGCGAGAAGAAGGCCCTGGAGCACTTCACGACCTTCGCCGCCCGGCTCGGCATCGGCGAGACGGAGACCAAGGCGGCCTTCGGGGTCGCCCTGGCGAAGCAGAACGAGTACTTCCAGCGGGCCCGCGCGCTGGGCGAGGAAGCGCTCGCCGACGCGAAAAAGGCGGAGCGGCCCGTCATCGCCGTCCTCGGCAGGCCGTACAACGCCTTCACGCCCGAGGCGAACATGGGCATCCCGCGCAAATTCACCACGCGCGGCTATTCGGTCATCCCCTTCGACATCCTTCCGATCGGGGACGAGAAGATCTTCCCGAACATGTACTGGTACTACGGCCAGCAGGACATGAAGGCCGCGACCCTGCTCGCGGAACAGGAAAACGTCTACGTCACCTTCATCACGAACTTCTCCTGCGCGCCCGATTCCTTCATCCTCCACTACCTCAAGTGGATCATGGGGACCAAGCCCTTCCTCGTCCTGGAACTGGATTCCCATTCCGCGGACGCCGGCGTAGACACGCGGGTGGAGGCCTTCCTGGACATCATCGACGGGTACCGGGCCAAGAAGGCGGAGGTCGACGGCGAACGCTACGACAACGGCTGGAAGTTGAAATACGGCGACGGCCAGGATATCCGACTGGAGAACGCCAAGACGGGCGAGAAGGTGCCGGTCAGGAACAACAAGCGGACGAAACTCCTGCTGGCGAACATGGGCAATATCGCGACCGCCTACATGGCGGCGGCCCTGCGCGGCGTCGGCGTCAACGCCGAGGCCCTGCCCCTGGCCTCCAGCAAGACCATCCAGCTCGCCCGGTCCCACGCGTCGGGCAAGGAATGCGTCCCGAGCCACCTCGTGCTCGGCGAAGCGCTGGAGTACTTCGGCTCGGACAAGTACCGGAAAGACGAGCTCTATCTCCTCTTCGTCCCCATCACCACGGGCCCCTGCCGCACGGGCCAGTACTTCGTCTACTACGAGAACCTCTTCCGCGACCTGCGGCTGGAGAACGTGGTGGTCTTCACCCTCTCCGCCGACAACTCGTACACGGAGCTCGGCCCCGACTTCGCCAAGGACATGTGGAAGGGCATCATCGTTTCCGACTACATGAAGGATATCCAGACCGCCCTCCGCGCCGTCGCCGCGAACCCCGCGGAGGCCCAGGCTGCCTTCGAGGCTTCCTGGCGCGGCATGATGGAGACGGTGGAGAAGCGGCCCAAGAACGTCTGGAAGGAGCTGCGCCGCATCGCCCGCGACGTCAAGAAGATCCCCCTCAAGGCTTCGGTGGAGAAGAGCCCGAAGGTGCTCATCGTCGGCGAGATCTACGTCAGGCGCGACGACTTCGCCGTAGGCGAGCTCATCAGCCTCATGAGCGACCGCGGCATCGTGGTGAAGGTCTCCTCCATCGCGGAGTGGATCCATTATCTGGACTTCGTGCGGGAATACGCGCTCAAGAAGCTCATCCGCCTCCAGCCGGCCTGGAAACGGCCGTTCTGCGAGAGCGCGCGCAAGCTCGCGATACTCCGGGTGGAGGAATGGTGGAAGCATTCGGTGGAGAAGAGAGTCAAATCGATCCTCGGCGAGACCGGCCTCATCCCCGAAACGCCCCACGACATGCGCGAGATCATGGCGAACACCCAGGAGCACTTCGTCAACCTGGAGCTCAACTCAGAGATCGCCGTCTCCTCGGGCGTCGCGGCTACGGCCATGCAGAAAGGCTATTCGGGCATCGTCAACATCTCCCCCTTCGCCTGCCTCATCGGCCGCGTGATCGAGGGACTCTTCACCCCGTGGGCCCGCGACCGGAACTACCCGACGATCTCCGTGGAGGTGGACGGCAACCAGCTGCCCCCGAACATCGTGAACAAGCTCAACATCTTCATGGTCAACGTGCTCCGCTTCAAGGGGAACGAGGACCTGTCCGGCCTCATCGACGGGGCGGGAAAGGGCACGCGGACGATCGCGGTGGCTGGGACCTCCACTGAGG
>JAEXTK010000130.1 GCA_023406985.1 Spirochaetota bacterium | reverse complement strand
CGCGAGGACCGCGTAGATGAGGTGGCGCGGCAGCTCGTCGATGGACACCAGCTCGCGCTTCTCCTCCGCGGAGAATTCGGTGATGAGCTTACCGTTGATGTCGAGGATCTTCGTCGGCAAAGCGGGCGCGAATTCGACGAAATTCTCCTGGTTCCGGACGTTGACGGTTTCCGCGAGGGAGAGCCCGGCGGCGACGCCGACCAGGACCGCGGCGATGACGGTGGCGACCGCGACGGCCCGTATGATGATCGTCGTCTTGCGTGGCCGGTCGGGGGAGGCGGACATGGAAGTGAGCCTACGGAAGGGGCGCCCTTTTGTCAAGGAGACGGCCGCCCTCCGGTTCGGGGCAAAAAAACAGGCCGGTGCGCGAGCACCGGCCTAGCCCCTTGAGGCTGTCGGAAGTATAGCGGTTTGGGAGGGGAACTATAGGTCCGACATTGTATGTATCGGCGGCGCGGGGACCTTCTTGAGCTAATTCGGTCGTCGCCGGGGCCCTATTCTTCCTCGGAAACGATGACGTCGATCGAGAGGGCGACGCGGTAGACGCGCCCCTTGCGGAGCGTGATCGGCTTCACGACCGAGTAGTCCCCCACGCTGAAGCGCACCTCGTGCTCGCCGGGCTCCGCGCTCAGGGGAGAACGGGGGTCGGCGACCATCTGGCCGTCGAAGTAGACGGCCGCGTTCTCGGGCGCCTCTATGGAGACGACCGGCGTCGGGTCCTGGAGCTCCACGGCCAGATCGAGCACCTTGCCCCGTTCGATCATGACGCGGCGGCTCTCGTTGCGGTAATCGTCCGATACCACCGCCAAGTGGTGCTCCCCTTCTTTGAGGAAGAGCTCCTTGGTCGGCAGGTCGAGCACCGCGTCGTCCAGGCGGACCGTGATCGGCTTGTCCTTGAGCTTCTCGGGATAGCGGAAGGAGAGGCGGAGCGCGCCCTCGTCGGAGAGTATGGGCTTGGCGATCAACTGGAAGCGGAGCGTCTCCATCTCCTCGGGCATGCCCTTGATCACCGGAAAGATGCGGAAGAGCATCGGGAAGGTCGCGGGGGGGACGATGGGCGTCGGAATGGTCACGTACGGGGACGCCTTGAGGCCGTGCCCCTCGCGGAGGGGGATCCGGTACACCGATTGGAGCTTGTTCGGCATGATCTCGAAGCCGACGCGCTTGGCCGAAAGGTCGGCGACTCCGCTGGCGGGAACGTGGTCCATGCCCGCGTAGAATACGAGCGCGAGGCTGCCGCGGTACTTGAAGTACGCCTGGGGGATGCGGAGTTCCAACTCGACGCCGCGGATGAAGCGGTCGTCCCCGCCCAGGCCGATGACGGCCGAGTCTATGAAGGAAAGGGGGAGGGAAGCGCCGTCGCTCTCGGCAGCGGAAACGTCGATCCGGCCGGCCACGATCGTGCGGAAAGCCTCCGCGCCGGCAACGCCGCAGAGGAAGAGGATCAGGAGCGCTGCGCAGAGCACGCGTTTCATCGTTGCATTCCCCTCGAAATCAGGGAGGCGGGATCTTTCGCCTCTCCATTGCGCCTCAATTCAAAATGGAGATGCGGCCCCGTCGATTGTCCCGTCGTCCCGACTCTACCGATGATGGTACCCGATCGCACCGGCTTCCGCAAGTCCGTGAGCGTCGCGGAGAGGTGGCCGTACACGCTTCTCCAGCCTCCCTCGTGTTCGATGACGACGTAGCGGCCGAGGATCGGATCGACGCCCACCGCGGCCACGACGCCGCTCCGCGCCGCGAATACGGAGGTGCCCTGGGGCGCGGCCAGGTCGATGCCCTCGTGCATCTTCACGTGTCCGCTGAAGGGATTCCGCCGCACGCCGAAGGAACTCGTCACGGTCCCCGCGGGGAGGGGGAACCGGAAGGCCGCGTTGAGGAAGAAAGCCCGCTCGGTCGGAGAGAATTCGGCCCCCGGCAGGAAGCGGAACCGGGCCGCCCCTTCCGCGGTGCGGAGCGTCACGCTCCAGCCCGGCTCGGCGGCGCGGGAGGCCGCCAAGAGGCGCTCCAGATCCGATTCGGGACGTTCGGGAATGAAGAGGCCCGGCGTGGAGGGCAGGACGAGGACGCGGCCGGCGGCGAGGAGTTCGGCCGCGTCCAGCCGGTTGGCCGTCGCGATGGTTTCGTAGGGCACGTTGCAACGGGCGGCCAGGGTGAATATCCCGTCGGAGGAGAGGGTCCGGTAGGCGTAGGTCGCGAGGGCGGCGACCGCCTCCGCTCCCGTATCGGCACCGGAGGACGCGAGGCGCCTCCGCGCCTCCTCCACGTCGGCCAGGTACTGGAGGAAGGTCACGTCGGTCCCGTCGAGCCGTTCGATGCGGGGCGCGGCGGGCGCGGCATCCCCTTCGGCGGACGCGGCGTTCCCCTCGGCGGACGCGGCCGCCGCGGCGAGGATCAGGAGGACTGCGGAGAAGGCGCGGCGGAGCGTATCCATCATGGTGTCCATGGCTTGTATACGGTTCGGCATAAAAAAAGGCAAGGGCAACCCGCGAACGAGCGGGGACCCTTGCCGAACGTGGACTTCCGCGCCTCTGCGCGGAAGTTGCCGCGGCGTCCGTATCGACCGGACGCTCAGCCCTCGACGATGGCTTCGGTCGGGCAGGAGCCGGCGCAAGCGCCGCAGTCGACGCACTTGGCCGGATCGATCCAGCGGGCGCCGTCCTTCTCGGAGATCGCGTCGCTCGGGCATTCGCTCTCGCACGCGCCGCAATTGACGCAGGCGTCGGTAACCTTGTAGGCCATAAGATTCCTCGCTTCAGGGTGGTGTTGGAGAAATCTACCATATCGCGAAATACGGCGCAAGCGTCTCCGCCGTATCGATAAATAAGAATTCTTATCGAAATCAGCGTTTGAGCGGATTTTCTTCCCGCCGCATCTCTCCCGTCCGGAGCAGCTCCGCGATCTTGTAGGTGCCGTACTTGCGCGCCTTGAGGAAGCCGTCCCAGGCGGCCTCGGCCAGGCGTCCCTCCGCGAGGAGGTCGGCGAGCCACTCGCCGGCGAACCGCGGGTCCTTCTGGTCCATGCCCGCTTGGACCTCCAGGAGCCACTCCCGGTTCCGCTCTTCCTGGGCCCCGATGACGGGCGCCATCACGATGGGCAGCCCGAGGCCCGCGTAGAACGAGAGCTCGCTCGGCTTCGTCCAGAGCACGTCCGTATCGTGGAGGCAATCGGCGAAGGCCGTGAAGTATTCGTCGTCGCTCCCGCCGAACACGACCCGGATGCCGGCCGCGGCGCCGGGATGGGCGGTCTCCATCCGTTCCCGCGCCGCGAGGAAGGCGTCGCGGATTTCGCCCCGTACCCCGGCGACGAGATTCATCCTGAACTCCCCCGACGCGATGCGCGGAGCGAGGGATTCCAGCGCGGCCAGGGCTATCTCGATCTGGGCTCCGGCGCCTCCCACCGCGAAGGTCACCGTTACCGGACCCGCGGCCGCTCCCCGCTCGGCAGGGCAGAGGTCGGCGCCGAGGAAGTGTTCCACCGAAGGCCGGTGGAGGCTCCAGAACCGCTCGTTCGGATCCAGGCGCGCCAAGCGCTTGCCCAGATCGTATCGGAGGACGTCGAGGTTCTCGTCTCCGATGAGCTCCAGGGGCAGGGGAAAGCCGGTCATGAAGATGCGGTCGTCCGGTACGCCGTATTGCCGGAGCCGCCTGAGGGCCTTGCCGCAGGGTACGAGGTAGCGGATGCGGCTCTTCTTCGGGTCGCGGGCAACCCAGACCCGATTGAGGTCGGTGTCGGTGATCACCAGGTAGACCCGCCCCCAGCCGGCGGCGTCCGCGGCGAGGGCCGGCGCGTAGAAGGTCGCGACCAGGGGCAGCGGGTTCCGCTTCATGAGCGTGAGCAGGGAAGCTCCGATGCCTTGGGCGATGAGCCGGTCCGCGAAGGCCACCTGGACGGTCGGCTTGGAGAGGTCGCGGAACGGGTAGGCCGTCGGGATGGCCTGCAGGCGGTCGTAGAGCTTGAAGAGGGCTTCGCCGATCAGGGGGACGCGCTTGAGGCGGGATACCCGCTCGTAGGCGCCCCGCAGGCGGCTCCACAGCGCCCGTTCCGCGGGTTCGGTGGCGGCGTCGCTTCCGGTGACGTGGACGCCCCCCACGGCGATGGTGCGCAACGGCCAGGCGGCGCGCTTGTGCCCGAGCCCCATATCCGCAGCCGCGACCCAGGCGATACCGTCCGACTTCTTCTCGTCCATGAAAACCTCCCGCGTACCGTCTTAGTCTAGTGCGGCGGCCCCTCCCGCGCGATCCCGTGCCTCCGGCCCCGTGCCTCCGGCGTCGCGCCGGCGATGCCGCGCGGGAGGAGCGGCCGCGCGGACCGCTATTCCGCAGACGGCTCCGTACGCGGTATACTTGCGGGCAGTCGACACGAGAGAGGAGCACACGTGGCCGAACAGCTCATCCTGAAGAATCTCCCCTTCATCAAGATATTGCCTGCCTGGGCCCAGGAGCTTTCCTACAAGTATTGCTCCAAGACGGCCAACTTGTACCTGCTGCACGGGAACATCCGCGATTTCCTGCCCCACAAGATGAACGAGGGCGAGTTCATCTTCGTGCGCATCCAGGAATACGTCTCGGAAGTCCTCTTCGGTAACCGGGACATCATCGCGTTCTACGACCGGTCCTCCGGCGTCTCCTTCTGCACGACGGAGATGGCCAAGGATTACCGTAAGGTCATGACCGCCCGCTTCCCCGACGTGGACGAGGACGACTTCGTCTCCGCCGACCCCGAGAAGAGCTTCCGCTACCTGGAGCGCTACTTCCTCCTCAATATTCCCGAGCAGCGCCGCATCGTCCTCATCATGGACTACGCGGAGACGATCATCCCCGCGAGCGACATCGCGCGCCTATCGGAGGAGGATCGGTACTGCCTCGTGACGCTCAACCGCTGGTCGCACGACCCCATCTTCACCAAGGGGGACGTCTCGGTGATCCTCCTCACCGAAAACCTCGCGGACGTTTCTCCCCGCATCGTGGGTTCGCCTTCCACCGTCAAGGTATCCATCCCCATCCCCGACCAGTCCGTGCGGGCGAGCTTCCTCCAGTTCATGGAGCGGAAGGAGAACCTCCTCCTGGACCGCGGCCTCACGACGGACCGGGTCGCGGCCGTCACGAGCGGCCTCAACCTCATGAACCTCAACCGCCTGGTCTCCGAGAGCTTCCAGGAGGACGTGGCCCTCTCGCTCGACTACATCCGGGCGAAGAAGAAGGAGATCATAGAGAACGAGGCGGCCGGCCTCCTGGAATTCATGGAGACCGAGCACGACCTCTCCTACGTCTCGGGCCACGACTTCGTGAAGAAGCGCTTCAAGAACGCGGCCCGGGCCATCAAGCAGGGAAGGCTGGACGTCCTCCCCATGGGCTACCTCATCGCGGGGCCGGTGGGTACGGGCAAGAGCTTCATGGTGAGCGCCTTCGCGGGAGAGATCGGCATCCCCATGGTCAAATTCCGGAACTTCCGCTCCAAGTGGCAGGGCGTGACCGAATCGAACCTGGAAAAGGTGCTCAACATCCTCAAGGCGATGTCGCCGGTGGCGGTCATGATCGACGAGGCGGACGCCTTCCTCGGCGACCGCGACCAGGAGGGCGACTCGGGGACGAGCAACCGCGTCTTCGCCCAGATCGCGAGTTTCATGGGCAACACCGAGTACCGGGGCAAGATCATCTGGTTCCTCATCACCTGCAGGCCGGACCTCATCCCCATCGACCTCAAGCGCCAGGGCCGCGCGGAGGAGCACCTCGCGCTCTTCTACCCGGACAGCGACGCCGAGAAGGAGGCGCTCTACGATACCCTGGTCCGGAAGCTCGACCTCTCCATCCGCAAATTCCCCATCGCCGACATCCTGAGGCGCTTCAAGCACGAGTTCTCCGGGGCGGATCTGGAGGCGGTGCTCATCCGCGCCAAATTCCGGGCCGCCATGGACGACCGGTCCTTCGTCACGAAGGAAGACCTGGAGGAGGCGATGGGAGACTTCGTGCCGCCGGCCTATCCCTTCGAGATCGAGCTCCAGAACCTCGTCGCGGTGCTCGAGTGCACGTCCAAAGAGATGGTGCCGCGGCGGTTCCAGAGCCTCGACCGGACCAAGCTCGTGCGCGATATCCAAGAACTCAAATCGCTCATCGGTGAACATTGACGATATTGGAGATATGTAATAAAAATGAGTGCGTGACTTCGACCACTGATCAGGATATCGCGGCCGGCGCCTACTTCGATGCGACGACTCAACCGATCGCCCTCACCGAGGAGCGGTCCGGCCTCGTCCGCGCCGCGAACCCGGCTTTTTTAGCCCTCATCGGCCTGGGACGGGACGAAGTCGTCGGACGCAGCGTCGTCGACCTCGGCCTCTGGAGCGACGCGGGGCAGCGGAACTCGTTTCTCAGCTGCCTGGCCATCGAGGGGCGCCTGAGGCGGTATCCGCTGGCCTCCTCCCGGCGTTTCCGGGACCTCACCCTCCACGTGAGCGCCGACCCGGTGTCCGCGGCGCCGGGCATGCTCCTCCTGCGGATCGAGGTGGAATCCGCCCCGGACGAAGGCGACCAGGACGAAGCCCTGCGGCTCCTCTCGCGCGCGGCCGCGGATTTCCGCGTGGAGGACGGCGTCGCCCTCCATACCTGTCTGGTGCGGTCGCTGCGTTCCCTGGCGCCTCATTCCGTCGTGGCCTTCTGCTCCTTGGATACGGCGACGAACGAGCTCACCCTGCGGGCCGCGTCGGCCCCGCCCGAGTTGGAGGCCGCGGCCGCCCCGACCCTGGAGCGCCGCGTCGATTCCGTCATCGCGTTCGCCGAGGCGGACCGCGCCCGCCTCCTCCGCGGCGCGGCGCGGCGAGACGTCTCCTATCCGGCCTGTCCCGACCCCGAGGACCTCGCGCCGTACGACTCCCTGGCCGCCGAGCTCGGGGCGGAATCGGTCTGGAGCGTCCCCCTCGCCCGGGAAGGGGAAACCTTGGGCCTCGTCGTCTTCTTCCTGCGGCCGCCGGACGCGGAGCCCGACGCCGTACGGGCGGAACCGTTCCTGCGGCGGGCCGCGGCGGCCCTCCAGCGGAACCGTCGCGCGCAGGACCTGCATTCGGCGCTGAGCGAAAAGGAGACCCTCCTCCGGGAGATCCACCACCGGGTCAAGAACAACCTCCAGATCATCGCGAGCCTCCTCAACCTCCAGACCGACCGCACCGAGGATCCCGAGGCGATCCAGGTGCTCGCCGAAGCCGCCGACCGCGTCCAGTCCATGGCGCTGGTGCACACCATGCTGTACGGCTCCGCCGACCTGACCTCCATCGACGCGGGGGCCTACCTGCGCACCCTGGCCCTCCAGATCGTGCGGGGAACCTCCGCGGAAACCCACGGGGTGGAGCTGCGCTTCCGGTTGGAGAGCCTGCAGTTGGACACCGACCGGGCCGTGCCCGTCGGGCTCATCGTCAACGAGCTCGTGACCAACGCGCTCAAGTACGGCGTCGGCCTCCCGGGCTCCGGCTTCATAGAGGTCGGCCTCGCCCGCACCGCCGCCGGGGCCGAGGTCTCCGTCGTCGATTCGGGCGCGCGGCTCCCGCGGGACTTCCGTCCCGAGAAGGTCGAGACGCTCGGCATGCAGCTCGTGCTCAACCTGACCCGCCAGCTCAAGGGCAGGGTGGAATTCGCCGTTGGCGAGGACACGCGGTTTCGTATACACTTCCCCCTGTAGGCCGCACGGCCCCGAGGAGCGTATCGAATGCCGAAAGAATGGACCAAGGCGACCATCGCCAAAACCGTCGATCATACCCTGCTGAAACCCACCGCGAACGCGGAGCAAGTGCGCGAGCTCTGCGCCGAAGCGCGCACCAACCATTTCGCCTCCGTCTGCGTGAATCCCCGTTGGGTGCCGCTCGTCGCCAAGGAACTCGCGGGCAGCGACGTGCTCGTCTGCACGGTGATCGGCTTCCCGCTCGGCGCGAACCAGACAGAAATCAAGGCCGAGGAGGCCAAGCTCGCGGTGAAGCAGGGCGCCCAGGAAGTGGATATGGTCATCGATCTGGGGGCGCTGAAGAGCGGCGATTTCAAGGCGGTGGAAGAGGATATCGCCGCGGTCGTGAAGGCGGCGGGGAAGGCGACGGTCAAGGTGATCATCGAGACCTGCTTCCTTTCCGACGACGAGAAGCGGACCGCTTGCGAACTCGCCAAGAAAGCCGGCGCCCACTTCGTGAAGACCTCCACGGGATTCGGCACGGGCGGCGCCACGGCGGAGGACGTCAAGCTCATGCGGAAGACCGTAGGCTCCGCCCTCAAGGTCAAGGCTTCGGGCGGCATCCGGTCCTACCACGACGCCATCGCCATGCTGGAGGCGGGCGCCGACCGGATCGGCACCTCCTCCGGCGTCGCGATCGTGGCGGAACTTCCGGAATAAGGTCCTCCCCGTTTCCTTGACGGGGCGTGGGGGCGGGCTTATAGTTTTGAATCGTATCTTTCGTTTTCCTAAAGGAGGAACTATGAAGAGGATCGCAGCTTTCATCATCGTCGCGGCCGTAGCCGCTTCCCTCGCCTTCGCGGCGGGCGGCGCCGAGGGCGGCGCGAAGGCTCCGGCTTTCCGCGTCGGCCTCGTGACCGATATCGGCGGTATCGACGACAAGTCCTTCAACCAGGGAACCTGGGAAGGCATCGTCCGCTTCGGACAGGAAGCCGGTCTGCAGAAGGATACGGGGTATAAGTACCTGCAATCCGCGGCCGAAGCCGACTACATCCCGAACCTGTCCACCTTCTCCGACGAGAAGCTCGACCTGATCATCGCCCCCGGCTTCCTCTTCGAGAAGTCCATGGGCGAGGTCGCGGGCAAGTATCCTGCCAACAAGTACCTCATCATCGACTCCGTGGTGCAGAAGCCGAACGTCGCCTCCGCCGTCTTCGCGGAGCATGAAGGTTCCTTCCTCGTCGGCGTCGCCGCGGCGCTCAAGGCCAAGGCCGACGGCAAGAACACGCTCGGCTTCCTCGGCGGCATGCAGTTCCCGCTCATCGAGAAGTTCCAGGCGGGCTTCGAGCAGGGCGTGAAGGCGGTCTACCCCGAGGCCAAGATCCTCGTGGACTACGCCGGCGACTTCGCGGCTCCGGACAAGGGCCAGGCCATCGCGCAGAAGCAGTTCAACGCGGGCGCCTACATCATCTTCCACGCCGCCGGCGGCACCGGCAACGGCATGATCAAGGAAGCCAAGGAGCGCGCCTCCAAGGGCGACGTGCGCTGGGGCATCGGCGTGGACAAGGACCAGTACCAGGACGGCGTCTACGGCGACAAGTCCGCGGTACTGACCTCCATGATGAAGCGCGTGGACGTCGCCGCCCACGACGTTGCCAAGATGACCATGGAAGGCAAGTTCCCCGGCGGCCAGGTCCTCGTGTTCTCCATCGCGAACAAGGGCGTCGGCATCCCCGAGAAGAACCCCAACCTCTCCGCGGACATCATCAAGGTCGTGAAGGAGTACGAGGCCAAGATCGCCTCCGGCAGCCTCAAGGTCTCCGAGGTCCCGATGAAGTAAGCGGCGCGATCGGCCGGCGCGCGCCGGCCGTAGGCGCTCCCGGGGGGGGGGGGGGGGGGGGCGGGCGGGGGGTGG
>JAEXTK010000078.1 GCA_023406985.1 Spirochaetota bacterium | reverse complement strand
GCCGTGCACCGTCTCCAGGTACTCAGGCGAGGCGGGATCATCTTCTATCTTCTTCCTCAGGCGCTGGATATAGACCGCGACTGCCGTGAGATCCCCGAACGCGTTTTTCCAGACCGCCGCGTAAATTGCCTCCGGACTCTGGGGTTTCCCGAGGTTGACTGCCAGGAAGGCGAGGACGCCGTATTCCTTGGCGGAGAGGGGTATCCTCTCTTCGCCCTTCTTGAGGATGCAGGCTTCGCGGTCCAGGACGAAGGGGCCGAAGCTGGTCCGCTCTCCGCCATCGCGCTCGCCTCCCTCCCCCTGCGCCCTCCGGAGCATGGCGCGGACGCGCGCGACGAGCACGCGCGGAGAAAAAGGCTTGGTGACGAATTCGTCGGCGCCGTAGCCGAGGCCCGAGATGATGTCCTCGTCCGCATCCCGGGCGGAGACGATGAGCACGGGGGTGGAATGCGTCTTGCGGTACAGATGGAGAAACTCGAAGCCATCCATGCCGGGTAGGTTGATATCCAGAACGATGAGCTCCGGCACCCAGGAGGAGACCACCCGAAGCGCGTCTTCCGCGCTCTCCGTAGCGCGAACCTCGAGCCCTTCCTTGGTGAGGTAGAGCGAGACGAGATCGGCGAGTTCCTTCTGGTCCTCCACGATGAGGACTTTGGCTTTCATCGGACGTACCCCTCGGTTCGGAGTATACGCACGCCTTCGCCGCGGCGGCAACGGCCGGAAGGGGTCAAACCTCCGTATATAACAAAATTTTATTGACCCTTTATCCCGCGTTTATGGAGCGTTCCTCTCTCAGCGCGTACCCTTGCATCGTTGAAACGGAGGGGCTATGCACCGCAATCGATATTCTATCGTCCTGGCGCTCGCCGCGCTTTCCGCCGCCGGACTCCCGGCGGAGACGTTACTGTCTACCGAGAAAGCCGTGGAGCTCGCGATCAAGAACAACCTGAGCCTACAGAGAACCAAGATAACGACCGACGCGAAGAAGCGGGCCGAGGACCGGTCGTGGAATGTCCTCCTGCCCTCGCTCAACGCCAAAGCGGGAGCGAGCCACGCCAACAGCGATAGGCTCAGCGGCTCAAACGACTGGACGCCGTCGCTCACGGCGAGCGCGTCCATCACGCTCTCCCCGTCCATCGGGGCGGGAATAGAGAAGCTCAAGCTCGACTATGAAGGCGGGCTCATCGATTACGAAGCCGCCAAGAGGAGTCTTGAACTTTCCACGCGCAAGTCCTTCAACCAGCTTCTCCTCTACAAGGCGACCATCGATATAAACCGGCAGAAATTGGAAACAGCCAAGTCGCAATACGAGCAGACGGCCGCCAGGGCCAAGATCGGGCAAGTCCCGCAATTGGACGCTCTGAGCGCCCATGTGGATTGGGAAACCCTGAAGCCAATCCTTGAGAGCTCCCTGGTCAACTACGAATCGGCTCTGGACGATTTCAAGAGGATGCTCGGCCTGGAGATCGATGAATCGATCGTACTGGAGGGTGACCTCGCCACGGAGACCCCCGCTCAAGCGGTGGCGAACGCAGAGCCGTCAGGTGAATCGATGGAGGTGGCCGCGCTCCGGAAGTCGCTCGAGATCGCCGCGGCCTCAAAGAAGACGGTCCGGGACGAGGCGCTGCTACCGTATCTCTCCCTTTCCTACAGCGCCTCCCCGACCTATTCCAGTTCCCTTGAGGACTGGTACGACGCGGGTGCCTTCCAGGCCGCCGTAGGCATCAAACTGGACGGCTTCGTCCCCGGTTCTTCGACGCAAGAAGCCCTGGATCAATACGATGACTCTATCGCCACGATCGCGAGCCAAATCCAGGAGGCCCAACTCACTTCGCGGACGAGCGTACGGCAACTCAAGCGATCCATCGAAAAATCCTTCACTTCCCTGGAGGTTCAGAAACTCAACGTGGAATTGGCGGAGAAGAGTTACGCGCTCCACGAGGAGGCGTACCGGAAGGGGTCCAGCGACCTGCAGAGCCTCAAGGCAGCCCGGGACACTCTGGAAGGCGCGCGGCTCGCCGTCATGCAGGAATACCACACCTTGGCGAACTCGATCTTGGAACTGGAGAACGAATTGAACCTGCCGTTCGGTCAACTCGGACGGAATTGAGGAGGCACCGACATGAACAAGAAAATCATCGCTGCGGCCACGGTCGCCGCGCTCGCGGCCCTGCTCGTCTTCGGCCCTTCCCTGCTCGCCAAGGACGAGAAACCAGCCCGAGCCGGCCCAGGCAGGAAAGCCGCGGCGGCAAGCTCCGATACGGTCTACTCGGTCAAAGCCGAAAAGGCCGTGAGACTGGACCTGCAGGCCTATTCCGAACTCAACGGCAACATAGAGACGGAGACGTCCGTGGACGTCCTGCCCGACGCCGGCGGGAAGATCGTCTCGCTCAAGGTCGACATCGGCTCCACGGTCAGGAAGGGGGACCTCGTCGCCGAGGTGGATCCCTCAAAACCGGGTAGCCAGTATTCCTTGAGCCCCGTCTATTCCCCGATCGCGGGCACGGTCGTCGCCTCCCCCTTGGATGTCGGAGCGACGGTGTCGACAGCCACGACCATCCTCACGGTCGGCGTCATGGACAGGCTGCAGGTCGTCGCCAACGTGAGCGAGCGCGACGTGGGCCAGCTCAAGGCGGGGTTGCGGGCGGAGATCGCCTTGCAGGCCTTTCCCGGCGAGAAATTCGACGCCTCTGTGGAACGGGTCGCGCCCGTCGTCGATCCCGACACGCGGACCAAGGAAATCATCCTCAAGTTCGCCAAGAACGATCCGCGGATCAACACCGGCATGTTCGCGCGCATCAAGCTGAACACGCAGCTCTATGAGGACAGGCTCGTCGTGCCGGAGGAGGCCATCGTGGCGCTACGGGGAAAATCGTATGTCTACGTCGTGAACGGAGAGACGGTCGCGCAACGGCGGATTGAAACGGGAGTCACGGTGGACAACCTTACGGAAATCACGAGCGGCATCCAAGAAGGCGACTCCGTCGTCACGCAGGGCCAGCAGCTCCTCAGCGACGGATCGAAAGTCCGCGTCATCGGCGGGAGCAAGGCATGATCGCGAAACGCGTCGTAAACCGGCCAGTACTCATTTCCGTCCTGTTCGCGATCGTCATGATCGTCGGACTCTTCCTGGTGCCGAATCTCGCCATCGATCTATTCCCGGACATCGACTTCCCGATGATCGTCGTCTCGACGACCTATGAAGGCGCGGGCCCCCAGTCGGTCGAGAAGTCGGTCACCAAGGTCCTGGAGTCGGCCTTGGTCAGCGTGAACGGGCTCAAGGAAATCTCATCGACTTCCTCAGAAGAGAGCAGTACGATCATGCTCGAATTCGAGTACGGCACGGATCTGGACGCTCGGACGAACGATATCCGGGACAAGATAGATACGGTCAGGGACAATCTCCCGGACGATGCCGATTCGCCCCAGATCAGGAGGATGGACCCCTCGTCCATGCCGATCATCAAGATCGCGGTGCGCGGCGACAGAACCCCCGAGGAACTCAGGGAGATCGCCGAGAACCAGATCCAGGACAAGCTCGAGCAGGTCGACGGCGTGGCTCAGGCGAATGTCTACGGCGGCCGCGACAAAATCGTCCGGGTCGATCTCTCCCAGAACCGCCTGGAGGCGTATAAGCTCACCATAACGGAACTCGCGGCCACGCTCGCGAAAGAAAACCTGGAGCTCGGCGGCGGAAGCATTACCGAAGGCCTCAAGAATTACAGCATCCGCACCACGGGCGAATATCCCGATATCCGGAGCATCGCGGACACCATCGTATCCACGAGCAACGGGGCGACCGTCCGCCTCTCGGATATCGGAAACGTGGCGATGGGTTACGCGGACGAAACCTCCTCAGTGCTCATCAACGGGGAGCCGAGCGTCTATCTATCTGTCCGCAAACAGAGCGGCACGAACTCGGTCAACGTGGCGGACGCCGTCTACGCAAAGATCGATGAGGTGGCAAAGGCGCTGCCGACCGGCATCACGCTCGAGATCGTGGACGACAACACCGACCAGATCCGGGACACGATATCGGAGATCGTCTCATCCCTGCTCCAGGGGGCGGTCCTGACCATGGCGGTGTTGTTCGTCTTCCTCAGAACCTGGAACACCACGCTCATCGTCGGCATTTCCATCCCCTTCTCCGTGTTGATCACCTTGCTCGCGATGCACCTTGCGGGCATCACGCTCAACATGATGACCCTCACGGGCCTGCTCCTCGGCGTCGGCATGATCGTGGACGCGTCCATCGTCGTTTCCGAGAATATCTACAACTACCGAGAGCGCGGGGTAAAACCCGACGTGGCGGCCATACTCGGCAGCCAGGAGATGATCGCGGCCATCACCTCATCCACCCTGACCACGGTCGTCGTGTTCCTGCCGATCTACCTCTACAAGAACAAACTCGAAATGATCGGCGCGATGTTCCAGGAGCTGACCTTCACGATCGTCATCTCCCTGCTGGCGAGCCTCATAGTCGCCATCTTCCTGGTCCCCGTGCTCGCGAGCCGCTACCTCGTCATCCAAACGCGTACCCAGAAGCCGCTCAGAAACAAGCTCATCGCCCGCGTCGACACCGCGATCAACAACGCGTTCGAAGGGCTGTACGCGGCGTACGATCGCGCCCTGGCGTTCGTGATGAAACATCGTCCGGCCACGACCGTGGTCGTGATCGCGGCGTTCGCCGGCAGCGTCCTGGCGATGGGAAAAATGAACGTCATCTTCACGCCTCCCATGCACGAGGACTCGGTCACCCTCAACGTGACCCTACCGCTCGGCACCCGCTACGAGGACACCAAGGCGGTCATGGAGCAGCTCCAGGCCGTGGCGCAGGAGGACCTCGTCGGGGTCAAGAATCTCATCGTCAACATCGGCAGCACCACGGGCTTCGGCTCCTCGTCCGCGGCCACGTACAAAGGCCAGCTCACGGTAAAAGCCGATGGCGAGGACCCCGACGCGGACCGGAGCGAGGACATCAAGGCCAAGCTCCGCGCCCACTTCCAGGATTTCCCGAACGCCACCCTGGCTTTCAGCACGGGCCGCGGCGAACAGATCGCGGGCGGGCAAGCCATAGACCTGGTTCTGAAGATCGAAGACCTGGACGAAGGTCTCGCGGCCGCGAACGACATCCTCGACCTCATCGCGGCGAAGGTCCCCTCGGTTATCGATCCGACCATAGACATGGAGGAGGGCCTCCCCGAGGTCGAGGTCGTCATCGACCGCGACCGCGCCTACTCGTTCGGCATTCCGGTATCCGCCATCGCGAACGAGGTCAGCGCGGCCATAGCCGGTAAGACCGCGACCATCTACCGCGAAGACGGCAACGAGTATTACGTCTCCCTCATGCTCCAGGAAGAGGACCGGCTCAAGATTCCGGACCTCCAGCGAATCTTCCTCAAATCGAGCGTGGGTTCCCTCGTCTCTCTTTCCAACTTGGCTACCGTCAGGAAGGGTACGGGCCCGGTCAGCATCAACCGGGAGGACCAGGCCCGCGTGATCCACCTTACGGCCGACATCGCGCGGGGTAGCCGCGCCGACAAGGTGGAGGCGGAGATCAAGCGGGCGATCGCGGATAACTACGTCATCCCCGAAGGGATCACCATTTCCTATGAAGGCCAGTGGGCCAGCATCGTCAAGCAGATTTGGCTCTACGCGATAATAGGCGCGCTCGCGATCATGCTGGTCTATGCCGTCATGGCCGGCCAGTACGAATCGTTCAGCGATCCCTTCATCAATCTTTTCACCATCCCGCTCATGATGATCGGCGTGGTGGGCATTTACCTCATCTCGGGGCAATCGATCAGCATGTTTTCCATCATCGGCATCGTCATGTTGGTGGGCATCGTCGTCAACAACGGCATCGTGCTCGTCGACTACACGAATCTCCTGGTGAACCGCGGTATGTCCGTGCGTGAGGCCTGCGCGGCGGCCGGAGGATCGCGGCTCCGTCCCGTGCTCATGACCACGCTGACGACCATCTTCGGCTTGGTTCCGATGGCCTTCTTCCCGAGCCGGGGAGCCACGATGGTACAGCCCATCGGGCTCACGGTCATCGGTGGGCTGACCTCCTCCACCCTCATCACCCTGTTCTTCATCCCGGTCATGTATTCGTTCGTCAACCGCAAGCACGTCGCCAAGGAGCAAAACAAATGAAGCGGATCGAATTGATCGCCAACCGTTCCGTACAGGACGAAGTCATAGACGGGTTGGAATCCGCTATCCCCGACTTCTTCTACACCCTCGTGCCGGTGGTCCACGGCCGCGGCAGGCAACGCCGGCGCCTGGGAACGCCCACTTGGCCGGAAGAGAACTTCCTCATCATCGCCTACGTGGACGACGAGGACTCCCGCACGGTGGAAGCGGTCATGGCCGGAATAAAGGCACGCTTCCCCAGCGACGGCATCAAATTGTTCATCCTATCCGAAAAAGAATGATCGGCCTCCTGGTCGCCGGCGCCTCATTCCCGCCGGCGACCCTCTCTGGTAAAAAAGCGCGCTTCGCTCTATCATTCGCCCATGGAAGCCATCGCAACGTTCATCGCTTGGTTCTTCGAATTCAAAGCCTTCGTCATGCTCCCCGTGATCTTCCTCCTCATCGCGGCTACGGCGCGCATGCGGCCCGGCGCCGCCTTCGCGAACGCCCTGAAGATCGGCGCGGGATTCGCGGGCATCTTCATGATCTTCGACGCCTTCCTCGGCATGCTCCGTCCCGCCATAGCGTCGATGGTCGCCTCGCGCGGCCTGGACTTCCCCGTGGTGGACGCGGGCTGGCCGCCCCTCGCCGCGATCACGTGGTCATCCTGGATCGCGCCGGTGGTCATCCTCCTCGTGATCGGCATCAACATCGCGATGCTGGTCCTCAAAACCACCACGGTGCTCTACATCGACATTTGGAATTATTGGCACTTTGCGCTCATCGCCTCCATGCTGCTCGCCGTCGGCGTCCATCCCGTTTTCGCGCTGGCCGGCGCGGCCTTCTCCGCCGTGCTCGTGATCAAGACCACCGAATGGTCGGCGCCCTACGTGAAGCGAGAGACGGGGGTCGAAGGCATCGCCGTGAGTCCGTTGACCGTTTCCGGGTTCTTGCCGTGGGCGGCGCTCGTGGACCGCGTCCTGGACTCCATTCCGGGCATCCGGTCCCTCAAGTGGGATCCCTCCCGCGGATCTTCCCGATGGGCCAAAGCCGGCGACCCCATGATCGTCGGTTTCGCGCTCGGGCTTTTGCTCGGCTTCCTCGCCGGCTACCGGGTGAAGGAGACCGCCGAGCTCGCCGTCAAGATCGCGGCGGTCATGTTCGTGCTGCCGCGCTGCGGCGGGATCATTGGAGAGGGCACCGGAGCCATCTCGCTCGCGGTCCAGAAGCGGCTCGCCCCGCTGTTCGGGGGGCGGCGCATCCTCATCTCCATGGACACCGGCTTCCTCATGACGAACGCGTCGGTGGTCGTGACCGGCTTGGCGCTCATGCCCCTCAGCCTCCTCATCGCCTTCATCCTGCCGGGCAACAAGGTGCTCCCCGCCGGAGACCTCCCGAACCTCATGTCCATCCTGTCGGTCATCACGATCGTCTGCGGAGGTAACGTCTTCCGCGCCGTGATCGCGGCGGTCCCGGTCATCGTCGCCTTCCTCTTGGTCGCGACGCGCATCGCGCCCCTCATCACGGAACTCGCGGCGAAAGCCGGCGCCTTGGAGTCGGCGGGCGCGGTCACCGTGAGCTCGTTCACGGACGGGGGCAATCCCCTCCGCTGGTGGATCTTCGAACTGTTCCGGGGAAACCTGGTCGCGGTAGGCCTGCTCGTTCCGATCGGACTTCTGTTCTGGTATGCAGCGCGGCGGAGCCGAAGGGTCGCGAAGGAAGGGGATTAGCGGGAGACCGCGCCGGCGGAAGTCGCCTCGGCTGGCTGATTGGCGCAGGCCAACTCGTCCATGCGGCGGAGGCGGCGCGAAAGGTCCCGCGCCAGGTTCATGATGATGAGCGCGAACACGCGCGCGTCGATCTTGTACATCTCGCGGAGCGCCTTATTGGAAATGGTGGCGACGAGGGTCGCCGCCGTGGCCCTGACGGAGGCCACCGACGGCATGACGTCCAAGACTTCCATCTCCCCGAACGTCTCGCCTTCCCCGATCTCGATGATGAGGCGGCCGGAGCGGGAAACCGCGACGCGGCCTTCCATGACGAAGCGAATCCGGTCGTTCGCGTCGCCCTCGTTGATGATCGCCTCGCCCGCGGCGTAGCCCTCCTGACCGAGCAGGGGACGGATCGA
The DNA here is from genome assembly GCA_023406985.1 of Spirochaetota bacterium. GTDB lineage: Bacteria > Spirochaetota > Spirochaetia > Treponematales > Breznakiellaceae > JAEXTK01. The sequence continues at coordinate 25,409 of JAEXTK010000078.1, read as the reverse complement.
TTCGATCTGCTCCACCGTGAGTCCGCCGAAGAGCGAGTATTTCTGTAAGGCCGCAGGATCAACCATGACTATCTCCGTCGACATTCTGCCCGCTCCGTCCTCCCGCGTCAAGCGGAGGATGCGGTAACGTAAACGCAGGGCTAGCGTCGCCTCGCCCCGACGTATAGAATCCAACGCCATGTCCGTGCCCCAGGCCCGCCCCCCGCTGCCGCGCGCTATCCGCGCGCTTTTTTTCGTCCGCCTCATCAATTCGATGGGCAACTTCGTCTTCCCCTTCCTCACCATGCTCCTCACGGTCAAGCTGGGATACTCCAAGACGGCGGCCGGAGCGTTCATGTCCACGGCCGCCTTCGCCGCCGGCCTCGCCATTCTCGCCGGCGGCAAGATCGCGGATGCCTTCGGCCGCAAGCGCACCATCGCCGCCCTCCAGATAGCCGCCGCGCTGCTGCTCGGCCTCTGCGCCGTCCTCGGCCTCGTGCCGATCGTGCCGCTCCTCATCGCGATCTCGTACGTGCTCCTCCAGGCCTCCTGGCCCGTATTCAACGCGCTCGTGGCGGACATCGCCCCCGCGGAGAGCAGGAAGCGCGCGTACGCCCTCCTCTATTGGGGTAACAATATCGGCTTTTCCCTGGGCCCCATCATGGCGGGTTACCTCTTCAACGCCCACGCCTCGTATATGTTCATCGGCAACGCGGTCTCGCTCGCCGCCGTCTCGGCCATCCTCATCTTCGGCGCGAAGGTTACGCGGCCGGCGGAGGCCGGCCCCGGCGCGGGAGAAGACTCCCTCCCGGCGGAGCCGGACGCCGACGCGTGCGACGGCGCGAGCGACGGCGCGTGCGCTGAGGCGTGCGACGACGCCGAACCGCCCGTGGACGAGGCGAAGACCGGAGGTTCGCTCCTCGGTATCCTGCGGGAGCGCCCCATCCTCATCGCCTTCGCCGCGGTGAATTTCTTGATGAATTTCGTGTACCAGCAGCACCTCTTCGGCCTGCCGGTCTTCCTCAACGATGCGCTCGGATCGCGCGGGCCCGCCGTCTACGGGATGGTCATGACCACGAACGGGCTCACGGTCGTGCTGCTCACCGCCCTCGTCACGACCCTGCTCGCGCGGGCGAGATCGAGCGTGAACATGGCCGTCGCTGCCCTCTTCTATGCCGTCGGATTCGGGCTCCTGTTCTTCTGTTCGTCCGCCGCCGCGGTGCTCGCGTCCACGGCGATCTGGACCATCGGAGAGATCGTGTCCGCCACGAACGCCCAGGTCTTCATCGCCTCCCTATCGCCGTGCTCGCACCGCGGTAGGGTGAACGCCTTCGTCATGTTCATCACGGGCTGGGGCGCCACGCTCGCGCCCGTCGCGTCCGGAGCCTACGCTTCCCGCTTCGGCAGCCGCGCCGTCTGGCCGGCCGTGGCGGGCCTCGCGCTCCTCGCCTCTGTCCTCATGGCCCTCATCGCGCGGCGCGAAGGTCTCAGGGCAGGCCGATCTCCGCGCCGACGGTCCGCATAGCGAGGATCGTCTCGCCGATGAGGGTATCCAGCTCCATGCCGAGCATCGCGGCCCCCTTCTCCACCACATCCCGATTCACGCCGGAAGCGAAGGCGAGGGTCTTCCACTTCTTCTTGACGGATTTCGTTTCCAGGTCCGAGAGGCTCTTGGACGGACGGACGAGGGCGCACGCGGTGATGAAGCCGGTGAGCTCGTCCACGGCGTAGAGGGTCTTCTCCAAAGCCGTCTTGGGCTCCACGTCGGTGCAGAGGCCCCAGCCGTGGCTCTCCATCGCGCGGATATAGAGTTCCGGCCAGTCGGCCGCGGCCATGATCCGCCGGCCGGCGACGCAGTGTTCGGTCGGGTATCTGCCCCAGTCCAGGTCATGGATCAAGCCGGCGATCCCCCAAACGTTCGGGTCCTCTCCGGCCTTGACCGCGAAGTGGCGCATGGCCGCCTCCACCGAAAGGGCGTGGCGCCACAGCGCCTCGTCGTCGTTGTGCGCCCGCCAGAGCGCCGCCGCATCCTCTCGCGTCGGATTCATATTTTTTCCTTACACGTTGAACTTGAAGAACATTACATCCCCATCCCTGACGACGTAGTCTTTTCCTTCGATTCGGTATTTGCCGGCTTCCTTGATCTTCGCCTCCGAGCCGTAGGCCAGGAGATCCTCGTAGGCGTAGGTCTCGGCTTTGATGAAGCCCTTCTCGAAGTCCGTGTGGATGACGCCCGCGGCCTTGGGGGCGACGTCGCCGGAGTGGATGGTCCAGGCGCGGCACTCGTCTTCGCCGGCGGTGAAGAAGGTCCTGAGGCCGAGCAGCCGATACGCCGCGTGGATGAGCGCCGAAAGACCGGACTCGGACAGGCCGATCTCGGCGAGGAAGGCGAGCCGTTCCTCTTCGCTCTCCAGGTCGGAGAGCTCCGCTTCGAATTTGCCGCAGATGACCACGGCTTCGGAACCCTCGGCGGCGGCGCGGGCTTTCACGAAGTCGACGTGGCGGTTACCCGACCGCATGCCCTCCTCGTCCACGTTGCAGACGTAGAGCTGCGGCTTCATGGTGATGAGCTGGCTCTCGGTCATGGCGGCCTTCTCGTCGTCGGTGAGGGGGACGGAGCGGGCGGGCTTCCCCTGCTGCAGGGCCTCGGTGAGCTTGGCGCACGCGGAGATCGCGGCTTCGGCGATCTTCTGCTGGTCCTTCGCCTGGACCTTGAACGCGCGCTGGGCCCGATCCAATCGCTTCTGGACCGTGTCCAGGTCGGCCAGGGCGAGTTCCACGTTGATGGTCTCTATATCCGATTCGGGATCCACCTTGTTGGAGACGTGGATGATGTCGGGATCCTCGAAGCAGCGGACGACCTGCGCGATCACGCCCACTTCCCGGATATGGGAAAGGAACTGGTTGCCGAGCCCTTCGCCCTGCGACGCGCCCTTGACGAGACCGGCGATATCGACGAATTCCACGGTAGCCGGTACCACGCGCTTGGGCTTGAAGATCTCCGCGAGCTTGCGGAGCCGCGCGTCGGGGACGTCCACGATGCCGACGTTCGGGTTGATCGTGCAGAAGGGATAATTCGCCGCCTCGGCCGGGGCGGAGGTCAAGGCCGAAAAGATGGTGGACTTGCCGACGTTCGGGAGTCCGACGATACCGCAGTTGAGAGCCATGGGTGCTATTCTACGTTTCGCGGGGACGGCGGTCAACCGGAGCGCCGGCGCGTTTCTTCCGATCGTCCTTGTTCCCCCGCTTCCGCCGTGGTATCCTCTCCCCACACAAACCACGGGAGGACCTCATGGCCTTTTCACTCAACACGTATCCGGTCGTCTACCGGGCGAAATATGCCGCATCCTCATGGAAAACGGAGTGGCTCGAGAAACCGCATCGGAGCCCCGCGGAAGAGGCCAAGATGGGAGAGGCGGAGCGGGACGCGCTGGCCGAGTCGCGCAACAGCTACGCCGATATGCCCCTCGTCAACTTCACCACCCAGTACGGCCTCGGTTGCTTCGAGGGGCTCAAGGCCCTCCCGCAGAAAGACGGCGGACTCGCCATCTTCCGCCCCGACCGCAACGCCGCGCGTTTCGCCAAGTCCATGGAAGGCCTCCTCATGCCCGCGTTTCCCGAGAAGCTCTTCGTGAGCGCCTGCGTGGAAGCGGTCCGCCGGAACGCCGGCCTCGGCTTCCGCCCGTCCTACGATCCCAAGTGGGAGAAGGACTCCTTCATGACCGCCGATTCGGTCTACATCCGGCCGTTCACCTACGCGGAAGGCGGCATCGGCGTCGCGCCCTCCCATAATCCGTGGGTGATGGTGATCACCACGCCGGTGAGCGCGTACTTCTCCGCGGGGACCTCCGCGGCCGTCACCACCGACCGCATCCGCGCCACGCCGCGCGGGACCGGCTGGATCAAGGCGGCCTCCAACTACGTCATCTCCACCCTGGCCAAGAAAGAAGCGAACGCCGCCGGATACATGGAATGCGTTTTCCTCGACGCGAAGGAAGGGAAATACCTCCAGGAAGGCTCGTCCTGCAACATCTTCGTGCGTCTCAAGTCGGGCGAACTCGTCACCCCCGCGCTCGGAGACACCATCCTCCCCGGAATCACCCGGTCCAGCGTCATCGAGCTGGCCAGGGACCGCGGCGTCAAGGTGAGCGAGCGGGACATCTCCATCGAGGAAGCCCTCGCCGACGGCGCCGAATGCTTCGTCACCGGTACCGCCGCCGGCGTCACCCCCATAGAGTCCCTCACTCACCTGGGAAAGAAGGCCGTCTTCAACGGCGGAAAGGTCGGCGAACTTTCGGCCGAACTCCGGGACGTCCTCAAGGGCATCCAATACGGAACCGTGAGCGACGCGAAAGGTTGGATGGTCCGCGTCTAAAGCGTTATATTCTCCTATCATGTCGCCGCAAAGAAAGAGCCTTTGCATGCTTTCGGCCGCCGTCTTCACGGCGGCCTTTTTCGTTGCCGTCCCCTTCTTGCCCGCCCAGGATGGCCCTGCCGTCCTCCCCCGATCGAACGAGCCTGCCGCCGAAAGGGCCCGAATCGTCGGAGTCGGAGATCGACCCGTAACCGCCCTGTCCGTCCGGGGGCTGAAGCGGACCAGGCCCATCGTCCTTGAACGGATCTTGGCTCGATTCATCGGCCGGCCCGCGAGCGACATCGATGTGGACGAGGTCGAGGCGGCGCTCGTCGAAATGGGACTCTTCGACGAGATCGAGGTGTCCCTCGAAAATGCCGACCCCACGAATCCGACGCTCGTCGTTTCGGTCGAGGAGAAGCTCTCCATCGTGCCGCTACCGATCTTCGCCTACACCTCGGAAGGCTTGATCGGCGGTTTCGGCCTCATCGACGCGAACGCGTTCGGGCTGAACGACAAGGCCGTCGCGGTCGGGCTGTACCAAAGCGCGGGGTGGATGGGTGTCCTCACGTACACCAAGACTCCGATCAACCGCTCCTCGTTCGGCTGGACCGCCGTGCTGGTGGGAGCCGTCGCGGAGACGAACGTGGAGGACGACCGCGAGCGCGAACTCATCTCCTATGACGCGGCCGCCTTGGACGCCGCCTTCACGCTCAGACGGAACCTCGGAGAAACCGTCGCGGTCGAGACAGGCCTCGGTTTTCGCGAGCGCGCGGTGGAGGACGGCGAGGTAGCTGCCGCCCGCGTCGTCCCCGTCTCCATCGGGCTCTCCGCGCGCGATGCCGAATGGGACGGCGTCTTCTTGTCGGAGCGGAGCGCGGAATCGAAGGCAGGTTACGCGTTCGGCCTCGTCGGCGAAGGATTCGCGTGGGCCGAAGGGCGGATCGGTTACGAACGCCCCTTTTTTCCCGGTCTCCGCGCCGTCATGCGCGCCGGCGCGTTCGCCGCCCCCGAGGCGCCGATCGCCCTCGCCGAAGGCCCGGCCGCCGCTGCCGTCTCCATCCTTCCGACGAAATTCCGCGCGGAATCCCTCGCCGGCTTTTCCGCGGGCCTGGAGGCGCGCGTCTTCGGTTTCCGGGCCGCGACCGTCTCCGCCCTGGCCGCGTACCAGATGGCCCTGGCGGACGCTCCGCTCGCGGGCACCGTCTTCGCCCAAGGCATCGCCTTGGGCGTCAGGCTCTATCTATCCAAGATCGCCATCCCGGCCGTGGACCTCGGGGCCGCGTGGAACGCGGAGACGGGCCTCTGGCGAGGGGCCTTCGGGGTCGGGATGCGGTTCTGAGAATCAGAACTCAGTATACATCCCCTTGGTGTTCACCCGGGGTTATTTCCCGTCCCTTCATCTTTTCTAAAAGATTCTCTTGAAGGAGCACTTCAGCGAAATTCGTTGCCTGAGCCTTCGTGAAGTACAGGGCGGTTATGGGCGAATACTCGTCCGATTCGCCGCCGTCGACCGTACGCCCCTGGTTCTTTCCCTTTTGGAAGGTCAACGTGAAGTAAGGCGTTTTCCTATCGACGAAGAGATACCCGAGCTCGACGAGCGTCTCCCCCTCAGCTTTGTAATCCGTGACGCCCCACTCTATCCGGACGACTTCCCTACCGTAATTTTTCTGCGTTCCCTTCGCGCTGATATTCAAGCTGCGCTCGTCGAAATTCTTACGATACTCAGCGACCGCCTTTATGACGGCGGACCTCATAGTCTCCGGCATCCTGACGCGGTACTTCACTCCGTGCGATCTAAATTCGAAACGGACGGTATTGGTCCGCGGCTCAAAGAAAACGACCGATTCAGATTGGTTTACGTCCGAGCCAAAAAGGGACTTATCGCCGTATTTGAATAGTCCGACCTCAAAGGGCTCGGCCTCAGCTACCTTGAACGTCTTGTAGCTTACCGGGTTTGGGGTTCCCGCGCAGGAACCGAACAGCGCGATGGCGGCGCACGCCGCATATATCCCTTTCCGCATAATCTCCAGCCTCCATGAAAAAGCGCCCCCCGGAATTCCGGGGGGCGCTCCGTTGATAAGATATCAACTAAGCGATGGGAGAATTAGAACCAGTACTCGAGGACGATCGGGAGGGACCAGAGGGTGGTGTCGCCGACAGCCTTCCCCAGGGAGATGTACTGGAATCCGGCCTTGAGGTAGCCGTTGCCGTAACCGGCCTTGCCGTAGGGAAGGACGCTGAGCTTAAGGCTGTCATCGCCGCGCATGGACATCCCGCCTTCGAAGCCGACGCTCAGGGGAGCGGCCACCGCGTAGTTCAGGTCCCAAGAAGCGGAGTAGCCAAGGTCGTCGCCGTCTTTGTCCTCGCCGAAGCTGGCGCCGAGGCGGACGATGAGGCCGAGGGCGTCCTTGTTGTAGGAAGAATCGATCTGGACGGTGCTCTGGCCAGCCTTATCCTCGGTCTGGTACTTGAGGCCGGCGTCCACGAGGAGGCCTTCCATCGCGGTGTAGGCGAACGCCACGTTGATGTACTTGGCAGCGTCGTCGACGTTACCGATGTACTGGGCGCGGAGATGGCCGAGATCGGCGATCACGTAGCCGGCGCCGAGCTGGATAGCCTTGAAAGCGTTCTCGGTGGTGCGCTCGTACGCGGCACCTTCCTTGGCATCGATCGCGGCGCCGATGTAGACACCCTCAGCCGGGGTAACGTCGAGGAGGAGACCGGCGTTCGGATAGAAGCGCTGGAAGACCGCGTCGGGGTCGCCGTAGAAGGCGTCATCGCCGACCTTACCGCGGAGGACGTCCTGCTTGATGCGTCCGGCCTGGACCGTGAACATCTCGTTGAACTTCACCCAGATCTTCGCATTGTCGGTCACGAAAATCTTGCCGTCGCCGTTGGAGCCGACTTCGGTGAGGAAGCCGACGTTATCGGAGTTTCCGGCTACGGAGAACTTCACGCGGCCACCGGCCGCCCAGCTCGGGCCCATGGAGGTCATGTTGTCATCAACATCCGCGCCGCCAGAGGTCGCGTTGAAAAGCATGCGTCCCCAGCCACCGAAAGAAATGCCCGGGTCAGCGGCGAACGCGAAGCTGCCGACGAGCAGCAACGCAAAAAGTACCGAAACTAATTTCTTCATTCCAGATCCTCCTATCTCACTTGAAGGGTAGCGACCAACGGCTGCTACATCGCCCTTCTTTTGGACTGAGTATATCAACCGCTGTGAAGAGGTGTCAAGTTTTTTTCTTATATTGCAACAAGTTACAAGAATGGAGATTTTGCGGTATACCGCACCACATGCCATTATACGCCCTTATACCGATCCAAAAATACCGAATTATGCCCTTCCTTCCACCCCCTCGTCCGCTCGATTTGAGCGAAATCGGCAGGATGGCGGCGGGAAAATCGCGCTCATGGATGACGATCGGGCTGTTTTTTGTCGACGTGAACGTTCAGGACGGGCGCGATGATCGGCGAGGAAGGGGGACGGCTTCGGAACCGCGTCGACGGAACGCCGCCGCGGACCGGCCGCTCCGAGGAAAACCGGTCACGCGTCGAGCGGAATCGACGAATGACCGGTTTTTTTCGTTATCAGTACGCGCTCAGGATGGCGAGGAGGCGGGCTTTGTCGATGGTCCTGAGGAAGCTCGCGAGGCGCGGTCCCTGGTCCTTGGCGACGAGGGCCTGGTAGGCGATGCGGAAGAGGGCCTTGCCCTCCATCCCGCACGAACCGGCCACGGCGTAGATGGCTTCGGCGCAGCTCTTGTCGTCCGCGAACGATTCCACCTTCGCCACGACTTCGTCCCGGAGCGCGGCGACCGCCGCGCGCTCCTCTCCGGACAGTTCGGCGCGCTCGCCGGGACCGCGCAGCTGGAAGCGGTAATCCTCGGGCGCGCACTCGGCCACCCAATACTTGGCGCATTCGCACTTCGCCTTGAGCCGATCGACCTGATCCTTCTCCACTCCAGAAAGGGACGCGACCGTCCGATCCACGTCGCCGTCGAAAATCTGGACGAGCGTAGTGAGGTGCCGGAAGGAAACGGGATAGGAGATCCGGCTCGGCATGCCGGCTACCTGCGAGAGTTCATAGATACGCCGCTCGCGCGCGTAGGTTTCCTCGTCCTTGGCTTTCTCCACGCCCCAGGCGATGCGCTCGGTCTTGTCGTAGTCCTCGTAGATCTTGATGACATCCAGATCGAAGGAGATGGAGAACTCCGTGTTGGGCCTCGTCCCGGCGAAGAGGTAGCGCGCCAGCTCGGGGGTGTAGACGCGGAGGATGTCGTAGAGGTCCACGACCTTGCCCTTGGAGCTGGACATCTTGCCCGGCGTGCCCTTGATGCCGATGAAGTCGTAGCGGAAGGTCACCGGCGCGTCCCAGCCGTACACGTCCTTGCAGACGTGCTTTGCCGTGTCCCAGGAGCCGCCCTGGCTGTGGTGGTCCTTGCCCGCGGGCTCGAAATCGACTTGCTCGTAGTTCCAGCGCATCGGCCAATCCACGCGCCACCCGAGCTTCACGCCCTTGGAGGTGCGGAGGTCCACCGTTTCCTTGTGGCCGCACTCGCAGCGGTAGGCGACGCCCCACTCCCCGTCCCAACCTTCGATCTCGGTGGTATCCCGGTTGCACGCGTCGCAGAACACCGAGATCGGCCACCATTCGCCCTGGATCTTGTGCTCTTCGTCCCGGTACTTGTCCAGGATCTTCACGAGCTCGGCTCGATGTTCCAGGGCTTTCTTCATGCCCTCCGCGTACATCGACGAGCGGTAGCGCTTGGACTGATAGAGGAATTCGGGCGCGATGCCGACGGCGGGGAGGATGCTTTCGACATCCACCTCATGGTGGCGGGCGTAGCTCTCGTCCCGGCCCCAGGGATCGGGCACCATGGTGATGGGGAAGCGCAGGTGTCGAGCGAGCATCTCCTGTTCCGGCATGTTGAGCGGAACCTTGCGGAAGACGTCGTAATCGTCCCAGGAATAGATGAAGCGGACCTTCTTGCCCATGTCGCGGAGCGCGCGCACGACGAGGTCCACCGAGATGATCTCGCGGAAGTTACCGATATGCACCGTGCCGGACGGCGTGATGCCCGAAGCGCAGGTGTAGAGTTCCTTTTCGCCCTTCTCGCGGATGATCTTCTCCGCGGTCTGGTCGGCCCAATGCAGGTTCTTGTTGTCCATGAGGCCGCCATTATATCGAAGAGAAGCCGCGAGCGGCAAGGCGACCGGAGAATTCCGCGGAGCCCGGCTCAGATCCGCCAGAATTCGCGCTTGAAGAGGATGAAGAGGGTCCAGAGCTCCAGGCGGCCCGCGAGCATGCCGAAGGAATAGACCCAGGTCACGTAGTCCGGGAAGGCCGCGTAGTTCATGGTCGGGCCGACCGCGCCGAGGCCGGGACCGATGTTGCCGACCGTGGCGAGGGATCCGGTGAGGGACGTGACCACGTCGGCGCCCGAACTCGCGACCACGAGGGCCACGCCGAAGATGAGGGCGAGGTACACGAAGACGAAACCCGCCACGCCGTAGACGACGTCCTTGCGGCCCACCTTGCCGTTGAGCCGGACGCTGAAGACGCCCCGCGGATACAGGAGGCGCCGCATCTCGTTGCCCGCCTGTTTCCAGAGCACGACGTGCCGCACCACCTTGATGCCGCCCGCGGTGGAACCGGAACAGCCGCCGATGAGCATGAGGATCACGAGCACCATCTTGGCGAACTCGGGCCATTGGTCGAAGTTCGCGGTGGCGAATCCGGTCGTGGTCAGGATGGAGGACGACTGGAAGCTCGCGTACCTGAACGCTTTGCCGAAGGAACCGTACGTCGGGAGGAGCGCGATCGCGATGGCCAAGGAAGAGATGAAGAACACGCCGAGGTAAGCGCGGAATTCGGAGTTGGTGAAGAGGTCGCGGACCTTCCCCTGGAGGACCCGATAGTAGAGGCTGAAGTTGGCGCCGGCGATCACCATGAAGGTCGTGCAGACGCCGTCTATCCAGGCCGAATCGTAGTACCCGACGCTCGCGTTCTTGATGCCGAAGCCGCCGGTGGCCATGGTCGCGAAGGCGTGGGTCGTCGCTTCGAACCAATCCATGCCGCCCAGCATGAGCAGGGCGATCTGGAGGGCGGTGAGGGCCAGGTAGATGATCCAGAGGATCTTGGCGGTCTCCCCCACTTTCGGGGTCATCTTGTCCTTCTCGGGTCCCGGCGCCTCGGCCTTCACGAGCTGGAAGCCGCCGACGCCGAGCAGGGGCAGGAGGGCGACGGTGAGCACGACGATGCCCATGCCCCCGAGCCAATGAGTCATCGCCCGCCAGAAGGTGACGGAGCGCGGCACCGCTTCGATATCGGTGAAGACGGACGCGCCGGTGGTCGTGAAGCCGGAGACGGTCTCGAAGACGGCCTCGGACCAGTTCGGCAGGTAGCCCGAGAGGACGAAGGGGACGGCGCCGAAGAAACACGTCAGGATCCAGGCGAGGGAAACGAGCAGGAAGCCGTCGGCGGGACCGAACCGGACGCTTACTTTCCGCCCCAGGAAGACCGCGGCCGCCGCGCCGGCCAGCGCCAGGCCCATGGGCAGCGCGAACGCGCGGACCGTCCGTCCTTCGCCCTCCGCGAACGCCAGGACGAGCGAAGGCAGCATGGAGAGCGCGACGATGCCGAGGAGCAAGGACAGGACGCGGACGAGGACGCGACGCCTCATGAACGGGTACCGAACAGGCGCTCGGCCTCGTCCTCGCCGCCTTTCTTGACGGTGAGGACGATCTTGTCGCCGGCGGCGAACACGTAGTCGCCGTGGGGCAGGAAGGACTCGGTTCCCCGCGTCACGAGCATGACGAGCCCGCCCGCGGCGAGCTTGAACTGGTCCAGGCGCGTCCCGATGACCGGCGCCGTATCGCAGAGTTCCATCTCCAGGATTTCCACCGAGCCGTCGCCGACCCGATGGACCCCGCGGACGCCCCGCCCCAAGAGGTGCGAGAGGATCGAGTCCACGACCACCGATTTCATCGGCACGACGACGTCGACGCCGAGGCGTCGGGCGATGGCGGCGTAGCCCGCCCCGCTCACGAGCGCGACCGCCCGATCCACGCCGCGCGATTTTAGGTAGAGGGCGGCGATCATGTTGAGTTCCTGGTTTTCCGTGGCGGTGACGATGAGGTCCAGGTCGCCGATGCCCTCGTCGGCCACGAAGCCCTCGTCCGAGATGTCCTCGTTGAGGACCAGCGCCTCCGGGAATCGGGCGGAAAGCTCCTTGCAGAGCCCGTAATCCCGCTCGATGACCACCACCTTGCGGTACGCCTTGGGCCTGAACACGCGCATGAGGCGCGAGAGCATCGAAGGTTTCTTTTCGTCGTTCCCGAGGAGTCCCTCCACGATGAGGGCGCCGATCCTGCTGCCTCCGACGATGCCGATACGCTGGAGGCTCTTCATCCGACGGCCGGCCAGCTCGAAGATGCGGCCGAGCTCGTCTTCCCGCGCGAGCGCGTGGAAACGATCCCCGACCCGCAGCGTCGTGGAACCGTCGGGGATGATGGTCTCGTCCCCGCGCTCCACGAGGGTCACGAGGCATTCGCCGCCCACGAGGGAACGGAAATCCCGCACCGAGACGTCGGCGAGGGAACTTCCCGCCCCGACATCCACCGAGCCGAGCTCGAAGGGGCCGTCGCCGAACGCGAGCACGTCGCCGAGGGCGCCGTGCTCGATCGCGGCGAGCACTGCCCGCGCCGCCTCCACGTCCGGGTGCACGAACCGGTCTATGCCGAGGAGGCGCTCGTCCATGCCGCTCAGCTTGGCGTATTCGTCGTTGCGCACGCGGGCGATCTTGAGGAGTTCGGGATACCGGGAGGCGGCAAGGCCGCAGGTGATCATGTTGACTTCGTCGGATTCGGTCACGCAGATGAGGGCGTCCGCCTTGGCGATGCCCGCCTCCTCGAGAACGGCGAGGCTGTTCCCCTCGTCGTGGAGCACGAGGCAGTCCAGCCGGTTGGACGCGTGCCGCGCGACCTCCTCGTCCCGCTCCACGATCACGACGTCGTCGCGTTCTTGGATGAGATGCCGCGCGAGCTGGGAGCCGACCATGCCGGCGCCGACGATGACGATCTTCATGCTACCTCGTATCCCGCGCTATTCGACGAACTCGGCGCCGACCAAGTCCAAGAAGCCCGGATAGGTCACCGCGGCGCTCTCCGCCGTATCGATATGCACCGGCCCCGCGGCGCCCAGGGCCGCGACCGCGAGCGCCATGACCACGCGGTGGTCGTCGCGGCCGTGCACCTTCCCGCCGCGGAGCGCCGGCGCGCGATCCCCGGCGCCGATGACGATGAGGCCGTCGGAGAGCTCCTCTATGGACGCGCCCAGGGCGCGGAGTTCGGCCGCCATGACCGCGATGCGGTCCGTCTCCTTGATCCGCGCGTTCGCCACGTTCACGAGGCCCGTCTCGCCGGCCGCGTAGCAGGCGGCGGCCGCGAGGACGGGGAGCGCGTCGGGCGTCGCGTTGAGGTCCAGGTCGGCCCCCACGAGCGGCCCCGTCCGGGACACGGTGACCGATCGGCCGCCGTCCTCGGCGTCCGCCCATTCGACGCGGCATCCCATGCGGCCGAGCATATCGAAGACGGCCTTGTCCCCCTGCGTGTCGTCCGGGTCCAGGCCGAGGAGGGTCACCGGGCCGCCCGTGACGGCCGCCGCGCAGGCGGGGAAGGCCGCGGAGGAGAAGTCCCCGGGGACGTGCCCGTTCATGGGCGCGTAGGAGGCGCCGCCGCTTATGCGGAAGAACGATCGATCCGCAGCCGCCTCGTAGCGCACGCCCTGGGCGTCCAGGTAGGAGAGGGTCATCTCCACGTACGGACGCTCGTTGAGGAGGGGAACGTCGATCTCCGTGACGACGCCGGCCGGGGCGAGCGGGGCGGCGATGAGGAGGGCCGAAAGGTACTGGCTCGTGGGGCACTCGAGGCTCACGCGGCCGCCGCGGAGCGGGCCGCGCACCACGATGGGGGCGCAGCCGCCGGGGCGCGTGGAGAAGGCGGTCGCGCCGAGGCCCTCCAGCGCGGCGAGCACCTTGTCCGCGCTCCTGCGCCGGATCTGGGCGTCGCCCGTGAACACGGTCGTCCCTTCGGAGAGGGCGGCGACGGCGAGGGCCAGGAAGAGGGTCGTCCCCGAATTCCCGACGTCCACGACGTCCTCGGGTATCGCGAGCCTGCCGCCCGCGCCGACCCCGACGCCGCGTACCGTCCAGCGCGACAGGCGCTTGCCGTCCTCGCCGACGGGATTGGCGCTCGACCCCGCGGCCCCCGCGGGGCTGCGCGTCTCCTGGATCTCCGCGCCGAACGCGCGGCAGGCGGCCACGCAGGACCGCGCGTCGAGCGAATCCAAGGGATCATCCAATACCGAGACGCCGTCGGCCAAGGACGCGAACAGGAGGCGGCGGATGGTATGCGACTTGGAGGCGGGGACGCGGAAGGTGCCGGAGAACGGGCGAGGGCGGACGATCGCACGCATGGGCCCAGCTTAGCGAAGGCGGCTGCCCTGGGCAAGTACGGGGGCCGGCTTTCGCGTCTTTCCGTTTCCCTCCGCGATCGGTATGATGGAGCGGCGGAGGAAACATGGCGAAGGATTACCGACTCGTCGCGCCGAAGAGGAGACTCCCGGCCTCCGCCGCCGTCGCGGGTCTCCGCGCCCGCCTCGGCGCGGCCCTCTCGGGCGACCGGGGAAAATGGCTGCTCGTCCGGGACGCGGACCGCGCGGACCGCGGGAGGAGCGCGAGCCGCGTCTTCAGGATCCGCCTGGCGGGGGACGGGGCGGTCGTCCCCGACTTCGCCCCGGGCCAGTACGTATTCCTCTCCTTCCCCGGGCGACCGCCCCTCTCCTCGCCGCGCCCCTTCACCGTCGCTTCCCCGCCGTCCGAGGGACGCTGGCTGGAATTCTGGGCCAAGGACTCGGGCGATTGGTCGGGAGCGGCGAAACTGCTCGCCGCGGAGACCGCGGGGCCTCCGACGCCCGTGCGGGCCCGCGTGGTCGGCCCCTTCGGCCGATTCAGCTACCTCCGCGCCCCGGGGACGGGCAGGTTCGTCTTCCTCGCCGGCGGCATGGGCGCGGCGCCCTTCCTCTCCATGATCCGCTTCATGGCCGACGCGGACCGCGAGCGCCGCGTCCTGCTGCTCTGGGGGGCGCGCACGCGGGAGGACCTCTTCGCCCTCGGCGACCTGGAAGACGCCGCGGCCCGCCTCAGCCGGTTCCGCTTCGTCCCCGTCCTCTCCCATGACCCGCTCTGGACGGGAGAACGCGGGCGGCTCGACGGGGATAAGCTGGACCGGATCGTGAGCGCCTATTTCGGCTCCGCCCCGGCCGACTTCGAATGGAACTCGGCATCTTACTGGCTCTGCGGCCCGCCCCTCTTCCGGCGCGACCTCAAGGCGGCGCTCCGGCTCCGCGGGGTCCATCGGGCGGCGATACACGAAGAACGATTCAGCGTATAATCGATATTCCAGGAGCGAGCGAATGGACCAAAGACCCGACGATCTGCGCGGCATGGATACGGCCTCGGCGAAGGAATACCTCGTGGCGCATATGGCATCACTCAAGCTCACCGAGAAGAAGCGCGCCGAGCTCGATGCGGAAACGCGGAAATGGAACGGCCGCGCGGAGCTCGCGCGGTCCAAGGGGGAGACCGAACTCGCCCTCGCGGCCGAGGCCGAGGCCGCGCGCCTGGCGCAGGAAACGGAGCGGATCGCCGCCGAGGAGGCCGAGCTCCGGGGCCGGATCGAGTCCATGCGGCATCAGCTCGGCGGCCTCGCCGCGAGGGAACGCAGCGTCGATCCCGACCTGCTGGAGCAGGAACTCCTCATCGCGACGGGCAAGCTGGGCGGCGACGCGGCAGGCGAGGCCGCGGAGGACGCCGCCGGAAAGATTAGTATTATAGAAAGAAATCAAATTGCCGACGCCGCGCTGGAGGCGCTCAAGGCCAAAATGAAGGGAGAACAACCATGAAAAGAGCCAAACTCTTGAACGGCCGGGCGCGGCCGCTTCTCTTCGCCCATCGGGGCTGTTCCTCGCTCGCCCCGGAAAACACCATGGCGGCCTACCGACTCGCGGCCAAGGTCGGCGCCCCCGGCATCGAATTGGATATCCACCTCTGCGCCTCCGGCGAACTCGTGGTGATCCATGACGACAACCTCAAGCGTACGACGGGCCTGGACAAGCGCGTGGAAGAAGCGACCCTGGACGAGATACGCGCCCTGGACGCCGGGTCTTGGTTCGGAGCGGAGTTCGCGGGAGAGCGCATCCCCCTCCTCGCGGAAGTCCTCGACGAATTCGTGCCGGGCATCTACATCGATATCGAACTCAAAAGCCGGAGGCGGGGCCGGGATCCCCTTCCCGGCGCCTTCGCGCGCTTCCTCCGGGAACGGGAAGCGACGCTCCGCTCGAACCACCGCGCGGCCGGAGAGCTCTGGGACTGGATCACGGTTTCCAGTTTCAACCCGCTCACCCTGGCGGCCTTCAAGAAGGAAGCGCCCGAGTACGCGACTTCCATCATCTGGAGCGACGACTCCGAACTGCCCGCCTACCTCCGCCGCGGCGAAGGCCGGTGGATAGCCCGCTGCGATTACCTCAAGCCGATCCACCACAAGGCGACGGCCCTTTCGCGCGCCCTCCTGTCGGGGGTCGGAGGTCGCCCCATGGTCCCCTGGACCGTGGACGACCCCGCGCTCGCGACCGAGCTCATCGCGGGCGGCTGCGCCGGCGTGATCACGAACCGGCCGCAGGACCTGGTGGGAGTCGTACTGAAGGGCTGAGGAGCGTTCGTTCGGGCGGGGGCCTCCGATTTCGATTGCGCCGCCCCGCTTTTCCGGTCTATGCTCGCCGCATGATCGACGACAACGCGGAGAAGGGATCCTCACGATCCTTGGTCCGGCATGGCTCCGCCCTCTCCCTGCTCACTCTCGGTTCCCGCGTACTCGGCCTCGTCCGGGAGATGGTGAAGGCGGCCCTCTTGGGCACGACCGCGCTCTCGGACGCGTTCACCGTGGCGTTCATGATCCCGAACCTCCTCCGCCGCCTCTTCGCGGAGGGGTCCATCGCGGTGGCGTTCATCCCGACCTTCAAGGGCTACCTCATCGAAGGCGATCGGGAGAAGACGAAGGAATTCCTCTCGGCCACCTTCACGCTCCTCTCCTTCCTCGTGTCGGTCGCCGTGGCGATCGGCATCGCCGTCACGCCCCTCATCGTGCCGCTCTTCGGCATGGCCGAGTTCGACGAGACGGTCCTCCTGACGCGCGTCATGTTCCCCTACCTCGCCTGCGTCTCCATCGCGGCCTTTTTCCAGGGCATCCTCAACGGCGTACACGTCTTCACCCCCACGGGGCTCGCCCCGATCCTCCTCAACCTGGCCATCATCGGCGGCGCGTTCGCCCTTTCCCCCTTCACCGCGAACCCCGGCCGGGCCATGGCCATCGGCGTCCTGGTCGGCGGCGTCTTGGAGGCGGGCATCCAGCTGCCTTTCGTGCTCAGGAAGGGCTACCGGTTCCCCTTCGTGGGCCTCAAGCGGGCCTTCACCAATCCGGGCACCCGGGCGGTGCTCCGCCTCATCGGTCCGACCATCGTCGGCATGGCGGCCTACCAGCTCAACGACCTCGTCTCCACGGCCCTCGCGGGCAACGCGGGGCCCGGCGTGGTGTCGAGCCTCCAGTTCTCCCTCCGCCTGCAGGAACTCATCCTGGGCGTCTTCGCCGTTTCCCTCGGCACGGTGCTCCTGCCGGACCTCGCGGGCCACGCCAAGACCGGCCGCTGGAACGAGTACAACGACCGGCTCGTTTCGGCCATCGAGATCATCGCCCTGGTCACCGTGCCCATCACGTTCTTCTCCCTGGCCGAGGGGGAACGCATCGTGCGACTCCTCTTCCAGGCCCGCAGCTTCGACGAGACGTCGGTGCGCCTCACGACGACGGCCTTCATGTACCATATTCCCGGCCTCTTCTTCATCGCGCTCAACCGCATCCTGGCCCCGGCCTTCTACGCGCAGAGCGATTCCAAATCGCCGACCCTCGCGGGCCTCGTCTCCTTCGGCGTCAACATGGCGCTGGCCGCCCTCTTGGTCGGCCCCATGAAGGGGGGCGGCGTCGCGCTCGCGCTCACCCTCGCGAGCGCGGTGAACACGGTCCTCCTCCTGGCTTTCCTGGCCAAGAACGAACGGATCGCGGTGGGGCGGGCCCTCAAGGCCTCCTCGCTCTACGCGCTCAAGCTCGCCCTCTTCTCCCTGGTCGCCGTAACCCCCGTCGTCCTCCTGGCCGACCGGATCTCCGCCCCCTTCGCCGGCCGCGGGCGCCTCCTCGCCCACGGCGTTCCGCTCACGCTCCTCGCGCTCCTGTTCGCCGCCGTCGGCGTCGCGCTCCTCGCGGCGACCAAGGATCGGCAAGCCGCGGCCGTCGCGACCGCGTTCTCCCGAAAGCGGGCCGCGCGCGAGCGCTGAGGGTTGGGCATGCTCGATATCCGGACCGCCGTCGTCGCGAGCATCCTCGTCGATATCGCCCTAGTGGCGACCGCGCTCGCGGTCCACGTCAACTACCGCGCGAAGATGGAGAAGACCCTCCATTGGCTGGTCGCCTTCTCCGCGACGTTGGTGGGGCATAGCCTCTTGATCGTGCGGGTCGCGATCCCCGGAGAACTCTTCGTCATCATCGGGAAACTGTTCCTCGCCTTCGGCATCGGCGCCGCCGTGGCCGCCGCGATCGGGCTCTCCGGAAGACGGGTGCCGTACGCGGCTTTGGCCGCCGTCCTCGTGTCCTACATCGCGCTGGACACGATGTTCGGCCTCGTTTTCCACGATCCCCAAAAGCGGGCCTTGACCACGAGCGCCACCGTCGCGATCGGCGCCATCATCGGCTGGGCCTGTCTCGCGTTTCCCAAGGAAGGCACGAAGCGATCCGCTTTCTCCCGGGGCGCGGGCGCTTTCGCGGCCCTCGCGGCGCTCTACGCGGGCCATTTCATCGTCGTCTGGGTCCTCGGCGACGACGGCGCGTGGCTGCGGAACCCCAATCGGGACGCCCTCTTCTTCCTCGCCTCCCTGGCGGTGTTCGTGGGCATCGGTCTGGGGTACCTCGGGATGATCGATGGGCTCTTCTCCTCCGAGCTCGCGCGGAGCGCGGAAGTGAACGCCCTCCTCCTCAAGGAAATCCGCCATCGCTCCAAGAACGACCTCGCGCTCATCTCCAGCCTCGTCTCCCTGCAAGCGGACGTCGTCCAGGACGCGACCGCGAAGGCCGCGCTCGCCGAATTGCAGGACCGGATCAGGACCATCGCGGCGGTCTATCGATTATTGTCGAAATCGGACGTCCACAGCCGGGCCGACGCGGGCGATTACCTGAACGCGGTCATCGCCGGCATACGCCAAGGGCCGGGCGGGAAGCGGAACATCGCGTTCTCGGTGAACGCGGATCGGATCGAGCTGCCCTCGACGCAGCTCATCCCCCTCGGACTCATCGTGAACGAGCTCATCACGAACGCGATCAAGCACGCGTTTCCCGAAGGGAGACGCGGCACCATCGCCATCGAGCTCAGGAAGGGAGAGAAAACGGCTGCGCTCGCCGTCGCCGACGACGGGGTCGGGACCGCCGCCGGAGCGGACGGCGGGGGGATCGGCCTTTCCCTGATCCAGGCCCTCGCGGCCCAGCTCCGCGGCCCGCTGCGCATCGATTCGGCGCCGGGAGCGGGCACGCGGTGTTCGATCGAATTTCCTATTGGCTGAGCGCGCCGCGGCCGGCCGCGCCGAACGCGGTGCGGCGGCCGGCGGCGGAGCCCTCCGGCCGGCCCGGGCGCTATTCCTTACCCTGCTCGTGCAGCTCGATATCCGTGGCGTCCCAGGGATACTTGATCCAGATGTCGGGCACCCGGGTCCCCTCGTAGCAGACCTTGACGGATTCCGGATAGGACGCCAGCTTCGGCTTCTCCTTCTGGTGGAGGACGGCGACGCGGATTTCGGCCGGGTGGTTCTTGAGGAGCTCCCCGATGCAGTAGGCGAGCGTGATCCGCGTGTCGTCCACTTCGTCCACGAGCAGGATCTTCTTCCCCGATAGCTTCCGTTCCACCTCGTCGATCCACTGGACCTTCATGGGCACGGGGATGGGGGAGGAATCGTCGAAGTAGCGCTGGAGGCCGACGACGTAGATGTTCTTCTTGAGGTAGGTCTTGAAGATGCGCGCGGGTATGAAGCCGCCCGACGCGATGGCGACGATGAGGTCCGGCTCCCAGAGCGATGCCTCGATGTCGGCCGCGGCCTTGGCCACGAGCTTGTGGACGTCCGAATACTTCACGAACAGCTTTTCCATGGAATCAACGCTCTCCCCGTTTATAGGCTACGCCCAGCATGGCGGGCGCGAATAGACTATGGGAATCCTTGCGCAGCCCTTCCACGGCCAGCACGGTGAGCGTGGCGAGGTAGGGCAGCATGGCCAAGAGGCTCGGCGGCACGCCGATCGGCTGCAGCAGGTACTGCAGCACGAAGATGCCGCCGAAGAGGAGGGATCCCCAGAAGGCGCGGAGCGGATTCCAGAGGGCGAACACGGTGAGGGCGACCATGATCCAGCCGCGGCCTCCCGACATGTTCTCCGTCCAGCTGGCTGAATAGGAAAGCGAGAGCTGGGCGCCCGCGAAGGACGCGAGGGCGCCGCCGCCCATGACGCAGAGCCATTTCACGAGGGCGGTGCGGACGCCGAGGGCGTCGGCGGCCTTGGGATTCTCGCCGACGGCCCGGACCCGGAGTCCGCTCCTCGTGTGGGAGAGGAAGAACCAGAGCACGAGCCCGGCGCCGAGGCCGAGGTAGAAGAAGGGGTCCTGGGAGAAGAGGACGCGGCCGATGACCGGAAGGTCGGAGAGCGGGCCGAAATCCACGGGACCGAGGCGCTCCGCGGCCGCCCTGCCGACGAAGGGTTTGCCCCACATGCCCGCCGCGCCCGTCCCGACCATGGTGAGCGCGAGGCCCGAAACGGTCTGGTTGGCGCGGAGGTTCACCGAGATGAAGGCGTGGACGGCGGCCAGGAGGGCGCCCGCGCCGAGGGCCGCGAGCATGCCGATCCAGGCCGACCCCGACGCGGCGGTCGCGGCGAAGCCCGCGAAGGCGCCGATGGCGACGAGGCCTTCCATGCCGAGGTTGAGCACTCCGGCCCGCTCGGTGAGGATCTCCCCGAGCGTTCCGATGAAGAGCGGGGTGGCGAACACGAGGCTCCGCTGGAGCACGGTGACGACGAGATCATCCATGGACGGCCTCCCCGGGGATCTGCCCCCCGGCCTTACGGACGACGAGGCGCAGCCTGCTCCGCATGAAGAATTCGCTCATGATGAGGAAGAGGAGGATGACTCCCTGGAACACCTGCACCGTGGCCGCGGGGAGCCCCATCGCGATCTGGATGGAATCCCCGCCGACGATGATCCCCGCGAAGAAGATGGACGATACGGCCACCCAGCGGGGATCGCGGTTGGCGAGTTGCGCCACGATGATGGCGGTGAATCCGTACCCCGCGGAGATGGTATCCGGGTAGGTCATGTGCCGGTGGTTCGCGGCTATTTCCCCGAACCCCGCGAGGCCCGCGAGGCCGCCGGAGATGAGCATCATGAAGACCGTGAGCTTCTTGGCGTCTATGCCCGCGTAGCGGGCGGCCTCCCGGTTCTCGCCGAGGACCCGGATCTCGTACCCGAATTTGGTCCGGCGGAGCACGGCGTAGATGAGGACGATCGCGAGGAGGGCGAGGCCCACCGTGAGGTAGGGGATGCGCGTGCCGGGCACGGTCGCCAGCATGACTTTGTCGCTCAGGTTATCGGTATAGGGGAAGCCGTGCTGCGTCTTCCCCTTCCACGGCCCGACGATGAGGAAGCGGACGAACTCCGCGAGCACGTAGTTCAGCATGAGCGTGGAAATCGTCTCGTTCATCTCCGCGTAGTTGCGGAGGAGGGCGGCGAGGAGGCCCCAGGCGGCGCCGCCCGCGACGCCGGCGAGCGCCATGAGGCCGATGACGAGGGCTCCGGGGACTTCTGAGCTCCCGAGGCCGAGACCGACCCAGGTGGCCATGCAGGCGCCGGCGAGGATCTGGCCCTCGGCGCCGATGTTCCAGAAGCGGCCGTGGAAGGCGACGCAGAGGCCGAGGCCCGTCAGGGCGAGCGGCAGGGCGCGGGACAGGGTCTCGCCGATGCCGTAGCTCGTGAGGAAGCCCGACCGGAAGATGCGCCAGAGTCCGACCGCGGGATTCTTGCCGCTCGCGGCGAAGATGAGGGCCATGGCGGCGAGTCCCGCGGCGAGGCTGAAGAAAAGGATGAGGGCGCGGACGTGGGTCGGGAGCTCGAGCCGGTCCTCCTCGATCATGCGGATGCTCATGGGAGGTCCTCCTGGGGAAGCTGCTTGCCGCCGGCCATCATGAGGCCGATATCCCCGACCGGTGTCGTCTCGGGCCGCACCACGCCCATGAAGCGGCCGCGGTACATGACCGCGACCCGGTCGCAGATCGAATAGATCTCCTCGAGGTCTTCCGAAACGAGGAGTACCGCGCCTCCCGCGTCCCGCCGGTCGATGAGCCGCTTCCGTATGTATTCGGTGGCGCCGACGTCCAGGCCGTAGGTCGGATGGCTCGCGACGAGGAGGGCCGGCCCTCCCGTGATCTCGCGGCCGATGATGAGTTTCTGGATGTTGCCGCCGGAAAGGTTCTTCATGGGCTCATCGATGGAGGAAGCCGAGACGTTGTAGCCGTCCACGATGCCCTCGGCGTGGTTGCGGATGACGTCGTAATCCAGGAAGACCACGTCGGAGAAGGGCTTGCGGTGGTGGCTCTTCAGGACCGAGTTCTCGTAGATGAGGAGGTTGGGCACGATGCCGAACTTGATGCGCTCCTCGGGGACGTGGGCCACCCCGAGGCTCGAAAGGACCTTGGCGGACTCGCCGGCGGTCTCCTTCCCTTCCAGGAGCACGCTGCCGCTCTTCGGCTTGCGGAGGCCCGTGATGGCCTCCACGAGTTCGCGTTGGCCGTTCCCCGAGACGCCGGCGATGCCGAAGATCTCGTTGCGGTAGAGGCGGAAGCTGACGCCCCGGACCTGGTCGGTGCCGCGGTCGCCGACCACGTGGAGGTCGCGGACTTCCAGCACCTTCTCCCCGCGGGGGAGATCCGCCCGTTCCATGGAGAGCGCCACGTCGCGGCCGACCATCATGCGCGCGAGATCCTCGCGGGAGACGGCGGCGGGGTCGGCCTCTCCGACGACCGCGCCCTTGCGGAGGATGGTCACGCGGGTACAGACCGCGGCGATCTCCTCCAGCTTGTGGCTGATGATGACGACGGCCTTCCCCTGGGAAGCCATCGTCTTGAGGGTGCCGAAGAGTTCCGTGGCCTCGAGCGGGGTGAGGACGGAGGTCGGCTCGTCCAGGATGAGGAGTTCCGCGCCGTACAGGAGGGCCTTCACGATCTCCACGCGCTGCTGCTCGCCGGCGGACAGCTGCCAGACGGGCGCGGCGGGGTCCACCTGGAGGCCGAA
Source organism: Spirochaetota bacterium (assembly GCA_023406985.1). GTDB lineage: Bacteria > Spirochaetota > Spirochaetia > Treponematales > Breznakiellaceae > JAEXTK01. The sequence goes on along the minus strand of JAEXTK010000078.1, from coordinate 2,592 downwards.
GTGGCGACCGAAATCCTCGATCTTGCGCGCCACCGCCTTGGAGGGGAAAAGGAAGGGAGCCTTCTCGTACCCCAGGGCGACGTTCTCCGCGACCGTGTGGTTCTGCACGAGCATGAAGTGTTGATGCACCATGCCGATGCCGAGCCGCATGGCGTCCCGCGGGGATTCCAGCCGCACGTGCTTGTTGCCGATGCGGACCTCGCCGGCGTCCGGGCGGTACAGCCCGTAGAGGATGTTCATGAGGGTCGTCTTGCCCGCGCCGTTTTCCCCGAGCAGACCGACGATCTCGCCGGGCCGGACATGGAAGTTCACGTCGCGGTTGGCGAACGCTCCGTTGAAACTCTTCGAGATGGAGCGCATCTCGATTCCCGCGAACGCTCCCACTACGCTTTCTCCTTACCGCTGATGGCAGCCGCGGGACTATGGGCCCGGCTGCGGGAAAAAACTAAAAGGCCGCCCCCGAGGGGGCGGCCCTGCGCGAACTGGGCCGCGCGCGAAACCCGATTAGTTCGATTCGGGGAGCTTGCCGACGACGTTCTTCACGAACCAGTTGATCGACATGAGCTCGGGGATGGTGGCCTTGGCGCCGGCCGCGTAGCGCTCGGTGCCGGACTGGTCCGCGATCGGACCGGTGAAAGGCTCGAAGGCGACGGGGGTCTGCTTCATCTGCTCCAGGCGCTTCATGACGAGGTCGTAGGTGCTGATCTCGCCGAGGTCGGCGGTCTTGACCTTATAGGCCTTGAGCGGCTCGATGAACTTCGGGTTGACGGGCTCGCCGAGCTTGCCGCCGAGCTCCGCGCCGCCTTCCGCGGTCAGGTAGAGGAGGTCGCCGGTCTTCCAGGTCCCCTCGTGGATGCCGGTGAGGATCTTCTCGTAGAGCGGGACCCAGTTCACGAGCTGGCCGGAGACGAGGGACTCGGGTCCCTTGTCCGCCATCGGGCTGTAGTGGCCGAAGGTGTACACGGGCTTGCCGGCCTTCGTGCTCTCCTCGCCCACTTCCACGACGGAGGCGGAGTCCTCGGTGAAGGCGAGGGCGTCGGCGCCGGAGGCGATGAGGGCCTGGGCGGCCTCGCGGGCCTTGGCGGGATCGTACCAGGAGAAGATCCAGCGGACGTCGACGACGGCCTTGGGGTTCGCGTCCTTGACGCCGAGGGCGTAGGCGTTGATGTGGCGGATGACTTCCGGAATCGGGAAGGCGCCCACGTACCCGACCTTGCCGGTCTTGGTGAGGGAGCCGGCCATGAGGCCGTTCAGGTAGTACATCTGATAGAGGTCGGCGAAATAGGTGCTGACGTTCTCGCTCTGCTTGTAGCCGGAGCAATGGGCGAAGAGCTTGTCGGGGAACTTCTTTCCGGCCTCGATCGTCTCGTCCATGTAGCCGAAGCTGCAGGTGAAGACGACGTCCACCTTCTCATCCTGGATGAACTGGGCGATGACCGGGGAGGCCTTGCCCTCGGGTACGCTTTCGATGTACTTGGTCTCGAGCCAGGGGTACTTCTTCTCGAGTTCCACGCGAGCGACGTCGTGGGCGTTCGTGAAGCCCAGGTCGCCGATAGGCCCGACGTATACGAAGCCCGCCTTGAGCTTCTTCTCGCCGGAGGCGCCGGCCTCCTTCTTCTGGCAGCCGACGAAGAGTGTCGCGGCGGCGAGCACGGCTAGGCCGATGATCGCTTTCTTTCCCAATCGCATCGTTTTCCTCCTCAGGATGATCGCTCGCGGTTCCGAGCTGATGCTCTTGGCACTTTGTTATATCGGCGCCATGGAGGGCGGTCAAGGCGACACCCGGGAAAAAAGAGGCGAAAGGTTTACGATTTTTTAACTATCGTTGCCGCCGCGCGCATAGCGGTCTATAAAGGCGAAAACGGTCGAAAACCATGCATCCGGATCCACGAGCACGCTCTGGGCGTGCCGGGCGCCGGCCACCACGAGGAGTTCCGTCGGCCCGGCGCCGCGTAGCAGCCGCTCCTCCGCCATCCGGAGCGACATGGCGGTCGGCACGTACCGGTCGTCCGCGCCGTGGATGAAGAGGATCGGGACCGCGGTTTCCAGGATGGAGCGGGCCGGCGCCGCGTCGGCGGTCCGGAAGCCGCGGAGGCGGGACAGGAGCAGGGAGACGAGGCCGGCCGCGCTTCCCGCGACGAAGCGGGGTACGCCCGCTTCCTTGAGGCGCCAGTCGAGCTCCGCCGCGGCGGAGCTGTACGGGCAATCCGCGACGACCGCGTCCACGGCCCAGTCGGCGCGGCCGGAGCCGGCCGGGGCGGCCATCGGGGCGTACTGGAGGACGGTGGCCGCCCCCATCGACTCGCCCACCACGACGACGGGCCCTTCTCCGGAGAACCGGGAGCGGGAGGCCGCCACCACCGCCGCGAGGTCGTCCTTCTCATAGAAACCGAACGACGGGGCGCGGGAGAGGGCGCGCGGCGCGACGGTAGCTCCGTGGCCGGCCAGGTCGTAAACGACGGTATTCCAGCCGCGGTCGTGGAAAGGCCGGGCATACTTGAGCATGTTGAATCGGCTCGCGGTGAAGCCGTGCACGAAGATGGCCGTGCCCGCGGCGGCTCCGGCATCTCCGGCGGCTCCGGCGCCCATGGC